>NZ_QGSZ01000314.1 GCF_003857055.1 Micromonospora inaquosa | reverse complement strand
GAGGGGGCGGGTGTAGCGGAGTTGGGGTGCGAGGGTTGTGCCGATGTGCTCCTCGCGCTTCGCGCCGGTCGGGGTCCAGCCGCCGCGCTCGTAGAAGGATCGGGCGTGGGCGTTGTCCTGGAGCACCCAGAGCACGGCACGCCGCCAGCCCCGCGCCCGCATGGCGTCCAGGGCGTCCACCATCAGGGCGCGACCGACGCCGCGGCCCTGCTCGGCCGGGTCCAGGTGAATCGCGTTGAGCAGCCCGGTGGCCGGGTCGTCCTCGTCGTCCGGGCCCAGGTGGCTGAACCCGACCAACGCCCCGGCCCGCTCGGCCACCGTCATCCGGTGGGTGTCCCGTTCCCAGAGCCACCGCTCGACCCAGTAGCGGCCCATCGCCTCCGGTGTCGGGTCGGCCAGCGCCTCGGCCGGCACGAACGCGGAGTATGCGGCGACTCGGGAGCGTTGGTGCAGGGCGCCCACCGCCATCAGGTCGCCGTCGGTCGCGGGGCGGAGCGTGATGGTCATTCGGCCGAGGCTACCCGGCGTGGCGGAAGCTGCACCGTGGTCAGATCCTCGGCGACGATCAACTCACCGTCGAAGTGCGCGCGCGCCTCGTCGTGGAACCGGCGCGGGTCGGGGTAGCGCTGGGAGAAGTGGGTGAGCACGAGTCGGCGTACCCCGGACTCGGTCGCCACCCGGGCGGCCTGCGCCGCGGTCAGGTGGCCGACCTCGGCGGCGAGCGCGGCCTCCGACTCCAGGAAGGTCGACTCGATGACCAGCAGGTCGGCGTGCTCGGCGAGGGCGTAGAGCCCGTCGCAGAGGCCGGTGTCCATCACGAACGCGAACCGCTGCCCCGGCCGGGGCACGCTCACCTTGTCCCGGGTGACGCGACGTCCGTCGAGGTCGAGGTGCCCGACGCGGATCAGCTCGCCGACGGCCGGGCCGGCGATGCCGTACGCGGCCAGCTTCTCCGGCAGCATCCGGTGCCCGTCTGGCTCGACCAGCCGATAGCCGTACGTCTCGATGGGGTGCCGGAGCCGGCGGGCCTCCAGCGTGCCGCAGCTAAGGGCGATCCGCTGCCCGTCGGCCTCGATGGGCTCGACCCGCAGCTCGGCGGTCTCGTAGAAGGAGGTGGCGTACCGCAGCCGGGCGAAGTATTCGGCACCGCCGGCGGGAAAGTGCACGGCGACCGGGTGCGCCACCCGGTCCAGGGACAGCCGTTGGATGGTGCCGGGCAGGCCGAGGCAGTGGTCGCCGTGGAAGTGGGTGACGCAGATCCGGGTCAGGTCGGTGGCGGTGACAGTGGTGTGCAGGAGCTGACGCTGGCTGCCCTCGCCCGGGTCGAAGAGGATCACCTCGTCGTCCCAGCGCAACACGTACCCGTTGTGGTTGCGCTGGCGGGTCGGCGCCTGGCTGGCCGTCCCCAGCACCACCAGCTCGCGCATCGACATGGCCGCTCCTGCGGATATGAAGCGACCCCCGGGGCGCTCCGCGCTGGCGCGCGGGCCGGCTGGACTTGGCCGGCACCCCGGGGGTCGGGTGGCTGTCTGGAATTCGCCGCACCGCTGCCACACGGTCTCGACGATGGTGCTTTTGCCCACCTCGCGGCGGGCCGATCACTGTCGAGGACAGCGGCTAGCTGACAGCCACCTCACGAGTCCGATTGCTATACAAGTCTGGACCACCTCCTTTCACGTGTACGGCCACGTTATCGAGTTCTCGTCGGGCTCGGCAACGGATTTCGATCACAGGGCCGAACGGGAATGCCCGGCCACCTCCTGGGGTGGGCCGACCGGCCGCCGCGAGAGCGACTCTGGTGATCTTGATATGGGTGGGCAGCATCGCGTCAGGCGGCACGACCGGCTTGGCGCAACCGTGGGGACGGCTAGCATCGTCGCCGCTCTCTTGGCGTCCTGCTCACCGCATACGCAACGTGCCTCATGGAAACAGGTGGCGTTCACTCGCCTGACTGTCACCGGTGGCGCGGTACCCGCTGAGACCACCCGGCGGCCCCCATCCGAGCTAGGGCGCCGGCCGTAGCTGCGTCCGCGCGCAGCGTTCCTGGTGGTCAGTGACGACTTCGGCAATCTCGCCGGGTGTCGTGGCGGTGTCGATCCGTAGAGGCCGCCAGCATCTGCCGCACGTGACTCGACCGGTGACGACGATGTTCCATGTCGATACTTCTAGCTCAATTGGCACCCGCGCCGGCTGATCGCCCCCTGCCCGCGCACTGAACATCGCTACTCCCTGCCGTATGAGGGGCGCCCGCATGATCGGCGAGACCGGCGGACGCCCCTTGGGTGCAGCAACGGGCACCGATCCCAGATCCACTACCCACCGCGCAGATTCGACAGTAATGCCAGTAGTGCCAGTAGGGCAATGGGTGTAAGTAGTCTCGGTGGTGGGTAGGCGCAGCCTGTGTGCGTGCCGATACCCCACACCGCGCATGAGATTGAGGCTGATCTGTTGCGGCGCATCGGCGCTGGCGAGTTTCCGCGCGGGCAGCGCCTCCCGACGTACGACGCGCTGGCCGACGAATACGGCTCGGCCCGGCGCACCGTGGCGCGCGCCGTTGAGGGGTTGAAAGCGCGGGGGATCGTGGTCGGCGTCCGGGGGTCGGGCGTGTACGTCGCTGAGACGTAGAAGGCACGCCCCGGCCCGCCACCGCCCCGGCCCGCCACCGACTCGGGCCACACCGACCGGGCAGCTCAACCCGTTCGGGTCGGGGTTGCAGTATCCGCTCGGGTTCTTGGACCGCTGGTGAGCGGTGTGCTATCGGCCGACTAGTCCGGCGATCGCTGTAGAAGCTGTCGGGACGACTCGAAGCCCAGCCGTTCGTACACCGGGACCGCCCTGCGACCGGATTGAACCGTCACCTGGAGGGATCCGAGGTGTGTTGCATGCTCTGCCGCAGCCTCCACGAGCGCCGAGCCGATCCCCTGGCCTCGCTGATTCGGCATGACGAAGACGCTCTGGATGTCTGCGGATAGCCGACTTGTCGCACCAGGTCGCGGGACGCGAGGGACGAGCGCGGCCCAAGCCATGCCGACGATCTCCGGTCGGCGGAGTCGAGCGACGAACACCAGATGCGAGTCCTGGTGGGCGGCCCACCACTGCGCAAGCTCCGCTGTGAATGCGTCAATGGACAGCTGTGTTGGCTCCTCATGAAGCGTGTCCAGCCACAACAGCCGGGCCAACTCTGCGACATCGTCCGCATTCGCCTGACTGATCCTCACGAGGTGAGTTTGCCACGGCCTTGGAGTGCGGCCGATCACGCCAACACAGCGCTGGCGCGGATCCGCGCCAGCGCTGTGCCGGGGTCAGGCCGTCTTGGCCACACCCACCGGGCAGCTCAGCCCGTTCGGGCCGTGGTTGCAGTACCCGTTCGGGTTCTTGGTCGGCGCAAGGTACTGCTGGTGGTAGTCCTCAGCGAAGTAGTAGCTGCCGAGCGGGGCGATCTCGGTGGTGATCTCACCCTTGCCGGCCCGCGTCACGATCGGCTGGAACGCGTCGCGGGACGACTCCGCGATGGCCCGCTGCTCGTCGGTCGTCGTGTAGATCGCCGAGCGGTACTGGGTGCCCACGTCGTTGCCCTGGCGCATGCCCTGGGTCGGGTCGTGGTTCTCCCAGAAGACCTTCAGCAGATCCTCATAGTTGATCTTGCTGGGGTCGTACACCACCTGGACGACCTCGGCGTGCCCGGTCCGGCCTGAGCACGTCTCCTCGTACGTCGGGTTCTTGGTGATGCCCCCCGCGTAGCCGGCGGAGGTGGTGTAGACGCCGGGCAGCGTCCAGAACAGCCGCTCGGCGCCCCAGAAACAGCCCATCCCGAAGACCGCTACCTGAAAGCCGTCCGGGAACGGACCCTTCAACGGGGTGCCCAGCACCTCGTGGCGGTCGGCGACCGGCATGGCGATCGGGCGGCCCGGCAGGGCCTGGTCGGGCGTGACCATCTCGGCCTTCATACGGCGCAGAAACACGGTGGGGATCTCCTCTCGTACCGCTCGCAGCGTGCAACACCGCAGGGTCCTGCTTCCTTACCCGCGCGACGGTGACTCAGGCCCCGCCCGGGAGCGCCGTAGCGACCCGGTCCGCGTACGTCTGCGCCTCGGTGTCGTCGTCGTACCGGGTGCGCGGCCAGAAGAAGCCACGCAACCCGTCGCCCCTGGTCCGCGGCACCACATGGGTGTGCAGGTGAGGCACCGATTGGGACACCTTGTTGTTCATCGCCACGAACGTCCCACCGGCACCCAGGGCGGTCTCCACCGCCACCGCCAGCCGCCGGACCATGGCGAAGTAGCCGGGCAGCAGGTCGGCCGGCAACTCGGCCAGGGTCACCAGGTGCACCCGGGGCACCACCAGCACATGCCCCTTGAACACCGGCCGGGTGTCCAGGAACGCCATCCCGTCCGCGGTGTCGGCCACCCGGAACGCCGGCACCTCGCCCGCCACGATCCCGCAGAACACGCAACCGCTCATCGGGCCAGGCTATGCCGGCGCTGTTGGCCCGGCCTCCGCCCGGGAGCGCGGGTTCCGTTCCAGCCCTCTCCGATGGGGCACTAGCCTCACCAGAATGAGTCACGGCTTCGAGACGCTCGCCATCCACGCCGGTCAGGACCCTGAGGCCCGCACTGGCGCGGTGATCCCACCGATCTACCAGACCAGCACGTACGCCCAGGACGCCGTCGGCGCGCCTCGCCTCGGCTACGAGTACAGCCGCTCCGGCAACCCAACCCGTGACGCGCTCCAGGAGTGCCTGGCCGCGCTGGAGGGCGGGTCGGTGGCGCTCGCCTTCGCCAGCGGCCTGGCGGCGGAGGACACCCTGCTGCGGGCCGTGTGCAAGCCCGGCGACCACGTGGTGATCCCGGACGACGCGTACGGCGGCACGTACCGGCTCTTCGCCCGGGTCGCCCAGCGCTGGGGCCTGGAGTTCAGCCCGGCCAAGGTCTCCGACCCGGCCGCGATCCGCGCGGCCGTGCAGCCCGGCCGCACGAAGATCGTCTGGGTGGAGACGCCGACCAACCCGCTGCTCGGCATCGCCGACATCGCCGCCCTGGCCGCCGTGGCACACGACGCGGGCGCCCTGCTGGTGGTGGACAACACCTTCGCCTCGCCGTACCTCCAGCAGCCGATCGCCTTCGGCGCGGACGTGGTGGTGCACTCCACCACCAAGTACATCGGTGGGCACTCCGACGTGGTCGGTGGCGCGCTCGTCGTCGCCGACGCCGGGCTCGGCGAGGAGTTGCGCTACCACCAGAACGCGATGGGCGCGATCAACGGCCCGTTCGACGCCTGGCTCACCCTGCGCGGCATCAAGACCCTCGGCGTACGCATGGACCGGCACTGCGACAACGCCGAGCGGCTCGCCGCGTACCTCGACGGGCACGCCAAGGTCGCCCAGGTGATCTATCCCGGGCTGCCCTCGCACCCCGGTCACGAGGTGGCCGTCAAGCAGATGCGCCGGTTCGGTGGCATGATCTCGTTCCGCGCCGCCGGTGGTGAGGAGCACGCCGTGGACATCTGCAACCGGGCCAAGCTCTTCGTGCTCGCCGAGTCGCTGGGCGGCGTGGAATCCCTGATCGAGCACCCGGGTCGGATGACACACGCAAGTGCTGCCGGCTCGCCGCTTGAAGTTCCCGGCGATCTCGTGCGACTGTCTGTCGGCATCGAGACGGTCGACGACCTACTCGCCGATCTGGAGCAGGCGCTGGGCTGACCGCTGGGGAAGGATGGCCGTGCAGGACATCATGGCGACCTGGGTCGGAGCGACCGCCAAGCAGATCGCCCGGGGCGTACGCCGAGGTGACGTCTCGGCGACCCAGGTCGTCGCCGACCACCTCGAGTACATCTCCCGAGCCGACCGTGAACTGGCCGCGTTCCGCGCCGTTCGCGGCGGTGAGGCGATCACCGAGGCGGAGAAGGTCGACGAGCAGGAGGACCTGGCCAACCTGCCGCTGGCCGGGGTCCCGGTGGCGGTCAAGGAGAACACCCCGGTCGCCGGCCTGCCCACCTGGAACGGGTCGGCCGCCGCCCGCACCGACGTCGCGGAGGCCGACCACGAGGTGGTGCGTCGGCTGCGGGGCGCCGGCGCGGTGATCCTCGGCGTGACCCGGATGCCGGAGCTGGGGCTGTGGGCACTCACCGACGACGAGAGCGCGGTGACCCGTAACCCCTGGGACAGCACGCGTACCCCCGGTGGGTCCTCGGGTGGCGCCGCCGCCGCGGTCGCCGCCGGGCTGGTGCCGATCGCGCACGCCAACGACGGTCTGGGCTCGATCCGGATTCCCGCGGCCTGCTGCGGGCTCGTCGGGCTCAAGCCCGGTCGGGGCGTGGTTCCCTGCCAGCTCGGGGCGGACGACTGGTTCGGCCTCACCGAGCACGGCATGTTGACCAGCACGGTCGCCGACGCGGCGGTCGGCTTCTCGGTGCTCGCCGGTCGGCGTCCCGAGAAGCTCGTCCCGCCGCAGCGGCTGCGGGTGGGCGTGTCGTTGCGTTCCCCGGTGCGCGGTGTCACGCCGGACGCGCCCAACCGGGACGCGGTCGCCGCCGCCGGTCGGCTCCTCGCCGCCGCCGGGCACGACACGGTGCCAGCCGATCCGGTCTACCCCACGGCGCTCGGCCTCCAGGGCATCGCCACCTGGCTCGCCGCAGCCGCCACCGACGTCCGGGCCTCCGGCCTGGAACGGCGTGGTCTGCAACGGCGTACCCGACGGCACGTCGCGTTGGGCGAGTGGGCGCAGCGTCGCGGCTACGTGCGGGAGGCCGACCGGGCCGCCTGGCGGCAACGGTCGATCGACTTCTTCACCGACCACTCGGTCGATCTGCTGCTCACCCCGGCGCTGGCCAGCGCGCCACCGGAGGCGGCCCGCTGGTCGGAGCGGTCCTGGCGGGCGAACATGTCAGCCAACATTCGCTACGCCCCGTACGCCGCACCCTGGAACATCGCCGGCCTGCCGGCGGTCGTCGTGCCGGTCGGCCGCCGCCCGGACGGCCTGCCGGTCGCCGTGCAACTGGTCGGTCCGCCCGGCTCGGAGCTGCTGCTGCTCGGTGTGGCCGGCCAGTTCGAGATGGCCGCCCCGTGGACGCGCCACGCTCCCGGCTACCCCCGGGTCGGCACGGGGTCACCAGCCACCGCCTGATCGTCAGCACCCGGTGTCGCCGCTGAGAGCCCCGGAGGCGGGTGGCACGATCGGGGCATGACGGAATTGGTCGGTCTCGACGACGTGCGGGCCGCACGGGAGTTGCTCGCTGGGGTCACCCGCACCACCCCGCTGGAGCCCTCCCGCCCGCTCAGCGCGGCACTGGGCGGGCCGACCTGGCTCAAGTGCGAGAACGTGCAGCGCGCCGGCTCGTACAAGGTGCGGGGCGCGTACGTGCGGATCTCCCGGTTGTCGGCGGCGGAGCGGGAGCGCGGTGTGGTGGCGGCGAGCGCGGGCAACCACGCGCAGGGCGTGGCCCTCGCCGCCGGCCTGGTCGGCACGCACGCCACCGTCTTCATGCCGGTCAACGCGCCGCTGCCGAAGGTGGCCGCCACCAAGGGGTACGGCGCACAGGTGGAGCTGGCCGGGAACACCGTCGACGAGTCGCTGGTCGCCGCGCACACGTACGCCGAGCGCACCGGCGCGGTGCTGATCCACCCGTTCGACCACCCGGATGTGATCGCCGGGCAGGGCACGGTGGCGCTGGAGATCCTCGAACAGTGCCCGGACGTGAAGACGATCATCACCGGAGTGGGAGGCGGCGGTCTGATCTCGGGCATGGCGGTGGCCGTGAAGGCGTTGCGACCGGACGTCCGGATCATCGGTGTGCAGGCGGCGGGCGCGGCGGCGTTCCCGCCCTCACTGGTGGCCGGGGAGCCGGTCCGGCTGCCCGCCTTCGCCACCATCGCCGACGGCATCGCGGTCGGCCGGCCGGGCGAGATCACCTTCAACCACGTGCGCAAGCTGGTCGACGAGATCGTCACGGTCTCCGAGGAGGACATCTCCCGGGCTCTGCTGATGTTGCTGGAGCGCGGCAAGCAGGTGGTCGAGCCGGCCGGCGCGGTAGGGGTCGCCGCGCTGCTGGCCGGCGTGGTCGAGGTGGAGACGCCGGTGGTAGCGGTGCTCTCCGGCGGCAACATCGACCCGTTGCTGATGCTGCGGGTGATCGAGCACGGGTTGGCCGCGGCGGGTCGCTACCTGCGGGTGACGGTCCGCTGTTCGGATCGGCCGGGGCAGCTCGCGTCGTTGCTCAGCCAGATCGCCGAGCACCGGGCCAACGTGGTGGACGTGGAGCATCAGCGGGCCAACCCGCACCTCAGCCTCGGCGAGGTGGAGGTGGCGCTGTCGGTGGAGACCCGGGGCGTCGAGCACTCGGACACGCTGATCAGCGCCCTGCGGGCCAGCGGCTACCAGGTGGTCTTCGCGGCCGAGGCGTGACACCGGTAGGTGCCACGCCTCGGATGCGCTGTGTTTCGACGGTGGGTGCCGGCCTGGCTGGGCCGGCAGCGGGGAGTGCGGTCGGCGACGGGTCAGCCGGAGAACGGTTCGAAGCTGACCACTGTCACCTTGATGTCGGCGCCGCTGGGTGCCGTGTAGGTGCAGGTCTGCCCGGCTCGCCCGCCCAGGATCGCCTTGCCCAGCGCTGACTCCGGGCTGTAGACGGTCAGGTCGGTGGTGGCCGCGATCTCCCGGGAACCGAGCAGGAAGGTCTCGGTGTCGTTGGTGTCGTCGTCGAAGTAGATCGTCACCACCATGCCCGGCGACACCGCGTCGGCGGTCGGAGCCTCGCCGACCTTCGCGGTGCGCAACAGCTCCTGCAGGTAGCGGATGCGACCCTCGGCCTTGCCCTGCTCCTCGCGAGCGGCGTGGTAGCCGCCGTTCTCCCGCAGGTCGCCCTCCTCGCGCCGAGCGTTGATCTCGGCTGCGATCGCCGGACGGTTGGCGATGTGCTCGTCGAGCTCGGCCTGGAGGCGGTCGTACGCGTCCTGCGACAGCCAGGTGGCGGGCGCCTCGTTGCCAGTGGACACAGGCGTTCTCCTCAGTTGTGCGTGGCTGGCTGACAGGTGAACTACCAAGCTACCAGTGCGGTACGACACAGCGTGTCGGCCATCACCGCCGGTGTCCGGATCCGACACCGGCTGTAGGCGCTCGTTCGGCCCCGTTGTCGGTGCTGTCTGGGCAGCTCAGGACGGTGCTTGGCAGCGCAGGACCTCGCCGATGAACGGCCGCGCGGTGGTGGTCAGGCGGTGTCGGGTCGTGACGTGCCGGTCCCCGGCGTCTGCGGTCACGGTGACCTGTTCGCGGGCCACCTCGGCCCCGGCGCGGTCGCGGGCACGCAGCACGCAGACCGCCGATCCACCCGGCGGGACGGTCACCCGGAAGTCGACGAGCACCTGCTTGTCCGTGATGTCGGTGTACGTGATCACCTGGGCGTCGTAGACCGGGTCGCCGTACTGGCGGTAGAGCCGGACCGAGATCACGGTCAGCGTCGCCGCGAGCGCCAACAGTGCCAGCGCGGCCAGCAGCGTACGGCGGCGCTTACCGCCCGCTGCGCGACGGCGGCCGTAGCGCCCAGCCGGAAATACCGGCGCGCCTGGTGAAATTGTGGCGTGCGTCTCGGTCACCGGCGGGTATCTCCTGGCGTTGTTGTCGGCGGCATCGGCAAGAATGGCAGAGCCCCATCCTCCCACCCGGCCCAGCGGCAGGAATAGCAGGTCATGTCTGGCGCTGCTGGCCGGGGACAGGGTGCGGCGAGGAAGATCCCGGCAGGTCAGCCGGTCGAGCCCGGTCGGGTCCACCGTCCGGCACAGACGAGGAGCGCCGAAGTTGGCAGAGCAACTGCGTCTCATGGCCGTGCACGCGCACCCGGACGACGAGTCGAGCAAGGGCGCGGCGACGATGGCGAAGTATGTCGCCCAGGGGGTGGACGTCCTGGTCGTGACGTGCACGGGCGGTGAGCGCGGGAGCGTGCTCAACCCCAAGCTGGACCGGCCCGACGTGTGGGCGAACATCGGTGAGATCCGGCGGGCCGAGATGGACGCCGCGCGGGCGATCCTCGGTGTCGACCAGGCCTGGTTGGGCTTCGTCGACTCGGGCCTGCCCGAGGGCGACCCGCTGCCGCCGCTGCCCGGGGGCTGCTTCGCCCTGCAGGACGTCGAGGTCGCCGCGGGCCCGCTGGTGCGGCTGATGCGTGAGTTCCGTCCGCACGTCGTGACCACGTACGACGAGGAGGGTGGCTACCCGCACCCGGACCACATCATGTGTCACAAGGTGAGCATGGCCGCCTTCGAGGCCGCCGGTGACCCGGAGCGCTACCCGGAGCTGGGCGCGCCGTGGCAGCCGCTGAAGCTCTACTACGACATCGGCTTCTCCAAGGGCAAGATCATGGCGCTGCACGAGGGGATGCTGGCCGCCGGTCTGGAGTCGCCCTACGAGGAGTGGCTCAAGCGGTGGGAGGATCGGCCCGACAAGGGCCCCCGGATCACCACCCGGGTGGAGTGCGCCGAATACTTCCCGGTCCGCGATGACGCGCTGCGCGCCCACGCGACCCAGGTCGACCCGGACGGTTTCTGGTTCCACGTGCCGATGGAGCTGCAGCAACGCGCCTGGCCGACCGAGGATTTCGAGTTGGCCCGCTCGATGGTCGACAGCCCGCTGCCCGAGTCTGATCTCTTCGCGGGGGTACGGGAGACGGCGCACGCGCGCTGATTCCCGGCGGGGCTACCCTGGTTACCAACCGCACATCGGAGGAACGCCATGCTGACCGCTGCCCAGGTGCTCGCGGAGAACAACTTCGGGGACACCCGCACGGGTGGCCTGGCCGGGCCGATGGGCCTCTTCCTCATCCTGCTGCTGGCCACCGCGACCATCCTGCTGATCCGCAACATGAACGCTCGGCTGCGCCGCCTGCCGGACCGTTTCCCCCAGCAGCCCCGGCCGACCGACCCGACCAGGGCCGATGCATCAGTCGTCGATCCGACAGACGGGACCGGCGGGCGTGATTCATCCACGCCCGCTCCCAGTGGGCACCAGCAGCACTTGAACGGGTAGTCCGGGCATGAATCACGCCGAACCGGTTGGTCGCCCCCTGTTGCGGCCACCCGGTTTGGCTTAGCCTTCCGCCGGGGGGACCAAAAGTCTCCGAGCCGTGTGCGGAAGGGGGCGCCGATGACCAGCACAGCACCGGGCGCCCGCCGCGACGTCGGTCGGTCGGCTGACGGGGTAGGTCGATGACCTCCGGACCGGCCGACGACCGGTTCGATCGGCTCGGGGTGCGTGGCACACCGGGCCGGTTGCTCGTGCTCACCGCCGCCGTCACGTTGACCGCCCTGGCCGCCGCTGCGGTCGGGTTGACCCTCCCGGTCCGGCTGCCGGCCGACGACCCCCTCGGCGGTCCGGCCCGCTTCGGCATCGCCGTCGCCGTCCTGGCCCTCGCCCAGCTCGCCCGGCTGCGGTTCCGCTCGCCCGCGGGCATGGTCAGCATCACCTGGGGCGAGGCGGCCCTGATCATCTGCCTCTACCTGACTCCGGCCGGCTGGCTCCCGTCCGCCACGCTGCTCGGCACCGGGCTGGCCTGGACGATCCTGTCACTGCACAACGACCGCCGCCCCGCCCTGGAGATCGTCCGGATCGCCGCGTCGCTCGCCGCCGCGTCGGCACTGGCGGTGTCCGTGACCACCGCGCTCGGTCGGCCGCTCCTCTCTCCGCCCACCCCGATGCTGGCGCTGGCCGTGATCGCCGGTTCGGTGACATACCTCCTGGTGACCGCCTGGCTGGGCGGCGTGACGCTGGGACTGCGGCACGGGCTGCCGTTCGGGCCACCGCTGCTCGCCGCCCTGCGCGGCAAGCTGCTGATGTTCGTCGGCAACGTGGCGGTCGGCCTCGTGGTGGTCGCGCTGCTGGAGCTCGACCCGCGCTGGTTGCTGCTGCTGCCGCCGCTGCTGTGGCTGCTGCAACAGACCTACCGTTACCGGCTGCGCTCCGATCAGGAGCGCCGCACCTGGCGCGCCTTCGCCGAGGCCACCGCGGCCCTCAACCAGCTCGACGAGCGGGGCGTGGCCAGCGCGGCGGTCACCGGGGCGCTGACGCTGTTCAACGCCGAACTGGTGGACGTCGACGTGGCCCGGGCCGACGGCCGGTGGCACCGCTACCGGGGGGATGCCGGCGGTCAGCTGGTCGACCGGGAGACCGACCCACCGGACCAGTCGGAACCGGACGAGCACGAGCTGAGCCGGGCGCTGTCGGTCGGTGCCGCCCCGGTCGGTCGGCTGCGGGTGCGGTTCCCCCGCTCGGCCCCGCCCACGGCCCGGGAACGCGACGCGGT
Source organism: Micromonospora inaquosa (assembly GCF_003857055.1). GTDB lineage: Bacteria > Actinomycetota > Actinomycetes > Mycobacteriales > Micromonosporaceae > Micromonospora > Micromonospora inaquosa. The sequence continues at coordinate 32,039 of NZ_QGSZ01000314.1, read as the reverse complement.
GGCCGCGTTCGGCGACGCGCTCGCCGCCGCGCTGCACGACGCCGCGACCCACCACGAGCTGCGGTTGGTGACCGCCCGTTCGTCGTACGAGGCGGTGCACGACCCGCTCACCGGGCTCGCCAACCGGGCGGCGATGCTGAGCAAGGGTGATCAGTCGCTGCGACAGCTCAGCCACGATCACCCGGTGGCGCTGCTGCTGCTGGACATCAACCAGTTCAAGGAAGTCAACGACACCCTCGGCCACGCGGCCGGCGACCAGCTGCTGCGGCTGACCGCGAACCGACTCAACGCGCTGGTCCGCCCCGGGGACCTGCTCGGCCGACTCGGTGGCGACGAGTTCGCCCTCCTGCTCACGGCGGTGCCGGTGCTCGGCGACCGAACCGCCCCGATGGCCCACGCGTTGCGTCAGGCCCGCGAGATCGCCGAGCGGCTGGCCGCGCCGACCGAGGTGGCCGGCGTACGGATGTCCATCGAGGTCTCGGTCGGGGTGGTGGTGGCCGCCGCTGGCACCGCGGACCTGACCGAGCTGCTGCGCCGGGCCGACATCGCGATGTACCAGGCCAAGGAGGGCGGTGGCAACGTCGCCGCGTACGACGGCGCGCGCGACGCCGCCAGCACCGACCAGCTCGCCCTGCTGGCCGAGCTGCGTGAGGCGTTGAAGGTCGACGATCAGCTGGTGCTGGCACTGCAGCCGGCGGTCGACCTGGCCACCGGTGCGCCGACCGGGGTGGAGGCGCTGATCCGTTGGCAGCACCCCCGACGTGGGTGGCTGAACCCGGTCGACTTCATCCGGCCGGTGGAGAACAGCGAGCAGCTCGGTACCTTCACCCGCTACGTGCTGAACAAGGCGCTCAGCGTGGCCGCCGGTTGGGCCCGGGAGGGGTTGGACGTCCCGATCTCGGTCAACCTTTCGGCGCGCAGCCTGCTCGACCCCCGGTTGCCGGTGGAGATCGCCGACGCGTTGCGCCGTCACCAGGTGCCGCCGCACCGGCTCGTTCTGGAGATCACCGAGACGGTGGTGATGAGTGAGCTGGAGGTCATCGACGAGGTGCTGGCGACGCTGAGGTCGATGGGCGTGCAACTCGCGGTCGACGACTTCGGCACCGGCTTCTCGTCGCTGACCTTCCTCACCCGGATCGCGGTGGACGAGCTGAAGGTGGACCGCTCCTTCGTCATCCGGATGGCCGACTCGCCGGAAGCCGCCGCGATCGTCCGGACGACCGTGGGCCTCGCCCACGAGCTGGGGCTACGGGTGGTCGCCGAAGGGGTGGAGACCGCCGAACAGCGGATGGCCCTGGCCGAGCTGGGTTGCACCTCCGCGCAGGGCTACCACTTCTTCAAGCCGATGCCGGCGGACAAGATCGGCGCGGTGCTGGGGTCGCTGCGCGACTCGGCGGAGTCGAACGTGTTCCGGCTCCGCGCCGACGGCGCGTCCTGACCGTCCGGGAGGAGCCCGCGCGGTCCGCGCCGGGGCTGGCTATGGTCGTCAGGTGAACCGACTCGTCGACGCCACCAGCCCGTACCTGCTTCAGCACGCCGACAACCCGGTCGACTGGTGGCCCTGGTCGGAGGAGGCGTTCGCCGAGGCGAAGCGGCGGGACGTTCCGGTGCTCATCTCGGTGGGCTACGCGGCCTGCCACTGGTGCCACGTGATGGCGCACGAGTCGTTCGAGAACGCGCAGGTCGGCGCCCTGATGAACGACAACTTCGTGTCGATCAAGGTGGATCGTGAGGAGCGCCCGGACGTGGACGCGGTCTACATGACCGCGACCCAGGCGATGACCGGCCAGGGCGGTTGGCCGATGACCGTCTTCGCCACCCCGGACGGCACCCCGTTCTTCTGCGGCACCTACTTTCCGCGACCCAACTTCGTCCAGTTGCTCCAGTCGGTCGCCACCGCCTGGCGGGAACAGCGCGAGGCGGTGCTGGGTCAGGGCGCCGCCGTGGTCGAGGCGATCGGCGGCGCGCAGGCCGTGGGTGGCCCCACCGCCCCGCTGGACGCCCCGCTGCTCGACGCGGCGGCAGCCAAGCTGGCCAGCGAGTACGACGCCACGAACGGCGGGTTCGGTGGCGCCCCGAAGTTTCCGCCGCACATGAACCTGCTCTTCCTGCTGCGCCACCACCAGCGCACCGGCGACCCGGCCAGCCTGGAGATCACCCGGCACACCGCCGAGGCGATGGCCCGGGGCGGCATCTACGACCAGCTCGCGGGCGGCTTCGCCCGGTACTCGGTGGACGCGCACTGGACGGTGCCGCACTTCGAGAAGATGCTCTACGACAACGCGCTGCTGCTGCGGGTCTACACCCACCTGTGGCGACTCACCGGTGACCCGCTGGCCCGCCGGGTGGCCCGGGACACCGCCCGGTTCCTCGCCGACGAGCTGCACCGGCCGGGGCAGGGGTTCGCGTCCGCGCTGGACGCCGACACCGAGGGCGTCGAGGGGCTCACCTACGCCTGGACGCCCGCCCAACTCGTCGAGGCGTTGGGTGAGGAGGACGGCCAGTTCGCCGCTGACCTGTTCACCGTCACCGACCAGGGCACCTTCGAACACGGCATGAGCGTGCTCAAGCTCGCCCGGGACGTGGACGACGCCGCTCCCGAGGTGCGTGCCCGCTGGCGCCAGGTGGTCGGGCGACTGCTCGCCGCCCGGGACACCCGCCCGCAGCCGGCCCTCGACGACAAGGTGGTGGCCGCCTGGAACGGCCTGGCGATCACCGCTCTCGCCGAGTTCCAGCAGGTCGCAGCCGGGTACGTGTCCCCGCAGGACGAGGATGCCAACCTGATGGACGGCATCACCATCGTCGCCGACGGGGCGATGCGCCAGGCCGCCGAGCACCTGGCCACCGTGCATCTGGTGGACGGCCGGCTGCGCCGGGTCTCCCGGGACGGCAAGGTCGGCGAGCCGGCCGGCGTCCTGGAGGACTACGGCTGCGTGGCCGAGGCCTTCTGCGCGCTGCACCAGCTCACCGGCGAGGGCCGCTGGCTCACAGTGGCCGGCGAACTGCTGGACAACGCCCTGGCGCACTTCGCCGCCCCCGGTGGCGCCTTCTACGACACCGCCGACGACGCGGAGCGGCTCGTCGCCCGGCCGGCCGACCCGACCGACAACGCGACACCGTCGGGCCGGTCCGCGTTGATCGCGGGGCTGGTGGCGTACTCGGCGCTGACCGGGGAGACGCGTTACCGGGAGGCCGCCGAAGCGGCCCTCGGCACGGTCGCGCCGATCGTCGGGCAGCACCCCCGGTTCACCGGGTACGCGGCCATGGTCGGCGAGGCGTTGCTTTCCGGGCCGTACGAGATCGCCGTGGTCACCGACGACCCGGCCGGTGACCCCCTGGTGGCCGCGGCCCACCGGCACGCCCCGCCCGGGGCGGTGGTCGTCGCCGGGCGCCCGGACCAGCCGGGTGTGCCGCTGCTCGCCGACCGCCCGTTGGTCGAGGGGCGGTCCGCCGCGTACGTCTGCCGGGGTTTCGTCTGCCAACGGCCGGTCACCTCGGTCGAGGAGCTGGTGGCCGAGCTGGGCTGAGCGCACGGCCACGCCCGGTAGTCGCCCGCGCCGCCTGCCCGGTGGTCCTTTCCGCGCCTTCGGAGGTGGATCGCCAGCCCTGAGGGCGGGCGTGTCGGCGGCCCGGATAGGCTGGCCGCGCTATGGATTCCCGTACCGGTCTGCCAGTTGTCGGCATGGTGGGTGGCGGCCAGTTGGCCCGGATGACCCACCAGGCCGCGATCGCCCTCGGCCAGTCACTGCGTGTGCTCGCGACCGCCCCCGACGACGGCGCGGCGCTGGTCGCCACCGACGTCCAGTACGGCGATCACACCGACCTGGCCGCCCTGCGCACCTTCGCCAAGGGCTGCGACGTCGTCACCTTCGACCACGAGCATGTGCCCTCCGAGCACATCCGCACGTTGGCCGCGGAAGGCGTGTCCCTGTACCCACCGGCGGACGCGCTGCTGCACGCCCAGGACAAGCAGGTCATGCGGGAACGCCTGACCGAGCTGGGCGCGCCCAACCCGGCCTGGCGGCCGGTAGGTGAGCCCGCCGACCTGGTCGGCTTCGGCGAGCAGGTCGGCTGGCCGGTGGTGCTCAAGGCGGCCCGGGGTGGATACGACGGCCGGGGCGTCTGGATGGTCGACGACGCCGCGCAGGCCACCGAGTTGGCAACCACGTTGCTCGCTGGCGGCACCCGGCTGATCGTCGAGGAGCGGGTGGCGCTGCGGCGGGAGTTGGCAGTGCAGGTGGCCCGCTCACCGTTCGGTCAGGTGGCCGCGTACCCGGTGGTCGAGACGGTGCAGCGCGACGGCATCAACGTGGAGGTGCTGGCCCCGGCGCCCGGCCTGGACGAGGAGCTGGCGGTCTCCGCGCAGCAGCTCGCGATCGACCTGGCCACCGCGCTCGGTGTGGTCGGCCTGCTGGCGGTGGAGCTGTTCGAGGTGCGCGACGACGCCGGTCGGCCGGCGATCGTGGTCAACGAGCTGGCGATGCGTCCGCACAACTCCGGGCACTGGACCATCGAGGGTGCCCGGACCTCGCAGTTCGAGCAGCACCTGCGGGCCGTGCTGGACTACCCGATGGGTGACACGGCGTTGACCGCCCCGGTGGTGGTGTCGGCGAACGTGCTCGGCGGTGAGCCGGGCGGCATGTCGATCGACGAGCGGTTGCACCACCTCTTCGCCGCGGAGCCGGGCGCGAAGGTGCACCTGTACGGCAAGCAGGTGCGACCCGGCCGCAAGATCGGGCACGTCACGGTGCTCGGCGACGACCTGGACGACCTGCGGGAACGGGCCGCGCGGGCCGTCCGTTGGCTGCGTGAGGGCCACGAGTGAGCGACGGTTTCGGGAACGACGAGAGGGCCGCAGTGAGCACGGTTGGGCTGATCATGGGCAGCGACTCGGACTGGCCGACCATGCGGGCCGCCGCCGAGGTGTTGGACGACTTCGGCGTGGCGTACGAGGTGCGGGTGATCTCGGCGCACCGGACTCCGGTCGCGATGATCGAGTACGGGCGTGACGCCGCCGACCGGGGCCTCAAGGTGATCATCGCCGGGGCTGGGGGTGCCGCCGCGCTGCCCGGAATGGTCGCCTCGGTGACGCCGCTGCCGGTGATCGGTGTGCCGGTGCCGCTGAAGCACCTCGACGGCATGGACTCGCTGCTGTCCATCGTGCAGATGCCGGCCGGGGTCCCGGTCGCCACCGTGTCGATCGGCAACGCCCGCAACGCCGGCCTCCTCGCCGTGCGGATCCTCGGTGCCAATGACGAGGGCCTGCGCGCGAAGATGACGACCTACCAGCAGGAGCTGGAGACGCTGGTGGCAACAAAGGAAGCCGCCCTCCAGTCCTCCCTGCGCTAGCCTCCCGCGCACGCCACCGCATCCGCGATCTTGCACTTTCGGTCGCTGTTTCGTGGCTTCTACCCCTTGTGTCGCAACAGAAAGTGCAAGATCGCGCGAGTCGGGTGCGTGCTCACCCACCCTGCCGTGACCCTCCGACTCACCTCATGCCGCGTAGGGCGGTCTGTAGGCGTTCCTGGGCGCGGCGGCGGCGTTCGTTGCTCGCGCCGAGCACCAGCAGCAGGATGCCCACCGGGATCAGTGCCAGCCACGGGCCCAGGCTGAACAGGGCGTGGATCGCCGTGATCGCGGTGACCGACGCGCCGACGATCACCGGGGCCTGCTGCCGACTCGACGATCCGAAGATCAGCACCGCGACCGCGCCGAGCAGCAGCAGCATCTGCCGCATCGTGCTGGACTCGGTGGCCACCACGATGGCCAGCGTCGGCACGAAGGCCGCGACAAGCGCCGGCCCGTACGCCACCCAACTGCTCATGTCCGGTCGGTGGCGCAGCTCCAGGACTCCGACGAGGAGGGCCAGCGCGGCGAACGGCAGCGTGTACGCCTCGGGCAGCGCCACCTCGGCGACTCGCATGAGGATCCACCACGCGGTGATCTCACAGAGCACCACCGCCCAGAACAGGATCCGGCGTTCCACCGGCCGGCGGCCGGGCCGGGTCGCCGCCACGCCGAGGACAGCGCCCCAGGCGGCCAACAGGGCGGCGATGTGTCGGGGCGAGTCGAAGGCGAGGGCCAACGCGATCAGCGCGGCAGCGTACCCGGTCCACTCGACCGTGGAGGCTTCCCGCTGCGCCTCGGGGCGGCGCAGCCGAGGCAGGGTGGCGGCGAGCACCTGTAGGACCGCGCCGACGGCCAGCACCCCGAACGCGGACCAGACCGCCGCCAGCCCGGCGACCAGGCCGGCGGTGAGCACGAAGAGCTGCGCCATGAGTGAGGCGAAGAGCCAGCCGAGGATGCGCGCCCGCTGGGTGGTGCCGTACAGCGCCGCCACCGCGCCCACCCCGACCGCGCTGCCGAGGGTGAACAGGGTCATCTGCCGGTCGGCCAGGCTGCCGGCGAGCCCGGCGCTGCCACCGGCCAGACCGATGACGAACACCAGCACCCGGGCCAGCCGCAGCGAGCGGGCCCGCTCGACCAGCGGCGGCGGTGGGGTCAGCGCGAGACCGAGCACCGCGATGGTGAAGACGGAGAGCGCGGCGACGGTGCTGGCGGGCCAGCCCTGGCCCAGCGCGATGGGTGCGATCAGCAGCGTGACGGCTGCCCCGGGCAACACCACCGGCACGGCCCGGGACCGCCGGCCACCGCTGAACCCGGTGGCGGCCAGCGCGGCGGTCGCGGTGAGCAGCAGTGCCGTCAGCACATGGGTCGGGTTGACCACGTCCGGCGGCGGGGTGAGCAACTGCGGTGGCGGGCCCTGCCAGATCCGGGTCAGTGTGCGGTGCGGCTCGACCAGGGCGGTGACCAGCGCGGGCCCGATCGAGGCGAGTGCCAGGGCGGTCGGTAGCGCTGCCGCGGCCAACGCGCCGGCGGCCGGGTTGACCCGCCACCGTCGTCGCTCCGGGTCGTCGGGCAGCCGCCGCAGGGCGCCGTCGAGTCGTACCGCCCAGCGCCGGACCGGCTGGGCGGCACCGGTGGGCGGCACGGTGGCCGCGCGGATCAGCTCCGCCAGCACGCCCAGCAGGGCGGCAGCGGCAGCGTAGACGCCGGCGGCGAGGCCGGTGGGGATGGCGGCGAGGGCGCTGATGGTGGCCCCGCCGACCACCGCGACGCTGACCCAGGGCAGATATTGCGGCACCTGCCGCCGGACCGCAGCCACGGCGGCCAGGCCGAGGCTGGTGGCGGCCAGCGCGGCGGTCAGGACCACCTGCGCCGAGTGTTGGAACTCGGCGGCCAGTGCCGCCACCGCACCGGGCAGGGCCAGCAGGGCGGCACCGATCGCCGCGCCGCCGATCTGCGCCAGGTGTGGCGGCATCCCCTCGTTGTCGATGTCGGTGACCTGCGGCTCGGCGAGGACGCGGGCGAGCGTGGCCACCACCACGCCGATCAGAGCGATGCTGCCCAACGCCAGGGCCGTTGTCCACGGGCGGACCAGTCCGGCTCCGGCGGCGTGCAGCGCGACGACCCCGGCCACGGTGGCCCGGGACAGCCCGGCGCGCGCCTCCTCCGTGGCCACCGCGGCCATGCCGAACACGGTGGCGACCATTCCGCCGACCAGCACCGGCGACCACCAGGCCAGATCGAATGCGGCCGGCGCGCCGATCGTGGCGAGCACCACAGCAACGCCGGACACGTCCCAGCGCCACGGTGGCGGGAGCAGGATGCCGGCGGCGAGGGCCAGCAGCGCCAGCGCGACCGGCGCCTGCCAGGTGGCACCGCCGACCGGGGCGGCCGGCCAGTCGATCAGGTCGCCCTTCCAGATCGGGCCGGGGGTGGCCAGTACGCCGACCCCACCGCGCACCGCCGACCAGCCGGCGAGCACCCCGATCAGGGCACCGCCGACGGTGAGGCCCAGGATCGGCCCGCGTCGCCACTCCTCCGGCATGCTGCGTGCGCCCACGGCGACCACCAGGAGCAGGGCGGCGGCCACCGCCAACTGCCCACCCGGGGCGAGTACCGCGCCGATCCGCACCAGCGTGGCGATCAGGGCGGTGGTGACCGCCGCGGCGGCCAGGTCCGAGCCGTCGAGGGTGAGGTCGGCGCGCCGGCCGGCGTCGATGGAGGGGGCCAGGAAGAGCAACACCGCCGCGACCAGCAGGAGCGCGCCGACCCAGGCGTCGGCGACGGTCGCGCCGGGTGCCCCGAACGCGGCGGCGGTGACCACCAGCGCGCCCAGCCCGGTGCCGACCGACAGCGGCGCGGGAATGTGGCGCTGGGAGACCTGGACGACGGCGGCATAGCCGAGGGTCACGCAGACCGCCAGGAAGCTGGCCGCCAGGACCGGGACGGTCACCTCTCGGAGGCTCGCCGGAGTGGGGGTCGGATCGCTCGGCATGGTCGCGGCCACGAACGCCGCCACCGCCCCGGGCAGCGCGAACGCGGCGCCACCGGCGGCCCAGGCGGTGACCGTGTCGGAGGCGGCCGAGGCGATCCGGACCCGGGATGCCAGCGCGACCAGCGTGCCAGCCACGAACAGGGTGATCAGGACCGCGGCCGTGAGGGTGGGGCTGGACAGGCTGGCACCCGCGCCGAACAGGCCGATCACGGCCGCCCCGATGGCGTGTGCCACCGCGGCCCGGTCGGTGCGGGCGGAGAGCCCGATGACCCCGATGCCGATCGCGGTGATCACCATTGGCCAGGGTGCGGCCGCCCAGCCGAGACCGAACGAGGCCGGGACGGCGAGCGCGGTCAGCGCCGCGCCGGCGACCGCGAACTCCCGGCGGATCTCGGTGGGCAGGGCCAGCACCGCCGCGACGGTGAGCAGGAATGCGGCACCCGCGAGCTGCCAGCCGGTCGGCCCGACCGCGGCGGCCAACTCGCCCGGATACCGGCTGAGGTTCGGGTCCCAGGGGGGCAGGGCCGCCCGGACCGGTGCCACCCCGGCGCGTAGAGCGCCGCCGGCGACCACCAGACCGCTGACGGTCAGCGCCACCGCGGAGGCGATCTGTGGGCCACGTCGGGCCGCCTCCGGGACCGCGCGCACCGCCAGCCCGGTGACCGTGATGACCGCCGCGATCAGCAGCAGCGCCCGGCCGGGGAGCGCCACCGAGGCGATGCGGCTGAGCGCGCCGATCACGGCCAGGGTGACGACGGCGGCCGCGACATCGGGCAGCGGCGGGCGACGCAGCACCAGCGCGCCGGCCAGCCCGATCATCGCGGCCAGCAGCAGCACCACCCCAGCACCGGTCGCGGTCGGCACGGTCTGTGCCCGCAGCAGGGCGGTGACCGCGTACGCCAGCGAAACGGCGACCGCCAGGGCGTGCAGCAACCAGGTCAGCTCCGACAGGCCGGGCACCGGACGGGTCGGCCGGGGGTCGGTGGAGCCCGCGCTGGCGTCGATCAGCTCGGCGGCCTCCTCCGGGTCGCCCTCCGGCCGGCTCTCGCCGTCGCGTTGGCGGGGCGTCGGCGGCGTTCCCGGCGAGGGCAGGTCCTGCCGGACGGGGCGTTCGACGGTCACGCCGGAGCGGGCCAGGCCGAGGTTGACGAGGGCGACCAGGGCCAGCACCAGCGCCCAGCCGCCCGGCCCGCTGATCTGGTCGTACGCGAGCAGAGGCAACACCGGCTGCGCGGCGAGCACGGTGGCGAAGCGGGGGGCGCGCAGACCCGTCCAACCGGCGTACCCGAATGCGACGGCGGCGGTGACCGCGAAGATCACCCCGGCGAAGACCGTGGCGGAGCCGCCGTCGGCGCTGATCCGGTCCACCGCCCAGAGGGCGTTACCAGCGAGCGGCACGAGCAGCAGGCCGACCGCGGCGATGGTCTCGGCGGTCGAGGTGAGCCCGCGCCGGGCCAGTGCCGGTGGGGTCAGCAGCATCAGCACGGTGGCCAGGAGCAGGATGCCCAGCCGGGCCAGCGCGTCCATCGAACTGGTGGCCACCGCGGCGAAGACCACCGCGGCCACCGCGAGCAGCAGCGCGCCCAGCCCGAGAGGGATGTTCTGCACCTCGCGCGAGGATGCCTCCGGCGGGTGCTCCGGATCGTCCACGTCCAGCCAGGTGGCCCGGGTCGGGGGCGGTGGATCCTCCGGGGCGCTCGGAGTGCCCTGGCGGGGCACCCGGGGCGGCGCTCCCATGGTGGCGGTCGGTGGCCGCCTGCTGGGACGGCGGCGGAGCACCCGTCGTGGCCGGGTGGCCTGCTTGATCCGTTCCTCGCCGGCGTGGGCGAGGATGTCCCGCTGGAAGAGCGCGGCCTGCATCTTGGCGGCGATCTGCCGTTGCTCGCGGGCGATGGCGGCGTCGCGCGCCTTCATCTCCGCGATCGAACGCTCAATGTCGGCCAGGTGCTCGACCCACTGTGGTTGATCTGCCCCACAGTGCGGGCACCGAACGGCCGGCTTGATCTCCCGGCCGCACGAGGAGCATTGAAAGGTCGCCACGACACCCCTCCACCCGCACTGTGGACTCCCACTGTCGCAGCATGCCCAAAGCTGGCGCGGATTTCGACTCTTGTCGGCGGGTCCCGGGCAAACAACGACACCGGCCGGCCATCGAGATGCTCGATGACCGGCCGGTGGGCGTCGATTTCGTCAGGGGCGACCCATGCCCCGGTACTCCCAGCCCGCCTGGGTCCACAGTGCGGGGTCGAGGCAGTTGCGGCCGTCGACGACCTTGCGGCCCTTGACGAACTCGCCCAGGGCGACCGGGTCGGCGTTGCGGAAGTCGGCCCACTCGGTGAGTACGCAGACCAGGTCGGCGTCGCTGACCGCGTCGTTGATGCTGCTCTCGTAGGTCAACTCGGGAACCGCGCGGCGGGCGTTCTCGGTGCCCTGCGGGTCGTACACGTGCACGTCGGCGCCGGCCTTCTGCAGCAGCGCGGCGACGGCGAGCGCCGGGGCGTCGCGGACGTCGTCGGTGTTGGGCTTGAAGGTGGCGCCGAGCACGGCGATCCGGGTGCCGGCGAAGTCCGGGCCGGCCGGGCCGGAGCGGCGGCCGAGCAGGTCCGCGGCGAGCTGAAGCACCCGGGTACGTCGGCGCAGGTTGATCAGGTCGACCTCGTGCAGGAAGCGCAGCGCCTCACCGGCGCCCAGCTCCTGGGCGCGGGCCTGGAAGGCCCGGATGTCCTTGGGCAGGCAGGCGCCGCCGAAGCCGAGACCGGCCTGGAGGAACCGGTTGCCGATCCGCGGGTCGTAGCCGATCGCGCGGGCCAGTTGGGTGACGTCGCCACCGGAGGCCTCGCAGACCTCGGCCATCGCGTTGATGAAGGAGATCTTGGTGGCCAGGAAGGCGTTCGCGGCGACCTTGACCAGCTCGGCGGTGGAGAAGTCGGTGACCACCAGGGGCACCTCGCGGTCCTCCGTGGCGGCCAGGTCGAACACGCCCTTGTGCGCGGCGTAGAGCATGCCGTTGGCCCACTCGCTCTTGACGCCGACCACGATCCGGTTGGGCCGCAGGACGTCGTCGACGGCGAAGCCCTCCTGGAGGAACTCGGGGCTCCACGCCACCTCGACGTTCAGGCCGTCGGGGGTGTGCTTGTCGACGAGCTGCTCAACCCACTCGGCGGTGCCGACCGGCACTGTGGACTTGCCGACGATCAGCGCCTTGCGGGTCAGGTGCTGCGCGAGGCCGGTGACCGACGCCTCGACGTACGACAGGTCGGCGCCCATGCCGTCGGCTCGCTGGGGGGTGCCGACGCAGATGAAGTGCACGTCACCGAAGTCGGCGGTCTCGGCGATGTCGGTGCTGAACCGGAGCCGGCCGGCGGCGAGGTTACGTCGGAGCAACTCGTCCAGGCCGGGCTCGTGGATCGGCACCTGGCCCGCGTTCAGCATCGCGATCTTGTCGGCGTCGACGTCGAACCCGAGGACCTCGTACCCCAGTTCCGCGTAGCAGATGGCGTACGTCGCACCGAGGTAACCAGTTCCTAGGAACGTCACCCGCGGCCGGGCTGCGCCCGAAGGCGGGGTCACCGCGGCGATGGCGGGGGACGGCTGGATGGTGGGGTAGGGGATCGTCACGCCTGTTTCTCCGCTCGCGCTGGCTAGCTCACTGTCTCGGTCTTCATCATCGCTAAGCGCGCTAGGTGCACCATCTTGCCCATGCCTACGCGCCGGTAACATCACCTGAACTGCAGTCGCTAGTCTTCAGTCTGCGCGGTCGGCGCTCAGGAGTCGTCACAGACTGCGCATGATAGCGGTGAAGAGGAGGGCCGAGATGGCCGCAGGGGAGTCGTTCGACGTCTACCGGTTGCCCGACGAGCACCAGGCGATCCGGGAAGCGGTGCGTGAGGTCTGCGCTGCGAAGGTGGCCCCACACGCCGCCGAGGCCGACGAGACCGGGGAGTTTCCCAAGGCGTCCTACGACGCGCTGCGAGCGGCCGACTTCCACGCGCCGCACATCCCCGAGGAATACGGTGGCGCGGGCGCGGACGCGCTGGCCACCGCCATCGTGATCGAGGAGGTGGCTCGCGCCTGCGCGTCCTCCTCGCTGATCCCGGCGGTGAACAAACTTGGCACGATGCCACTGTTGTTGTCCGGTTCCGCCGACCTCAAGAGTCGGTACCTGACGCCGGTCGCGGCCGGTGACGCGATGTTCTCGTACTGCCTCTCCGAGCCGGAGGCGGGCAGCGACGCGGCGTCGATGACCACCAGGGCGGTACGTGACGGGGATCACTGGGTGCTCAACGGTGTGAAGCGGTGGATCACGAACGCCGGGCTGTCCGACTTTTACACAGTTTTTGCCGTCACCGACCCGTCCGCCCGCTCCCGGGGCATCTCTGCCTTCGTGGTCGAGAAGACCGATTCCGGGGTGAGTTTCGGGGCACCGGAGAAGAAGCTCGGCATCAAGGGTTCACCCACCCGCGAGGTCTACCTCGACAACGTGCGCATCCCGGCCGACCGGATGATCGGCGCGGAGGGGACAGGCTTCGCGACCGCGATGAAGACCCTGGACCACACCCGGGTTACCATCGCCGCGCAGGCCGTCGGGATCGCGCAGGGTGCGCTCGACTACGCCAAGGGGTACGTGGCCGAGCGTCGGCAGTTCGGCAAGGCGGTCGCCGAGTTCCAGGGGATCCAGTTCATGCTCGCCGACATGGGCATGAAGCTCGAGGCGGCCCGGCAGCTCACGTACGCGGCGGCCGGCAAGTCGGAGCGTGGGGACGCGGATCTCACCTACTTCGGCGCGGCGGCCAAGTGCTTCGCCTCCGACGCCGCCATGGAGATCACCACCGACGCGGTGCAGCTTCTCGGCGGTTACGGCTACACGCGGGACTACCCGGTCGAGCGGATGATGCGGGACGCCAAGATCACTCAGATCTACGAGGGCACCAACCAGGTGCAGCGGATCGTGATGGCCCGGCAGTTGCTGGCCGACGTCGTCTAGGGCCTACTCCGATGCTCCGGGACTCCCGGAGCATCGGAGCGTCCGTCAGCGGTCGGGGGCGGTTTCGCTCACCGGCCGCACCGGGCAACCCCGCAGGGCGTACACGAGCAGACCGGTCACCGCCAGCACGACGGCGCAGGCGGTGGCGGCGGTGGTCCCGGCGGGTTGGATCAGCCAGCCGGCGACCTGCATCTTCAGGTCGCGGCTGGGCGCCATCATCGGCAGTACCGCGATCAGGGTCCAGGTCAGCGGGGCGATCCAGGCCAGGGCGGCACCCAGCATCGCGGCGCCGAGCGCGGTGAGCCCGAGAAGCCCCGCGGTGTTGCGCAGCATGAGGGCGAACGGTTCGTAGCGCGTGCTGGTGATCATGCTGAGGGACAGCAGCGCGGTGATCGTGGCGGCGGCGAGCAGCAGGTGCCCGGCTCGGCGTACCGGCCAGTTGACCGCCATGGTGTGGTCGAGCGCGCCGTCGGCGCCGTCGAGGGTGGTGCCGACCGCGACCACCGCCAGCATGATGGCGAGGCTGGCCGTCCGGGCGTTGATGGTCGCCGAGTCGGTGTAGGTCAGCGACAGCGCCCAGGCCAGCGCGATCAACGCGGTCACGGTGGTCAGGGCGAGGGGGACCCGGCGGGAGCGCAGGTGGAGCTGAAGCCCTCTCACGGTTGGTCCGCCGGCAGGAGGGCCACCAATTCGTCGTCCCGGCATTCCAGTGCGCCCTCGCGGGTTGCTGCCACCCGGCGTCGTTGTTCGACCTCGGGGAGGCTCACCAGCGCCTGGTACGCGCTCTCCAGCCGCGCCGTCTCCGCCGGGTCCGACCCGGGTTGCGGGGCGGGTAGCTGACCGGTCAGCCAGGCGGTGGCGACCGTCCGCGCCCGGTACACGTCGCCCCGAACCGACTGGTCGCCGCACTCCTGCCGCCAGACGGCGTCCAGGAGGGACGGCAGGAAGTAGTCGCCGGACAGGTCGGCCCGCCCGACCCAGTTGATGGTGGGGGTGTCGAAGACGACCGTGTCGGCGGAGTGCCGGGGTGGTGCCGCGTCCGACGTCAGCCGCGCCCAGTAGGTGACCTGTTGCGTCTGCACCGCCCGGACCGGTGCGTTGGGCAGCTTCGCCGACATCATGGCGAGCGCCTGGCGGGCCGGGCCGACGACGTCCGGCAGCAGCGCGGCGTGCGCCCGCGTCACGCAGACCTGCGGGCCGTCGTTGTCGCAGACCAGTTCGATGGCGACCGGGTCGACGACCGCCGCACCGCGGGCTCCGCCGGCGGGCAGCAGCGGTAGGGCGACCGCGACGCCGAGCAGCGCCGGGAGCACGGCGAACGCGATGGCGCGGCGACGGACCGCGCCGAGCAGCAGCAGGCCGGTCGCGGCGAGGGATACCAGCCACAGCGCCTGGAGCAGGCTGACCCGCGTCGCGATCGTCTGGAAGTCGTCCAGGCCGGTGAACGCCGGTAGGAGCAGCACCCCCGCCGGTTCCGGCCGGGGCTGCCCGATCTCCGCGCCCGTGCCGGGTGCCGAGGCCCACTCCGGCACCAACCCGACCAGGACGAACCCGACCACCGCGAGGACCGGCGCGGTGATCACCCGGGGTACGGCCCGGCCGGCGGCCATGCCAAGCCAAGCTGCGGCGATCAGCGCCGGGACGCCGACCGCGGTGACGACGATCGTCGCGCCCGGGAAGTATCCCGCCGTCGGCACCACCCAGCCGGCCGCGATCACAAAGACCAGGATGTACGCGGTAACCACCGTGACCGCGAGGGCGCCGGCGGTCGGGACGACGCGCTGCCATCGTGGCCGGACGGTGCTGGCGAACAACTCGTTGACCCGGTAGCGCGCGTCGCGCCGGCCCAACCACGCCCCACCGGCCAGCGCGAGTGGCAGCAGCACGACCAGCGTCGACCGGGCGAGCACCGCCAGCTGCATCCACCGACCCGCGAAGAACCGGGTGGACGACAGCAGCAACACCGTGCCGATCACCAGCAGCAACAGTGCGATACCCAGCGCCGCCGAGCGGCGCAGCTCGATGCGGAGGATGCGTCCCGTCATGCCGACACCCGCCCTCGGTAGGCGCGCAGCACCGCCGAGTAGCCACGTTCGGTGGCGCTGTCACCGGCGTCGCCGGCCCCACCCTGCTCGGCCAGCTGACCGGCGGTGCCCTGCCACACCAGTCGGCCCTCGCTGATGAGCACCACGTCGGAGCAGGCCACCGCGACGTCCTCGACCAGGTGGGTGGAGACGAGTACGCAGCTGTCCAGGCCGATCTCCCGCAGCAGTTCGCGGAAGTCGAGGCGCTGCTCCGGGTCCAGGCCGACCGTCGGCTCGTCGAGCAGCAGCACCGCAGGGTCGTTGACGATCGCCTGGGCGATGCCGGCTCGGCGCAGCATCCCACCGGACAGCGTCTTCATCCGGGTGTCGGCGCGGTCCGCCAGGCCCACCCGTTCGACGGCCCGCTGCACCGCGCCCGGGATGGCCGCCTTCGGCATCTCCTTGAGCCAGGCGATGTACTCGACGAACTCGCGGACGGTGAAGCGCGGGTAGAACCCGAAGTGCTGCGGCAGGTAGCCGAGGCCGCGGCGCACCTGGCGGAGGTCGGCGTTGCCGGTGACCTCGCCGCCAAGCACTGTCAGCCGCCCACCTGACGCCTTCACCACAGTGGCCAGGGCTCGCATCAACGTGGTCTTTCCCGCGCCGTTGGGGCCGAGCAGCCCGTGCACACCGGTGCCCAACCTCATGTCGAGCTCGTCGACCGCGAGGTGTCGGCCGGCTCGGACCTGCAACTTCTCGGCGTGCACCGGCCACGCGTAGGTGGACGACGCGGTCTCCGCCAGGCTGACCGTACGCATCATGCTCTCCGTTCGATGCTGGTTCGATGTCGTCATCGGTGCAGAAGGTTCGGGTGCGGTTCGTTCGGCCGTCGCCGGGCTCGAACGAGCACGACGGCCGTCAACGCCACGGTGGTGAGCGCCCAGCCCGGCAGGCTGTCGCCCGCGAGGATCGGCGGGAGTTGCCGGTCGACGAGGCTCGGCACGACCACGCCGGCGGACCAGGCGACGGTCAACGCGAGTGCCGCGCGGTCGACCCCCACCACAGTGCCCAGCGCCAACGTGCCGGCGGTGAACCCCAGGACGGGCAGCAACCAGAGGCCGGGGGAGTGCCCGGTGAACCAGCCCGCCACCGCCAACACCGGCAGGACCGCCGACAGCACCCCCAACGTGCGGCGCATCAGCGGCGGCAGCCCGGTGCGGGGCATGGTGGCCGTCAGTTCCCACGCCGGGTCGAGGCGACGGCTCCAGACCGCGGCCACCGGCAGCAGCGGCGCGACCGGTGCGACCAGCAGCACCAGCGACGGCAGGCTGTCGAACGTCCACTCGAACAGGGCCGCCGCCAGCATCAACCCGGTGGCGGTGAACAGCCAGGGCAGCACCCGGGCGGCGACCCCGCTGCGCAGCAGCCGGCGGCGGCGTACCGGACGCGGGCCGGTGGCGACCCCGGTGGCGATTGCGTCCGCCACCCGGTCCAGCAGGTTCCGGGTGTCCGGGTCGACGGCGTCCGTCAGCACCGCCCGGCACGCGGCGCAGGTTTCCAGGTGCGCCTCGACCGCCCAGACGGTCGTGTCGTCGACGCCGGCAGCACCGGAGGCGTACTGGGAGATGAGGGTGGGCGTTGGGTGGGTGGTCATGACAGCGCCTCCCGGAGGGCGATTCGGGCCCGACGGGCGCGGGTTTTCACGGTCCCCTCCGGCATGCCGAGCAGCAGTGCGGTCTCCCGCGCGGTCAACCCGTCGAGGACCATCGAGCGCAGCACCTGACGGAGTTCCGCCGGCAGCGCGTGCAGGGCCCGCTCCAGGTTGGCGTCCATCCCGCCGGCCAGCGCCTCGTCCTCGGCCGGTGGAGCCACGGTCTCGAAGGTCTGCACCGACGGGATCCGCTCCCGTCGGGCCCGGTGCCGGAACGCGTCGATCAGCCGGTGCGCGGCGATCGTCCACAACCAGCCCACCGCGCTGCCGGAGGTGGAGGACCGCGCCTGGCTGCCGGCCGACCGCCAGACCGCCAGGTACGTCTCCTGGAGCACCTCGGCCACCACGTCCTCGTCGGCGCAGCGTCGACGCAGTCGCGCGGTCAACCACGGGGCGGTACGCCGGTACAGCGCGTCGAACGCGCGCCGGTCGCCCCGAGCGACGCGGCGAAGGAGTTCACCCTCGTCGAGCCCGTCCAGACCTCGTTTCACATCAGGCAAGACGACGCGTGCCCCTGCCCTGGTTCTGGTCCTGATGTGACACCTTTCACATTGGTCCGCCCGGAAGGGCGGGGTGACTCCCCGCACACCGGGAACGTCACACACCGCCGAGGTGTTGGCGAGCTAAGTGATGAAGCAGTTGGCGGAGAAGACCGGACGCGATCCCGCCGTCGCGCACGAGGTGCCGCCCGGCGACCTGATGACCAATCGTCAGCGGGCACAACTTGTCCTCGTGCTGGGCGCGTTGATCGCGATCGGGCCGCTGACCATCGACATGTACCTGCCGGCCCTGCCCGCCATCACGGCGGGCCTGCAGACCACCGAGACCGCGGTGCAGTTGACGCTGACCGGCACGCTGATCGGCCTCGCGCTGGGCCAGTTGCTGATCGGGCCGCTCTCCGACGTGGTCGGGCGGCGGATGCCGCTGCTGGCCGGCCTCGCCGCGCACATCGTGGCATCCGTGCTGTGCGTCTTCGCACCCAACATCGGGGTGCTCGGCGGGCTGCGCGTACTCCAGGGGCTCGGCGTCGCGGCCGCCACCGTGGTCGCGACGGCCGTGGTCCGCGACCTGTTCAGCGGGGCCTCCTTCGCCCGGATCTTCTCCCGGCTGATGCTCGTCATGGGCCTGGCGCCCATCCTCGCGCCGACGCTGGGCAGTGGCCTGCTGAGCTGGACCGACTGGCGGGGCGTCTTCGCGGCGCTGGCGGTGCTGGGCGCGCTGCTGATGGTCGTGGCCGCGTTCCGGCTCCCGGAGACCCTTCCGGTGACGCGTCGGCGCCACGGCGGGGTGAGCGCCACCCTGCGCGACTACCGGGCGCTGCTCAACGACCGGGCGTTCGTCGGTCTGGTGCTGGTCGCCGGGCTGGCGATGGCGGCCCTGTTCGCGTACGTGTCGGGTTCGTCGTTCGTGCTCCAGCAGGAGTACGGCCTCGACGAGCAGCAGTTCGGCGTCGCCTTCGGGGCCGGCGCGGTCGGCCTGATCGGAGCCACCCAGTTCAACGTGCGGCTGCTGCGCCGCTACACCCCGCAGCAGATCCTGGTCAGCGCCCTGATCGCCGGAACGGCGGCCGGCCTGCTGCTGGTCATGTTCGCGGCGACCGGCTTCGGTGGCCTGGGCACCCTGCTCGCGTCGTTGTGGCTGGTCCTGGCCGCCGCCGGCCTGGCCCTGCCGAACGCGCCGGCGCTGGCCATGAGCCGGCACAGCGAGGCCGCTGGCACCGCCGCGGCGCTGCTCGGCGCGGTGCAGTTCGGCATCGGTGCGGTGTCGGCGCCACTGGCCGGGCTGTTCGGCACGGGGAGCGTACCGATGGCGATCGTCATCGCGGGCGGCATGGCCGCCGCGCTGATCGTCATGCTGCTTGTCGTTCCGCGCGCCAGCCTCGGCACTGTCGACCCGGACCTGGCTGTCGCGCTGCACTAACCGTGCCCGGCGGTCGCGCCGCAGCGGGCCCCGTCGTCGCGCGGGAGAGACGGAGGGCGGGCCGGTGAACCGGCCCGCCCCGGCGATCAGCGGATCTCGGTGGTGTCCTCGGGGCGAGGTTGACCACGCGGTGGGGCGGACCAGGGTGATTCGCCACCCACCCGGCGAGGCAGTGGTTCGGTCGGCGTCGAGTCGGCCGGGTAACCCAGAGTGAGGGGCGCGGTGTCCCGCTCCGCGGCGGCGGGGGCCGGCCAGTCGGTCGACGTGAAGTCGTCGTCGCGGGGGCCTCCGTCCGACGCGGGGGTGGATGCCGTGGCCGGGTCGGACGCCGGGCTCGGCCACTGCCGCCAACGCTGTTGGCTGAAGGCCGCCATCAGCAGCAGCAGGCCGATCAGGAAGAGCGTGCCGTTCTCCACGGGCAGCCGCAGCGGCAGCGGGTCGCCGAACACCTTCCACCCGTGCGGGATCGCGTCCCGCACCGAGAAGGGCGCCACGAACATCCCGATGTACGGGGTGACCAGCAGCGCACCGGCCACCAACGGGCCCAGCGGCGAGAAGCGCAGCGTGCCGAGCAGGCCCAGCAGGACACCGCCGACACCGAGGTACACGGCCGGCTCGATCAGGTTGGCGGTGTTGAACGTGCCGATCTCCACCCAGCGGTCGACCGTCCGGCTCGACCCGTCCTGCCCCAGTGTGACCAGCACCCAGGTGATGGGTGCCACCACCAGCCCGGCGAGGAAGCTCCAGAGATGTCGCATCCGCGCACCGTACCGTTTTCGACATGACTGAGCACCTCTCCGCCGCTCCGACCGGCAAGCCGACGTCGTACTCACGCGTCACTCTCAGCAAGATCATGACTGCGGTGGACGTCAACCTCTACGGAACCGTGCACGGTGGGGTCCTGATGAAGTTCGTCGACGACGTGGCCGGGGCCGCCGCCGCCCGGCACAGTGGCGGCACGGCGGTCACCGCGGCGATCGACGAGATCGTCTTCTCCGAGGCGGTCCGGGTCGGCGACCTCGTGCACGCGCACGCCCAGGTGAACTGGACCGGCCAGACCTCGATGGAGGTGGGCGTACGGGTGGTCGCCGAGCGGTGGGACTCGGCCGAGGACGCGCCGGTCCGGGTGGCCACCGCATACCTGGTGTTCGTCGGCGTTGACGTCGGTGGGGCGCCGCGCGCGGTCCGCCCGGTGCTGCCGGAGACGGCGGAGGACGAGCGCCGATACAAGGAGGCGGAGATCCGCCGAGCACACCGCCTCGCCCGCCGACGCGCCATTCAGGCCCACCGGGCCGGCTGAGCAGCCCGGTCCGCGACCGGTAGCCGATCGGCTACCGGTCGGCGTCGCGTCCGCCGACGTTGACGATCTCCGGCGCCGAGGTGGGTACGCTGCTGCTCGAACCGCTGGTCAGCAGGCGGTTGAGCAGCAGCGGCAGGCCGATCACCGGCAGGAACCAGACCGAGACGTAGAGGCGGTCCTTCTCTTCCCACAGGGGGTGTGCGATCTGGGTGGCCAGCCCGACCACGGCCATCCCCACGGTGACCCACGCCAGCGGGACGTGCCGGCGAAAGAGCGCCCATGCCCCGAAGGCCAGCCCGAGCAGCAGCCACGGCATGCGCAACTCGTGCTGAAGCCAGCTGGGCCAGTAGTTCAGGTTGAGGTCGATCAGCCGCCGCCACGGGTCGTCGACGTCGGGGCGGGTGAAGTGTCGGGTGAACGTGTCCTGGAGGGTCTCTCCGGATCCGGAGATCCCCAGAACCTTCGCCGCCCCGAGAATGGCGATGCCCCCCACCGCCCCGATGCCCAGCAGGACCCACGACCCCGTGTGCCGCACGCTGCGGGTGGTGACCAGAGCTAGCAGCGCGGCGGCGCTCAGCGCCATGGCGAGCAGCAGGAAGGTCGGATACCTGATGATCGCGCCGACCGCCAGGGCCGCGATCAGCAACGCCGCTCCGGGGCCCGTCCGTCGTCGGAACAGCCACCACGAGCCCAGCAGAGCTGCCGCGCTCAGCGCGAGCACCGGGCCCTCGGTCAGCGGGTACGAGCCCCACCAACCCAACGGAGAAAAGTAGTAGAGGAGCTGGCCGGAGATCGCCACGGCAACCGGGACGCCGAGCTCACGGAGCAACACGAAGATCAGCGCCCCGCCGAGCATGGTGAACAGCACGGACGTTAACGACAGGCCGAGGTTGACCCCGAACAATCCGGTCAGTGGGGCGGAGAGCACCGAGTAGCCGGGCCGTGCCGCGAAGATCGCCTCGTACCGTGGCTTGTTCGGGGTCAATCCGTTCGGATATTTCGCGACGCACTTGTTGGTCTCTTCCCGGAGATCAACGGGGTCTCCATCGCCACCGGGTCGAGAGCCGCCTCCCGCGCCCGCCAACGGGCCAGGTCGGCGCAGGCCGCGGTCAGGGCGTTCCGCTCCGCGTCGGCCGGCGATGCCCCGAGCACTGTCAGCGTGGCCCGGGCATACCGGTAGGAGTCGTTCGCCGGGGTGATCGCCGGCTGTACCACCAACCAGACACCCAGGAAGGTCAGCGCCGCGAGCAGCGGGGCCACCCACGTCCGACTACCGAGAATGGACGCCAAAGCTCGCCTTATTGCCATACCGCTCCCCGTTGACACGGCCGCCCCCGCGGCGGTCTGCCCGGGCAGTGAGCCTACTGACGGACGCCCATTCCGGCGACCCCACCGTTCCGGCAGTCGCCATCGCTTTACCCACACTGCTCCGGGCGGAGAGATGGCGACCCTCAACACGCCGCTGTCGACCGGACGCGTGAAGAATGGGCACAGCGGGCTAGGGCAGGATGGCCGCACGGCGCCGCACAGTGTCGTGCGAGGCCAGGGGAGGGTGGAGCAGTGGGTGACGTGCTGTGGACGCCGCCGGCGGACGTGCGTGAGCGGTCCCGCATCGGCGGGTACCTGAGCTGGCTGCGGGAGCACCGAGGGCTGGAGTTCGCCGAATACGACGCGCTGTGGCGCTGGTCGGTCACCGACCTGGACGCGTTCTGGCGCTCGATCTGGGACTACTTCGAGGTGGTGGCGCACACCGAGCCGACCGCCACCCTGGCGGAGCGGGGGATGCCCGGTGCCCGCTGGTTCCCCGGGGCCACGCTCAACTACGCCGAGAACGTGCTGCGGACGCCGGGGCGCGCCGACCACGATCCGGTGGTGATCGCGCACGGGCAGACCCGAGCGCCGGTCACGCTGACCGCCGGGGAGCTGCGCGAGCAGGTCCGCCGGGTGTCGGCCGGGCTGCGTCGGCTCGGCGTCACCGCCGGGGACCGGGTGGCGGCGTACGCCCCGAACATCGCTGAGACATACGTCCTGCTGCTGGCCACCGCCAGCCTGGGCGCGATCTTCTCGTCCTGCGCCCCCGAGTTCGGCACCCGCAGTGTCACCGACCGCTGGCAGCAGATCGAACCGACGGTGCTGGTCGCCGTGGACGGCTACCGGTACGGCGACAAACCGGTGGACCGGCGGGCCGAGGTGGCCGCGATCCGGGCCGCCCTGCCGTCGCTGCGCCACACCGTCAGCATCGGCTACCTCGACCCGACGGGCCCCGCGCCCGAGGGCGCGTCGGGCTGGGCCGAGCTGGCCGCGCCCACCGACGAGCCGTTGACGTTCACGCCGGTGCCGTTCGACCACCCGCTCTACGTGCTGTATTCGTCGGGCACCACCGGGCTGCCGAAGCCGATCGTGCACGGCCACGGCGGCATCCTGCTGGAGCACCTGAAGATGCTCGCCCTGCACCACGACCTGGGCCCGGCCGACCGGTTCTTCTGGTTCACCACCACCGGCTGGATGATGTGGAACTTCCTGGTCTCCGGCCCGGCGGTGGGCGCGACCATCGTGCTCTTCGACGGCAACCCGGGGGTGCGCGCTGAGCCCGGCCGGCCGGCTGAGCCCGACCTCGGTGGGCTGTGGCGGCTGGCGGCGGAGACCGGCACGACCTACTTCGGCACCTCCGCGCCGTACCTGCTGGCCTGCCGCAAGGCCGGGTTGGTCCCCCGGGAGGTCGCCGACCTGTCGGCGCTGCGCGGTGTGGGTTCCACCGGTGCGCCGCTGCCCGCCGAGGGTTTCCGCTGGGTGTACGAGACCGTCGGCGACCACCTCCAGCTCCAGTCGCTCTCCGGCGGCACCGACGTGTGCACCGGCTTCGTCGGCGGGGTGCCGCTGCTGCCGGTGTACGCCGGTGAGATCGCCTGCCGGGCGTTGGGCGCCAAGGTGGAGGCCCGCTCCGCCGACGGCACGCCGGTCATCGGCGAGCTCGGCGAGCTGGTGATCACCGAACCGATGCCGAGCATGCCGGTGGGCTTCTGGAACGACCCGGACGGCACCCGCTACGCCGAGGCGTACTTCGGCGTCTACCCCGGCGTCTGGCGGCACGGTGACTGGATCACCATCAACGAGCGGGGTGGTTGCGTGATCACCGGGCGTTCCGACGCCACGCTCAACCGCGGTGGGGTACGGCTCGGCACCGCCGAGTTCTACTCGGTGGTCGAAGGGCTCGACGAGGTGCTCGACTCGGTCGTCGTCCACCTGGAGGACGACGAGGGCGGCGCCGGTGAGCTGCTGCTCTTCGTGGCGCTGGCCGAGGGTCTGGAGTTGGACGACGCGATGCGTACGAAGATCTGCCGGGAACTGCGGACGGCGCTCTCACCCCGGCACGTGCCTGACGAGATCCATCAGGTGCGGTCGGTGCCCCGTACCCTCTCGGCGAAGAAGCTGGAGGTGCCGGTCAAGAAGATCCTCACCGGCACCCCGGTCGACCAGGCCGCGGCCAAGGGCGCGCTAGCCAACCCGGAGTCGCTGACGGCGTTCGCCGCCCTGGCCCAACGCCGCCCGCCGCACAAGACGCCCGCCTGAGGGCCGGCCGCTCCACCCGTGGGCCCCGACCACGTCGGGCTCCCGCGGGGCGCGGCGACCGGGGCTACCGGAGGGGGTGCGTGATCTTTTCTGTGGTCAGCCGGGAGGCCAGGCGGGCCGGGTCCTGGTTGGCGCAGAGGACCACGGTGGCGGCGCGGGTCAGCGGCGCCAGCAGCCAGTCGACCGGGTCGGGGTGGCGGGTGGCGTCCACGAGGACCCGCGCCCCGGGCTCGATGCCCAACTCGGTGGCGCGGGCCTCGGCGCGGCTCAGCAGGTGCGCGTCGGTGGGGCCCGGACCGGACTGTGGCGTGAAGTGGTCACCGTGTCCGCGTACCTCGACGACGTAGTCGGCGAACCCGGGCGGCACCTTCCGCAACGGGGCGGCGAGCGGGGCCAGCCCGAGGGCGTACCGCTCGTCGGCGGGCCAGGACTGCGCCTCGTCGAACCGGTCCACGCCGGCGAAGAGCACGCCCACGTCGCCCGGCGTGTCGACGACACTCAGCTTCGCCGACCAGCAGCCCAGCAGCACCGCCGCGGTCTGCCAGTGTGGCGGCAGCAGCACGCCGGCCGGGGTGCCCGGCGCGAGGCCGACCTCGTCGACGAGAAGGTTGGCGGTCTTCGCCACCCAGTTCGCCATGGTGACGCCGGAGAGTTCGGTGCGGTCGCCGGTGGCGTCGTCGTACCAGGTGAGCAGCGGTCGGGTCGGGTCGGTCGCGATCGCGTCGGCGAAGACCCGGGCAATGTTGTCGGCCATCGGCGCGAACGATACGCCAGTGCGGGCCGTACTCAATGACGATGACAAGTCGGCGTACCGTCGGGTCGCAGTCAGCGTCGATCCCGCGCTCCGGCGTAGGCTTGACCCCCGGAGTGTTGTTCCCCACAGCCCGCCATACAAGGAGTCGCCCCGTGACCGCCGGTCGCCCGCCCCGCGTGCTCATCGACGCCACGAGTGTCCCCGCCGACCGTGGTGGTGTCGGTCGATACGTTGACGGTCTGCTCGGTGCCCTCGGCAAGGTGTGCGGGTCGGGGGTGGATCTGGCGGTGGTCAGTCTCCGCACCGACCTGGAGCGTTACACCCGCATGCTGCCCGGCGCGGAGATCATTCCCGCCCCGGCCGCCGTGGCACACCGCCCGGCCCGGCTCGCCTGGGAGCAGACCGGCCTGCCGTTGCTCGCCCAGCAGGTGGGCGCACACGTGCTGCACTCACCCTTCTACACCTGCCCGCTGCGGGCCGGGTGTCCGGTCACTGTCACCGTGCACGACGCGACGTTCTTCACCGAGCCCGAGCATTACGACAAGTCGCGCCGCACGTTCTTCCGCAGCGCCATCAAGACCTCGCTGCGCCGCGCCGATCGGGTGATCGTGCCCAGCAAGGCCACCCGTGACGAGCTGATTCGGCTGCTCGACGCCGACCCGACGCGGATCGACGTGGCCTACCACGGCGTCGACCAGGCTGCCTTCCACGCGCCCACCGAGGAGGAGAAGGCCCGCGTACGCGCGCGTCTGGGGTTGGGCAACAGCAGCTACGTCGCCTTCCTCGGCGCCAAGGAGCCCCGGAAGAACGTTCCCAACCTGATCCGTGGATGGGCGCGGGCGGTGGCTGACCGTGTCGACCCGCCGGCCCTGGTGATCGCCGGTGGGCAGGGGCACGACGACGACATCGACCGGGCGGTGGCCGAGGTTCCGTCGCACCTGCGTCTGCTGCGTCCCGGCTACCTGCGCTACGCCGACCTGCCGGGTTTCCTCGGTGGCGCACTGGTCGCCGCGTACCCGTCCTACGGCGAGGGGTTCGGGCTGCCGATCCTGGAGGCGATGGCGTGCGCCGCCCCGGTGCTGACGACGCCCCGGCTCTCGCTGCCCGAGGTGGGCGGCGACGCGGTCGCGTACACCTCGGAGGATCCGGAGCAGATCGGCACCGACCTGGCCGCTCTGCTCGACGACGAGCAGCGGCGGTTGTCGCTTGCGAAGGCGGGGTTCGACCGGGCCAAGGAGTTCACCTGGGAGTCCAGCGCCGAGGTGCACATCGCCGCGTGGAGCCGCGCCCGATCCTGACCCTCCGCGCCACTGCTGGTGACCCGTGCCACTTTGGGCAGGTACGTCGGGCATGATGTGCGGATGCTCTATGCGGTCATTCCGGCCGGTGGCAGTGGCACGAGGTTGTGGCCGCTGTCCCGCGCTGGCCATCCCAAGTTCCTCCACCCGCTCACTGGCACCAGCGCCTCGCTGCTCCAGGCGACCGTGGAACGGCTCGCGCCGTTGACCACACCGGATCGGACCCTTGTGGTCACCGGCGCTGCGCACGTCGCGGCGGTGGCACGGCAACTGACAGTGCTGCCGGAGGAGAACATCCTGGTCGAGCCCTCCCCCCGGGATTCCTGCGCGGCGATCGCGTTGGCTGCCGCGGTGATCGCGACGCGGGACCCGAACGCGGTGATGGGCAGCTTCGCGGCGGACCACCTGATCCGCGACCCGGACAGCTGGGTCTGCACGGTCCAGGAGGCGGTCCGCGGCGCCGAGCAGGGCATGCTGATGACCGTCGGGATCACCCCGACCCGGGCGGAGACCGGCTACGGCTACCTGGAGACCGGCGATCGGACCGAGGGTGTGCCGTGGCGACCGGTGGCTGAGTTCAAGGAGAAGCCGGCCGCCGAGGTCGCCGAGGCGTACGTCCGCTCGGGCCGGCACCTGTGGAACGCGAGCATGTTCGTGTGGCGGGTGGACGTCTTCCTCGCCGAACTGGCCCGCCAGCAGCCGGGGCTGCACGCTGGCGTCTCCTCGATCGCCGCAGCCTGGGGCACACCGGAGCAGGACGACGTCCTGGGCGCGATCTGGCCGACGCTGCCGAAGATCTCCGTCGACTACGCGGTGATGGAGGGCGCGGCCACGGCGGGTCGCGTCGCGACGGTGCCGGGCGACTTCGGCTGGAACGACGTCGGTGACTTCCACACCCTCGGCGACGTGTTGCCGGCCGACGAGGCGAACAACGTGGTGCTCGGCACGGAGGCCAAGCCGGGCGTGCTGCTGCGGGACAGCAGCAACCTCGTGGTCGTGCCGCAGTCGGGTCGGCTGGTGGCCGTCCTCGGCCTGCGCGACCTGATCGTGGTGGACACCCCGGACGCGGTGCTGGTCTGCCCGCGCGACCGCGCCCAGGATGTCAAGGCCCTGGTCGACGAGCTCAAGGAGCGAGGCGAAGAGGGCTACGTCTGAGGGCTGCGAGGGCCGGTGCGACCAGGTGGGCGGTCCTGCCGGCCAGCGGCTCGGGCAGTTGGTCCGTCGGGAACCAGCCCAGCGCCTCGGCCTCGTCGCTGACCTGCTCCACCGCCGAGGGCGGGGCGAGCACGGCGAACCGGACGTCGTAGTGCGCCGAGCCGCCCTGACACTGCACCTGGTGCACGTCCACGTCGATCGGCACCGGGTCGATGCGCAGGCCGGCGATCCCGGACTCCTCGGTGGCCTCGCGGAGCGCGGCGGCGACCAGGGTCTCGTCGGTCGGCTCGCAGTGCCCGCCGAGCTGCACCCAACGCCCGAACTTGATGTGCAGGCAGAGCAGCACCCGGGAGCCGGTGGAGTCCAGCACCAACGCGCTGGCGGTGACGTGTCCCGGCCGGTGCTGCCGGCTCATCGCAACCGGGCCGGTGGCGAGCAGCGCGAGGGTCCGGTCCCGCGCGCTGGCCGCGTCCGGGCTGGTGGGCTGCCAGCCCTCCAGCAACGCGGTGGCGTCGGCGTGCAGCGCCGCGTACGTCTCCGGGTTGGTCGGTTGAGCGGTCGGGCCGGTGATCACGGTGTCGGGCATCAGGCCACTGTACGAGCGTCTGCTTCCTACGCTGGCCACTGACCCTGCGACTCGTCGAAGTCGTGGTGGCCGGGCGGGATGACCGGACGGCACCTCTGCGGAGCAAGGGCCGCAGACCCTCGTGGTGCCGTCCGATCACCGGGGCCTCCCCCGGTCCCGGTGCCCCCGGCAGCGCGGGCGTCGAGGACGCGCGGCGCCGTGTTCGGGCATGGGAAGCATGCCGAATCGACCCCGGAGGCGTCGAGGTTTTTCATTCCAGGCTTAAAGATGGAGATTACTGCCGTCCAGGTAGAGTCGAACGGTCATCCGGCATCCCCCTGCCGGCGACACGGGAGCGCTCCATGCTGAAAATCCACTTTTCTGGGGAGGACATCCTCCGGACCCGGGTGGCGCCGGCGGCGGACCCGGTCTGGGAGCTGGTCCTCAGCCTGCACGTGCTGCGCGGCCGCACCCGCGATCCGCTGACCGCCAACTGGCGGCGCAACGTGACTTCGGCGCTGCGCCAGGACGCCGCCGCCGAGCAGCTCAGCCTGCTCTTCGCGTTGAACCCGCCGCGCGGTTACTTCCCCGACTTCCTCACCCCGTACGCCAGCGTCGAGGGCTTCGAGGCCGGGCTGGACGCGCTCCGCCGTACGCCCCCCGAGTTGCTACACCGGGACCTGAGCGTGCTGGCCACCGAGACTCAGCTGCCCTCCTCGGCGACCGCGCTGGCCCGGGGTGAGGTGTCGGCGCTGCACCACCTGGCCGAGTCGATGGAGCAGTACCGGTCGCTCGCGATCAGCCCGTACTGGAGTCGAATCCAGGCCGCGGTGGCGGCGGACCGCACTCGACGGGCGCGGGCGCTGCTCGACGGCGGGGTCGAGGGCCTGCTCACCAGCTTCCGGCCGGCGATGCACTGGGAGAGCGGTGTGCTGGAGGTCCGCAGCTACCCACACAGTCGGGAGCTGCACCTGGACGGGCGCGGGCTGCTGCTCGTTCCGTCGTTCTTCTGCGCGGCCATCCCGGTCGCACTGCTCGACCCGGCGCTGCCACCGGTGCTGGTCTACCCGGTTGACCGGCTTGGCGGGCTGGTGTCGGCCGACGCAGGCGGTGCGTTGGCGTCCGGTGCTGCCCGCGAGTCACTCGCCGCGCTGCTGGGCCGCACCAGGGCGGCGGTGTTGCAGGCCAGCGACGAAGGCTGCACCACCGGCGAGGTCGCCCGCCAGCTCAACATCTCAGCGGCGGCGGCGAGCCAGCACGCCACGGTGCTGCGAAACGCTGGCCTGCTGGTCAGCCACCGCGAACGGAACAGCGTGCTGCACACGCTGACCCCGCTGGGCCGGGCCATGCTGGACGCGTGACCCGGCCATCGCGCAGGAGCTACAGGGCGCGGGCGGCGCTCGCCCGGGTTGAAGGGCGAGGTGGCGGGCTACAGGGCGCGGGCGGCGCTCGCCCGGGTTGAAGGGCGAGGTGGCGGGCTACAGGGCGAGGGCGGCGCTCGCCGGGCTGCCGGGCGGTGGCGGCAACAGGGTCGACCCCACGCCCTCGGCGGCCAGGGCGACGCGCAGCCGGTGCAGGTCCGCGCCGAAGCGGACCAGACCCATCGGCTCGACGGGGGTCGGTGCCGAGCCGAGCAGCAGGGCCGCGCCCTCCGGCCACCCGGGCATCTCGGCGACCAGACCGGCGCGTACCTCGGCCTCGTCGACCAGGGTGAAGACCGTGCCGGGGGCGACCACCCCGGCGACCGCGTCGATCGCCCGTCGCACCGCGGTCAGGTCGGCCGGCGTCGGGCCGGGACCGTCGGCCAGGGTGGCGGCGTCGGACAGCCCGGCGGCGCGGGCCTCGGCGGTGCCGAGCGAGAACAGGTCCTGTGCCGCGTCACGGATCAGCGCCCGTGCGCCACCGGCGTCGTCCGGGTTGGTGGCGGGCAGGTAGCCGCGCACCACCGCCACGGGGACCTGGTCGCACTTGCCCTTGATCAGCTCGCCGGCACCCGCCAGTTCGTCCACCACGGCCATCTGGGTCAACTGCAACTCGTTGCCGTACGGGTCGATCTCGCCCCGGTGGTCACGGATGGCCGGCATCCCGGCCACGCCGAGTGCCACGTCGGTGAGCCCGTTGCGCCAGGGCCGGCCCATCGTGTCGCTGATGATCACGGCCAGGTCCAGGTCGTAGCGCTCCCGCAGCGCGTCCCGCAGGGCCTGCGCCGAGGCGTCCGGGTCGACCGGCAGCAACACCAGTTGGGTCTTGTCCACGTTCGACGCGTCGATCCCCGCCGAGGCCATCACGAAGCCGTGATGGGTCTGCACGATCCGGGTCGCCCCCCGGCTGGCGACCACCCGGGCGGTCTCACCGGCCAGAACCTCGTCCCGGGCGGCCAGCCGTTCCGGCCCGTCCGCCGGCACGTCGACCAGCCGCCCCTCCGCCTTGGAAACGATCTTGCTGGTCACCACCAGCACGTCGCCGTTGCGCAGCCACGGCGCGGCGGTCGCGATCATCGCGGCCAGGTCGTCGCCCTCGGTAACGTGGCCGATGCCGAGCACCGGCAGAATCTCCAGCCTCACGTCAACTCCACCGCGGCGCGGACCATGGCCGTCGTCGCCGCCTCGTCGGTCATCCGCAGCGGAACCGCGCGGACCGTCACCTCAGGCACCACAGTGCCCGCGTCCTCCTCGGCCACCAGCCAACCGTCGAGCAGGCCACCGCTCGCCCGGCCGCCGTAGAGCCGACCCACCCCCGCCGCGCTGCACTCGACACCGAGCACGGCCAGACAACGATCGGCCATCCCTCGCACCGGTGCGCCGCCGATGATCGGGGAGACACCCACCACCGGCGCCGGGCCGCCCGTCACGGCCTCGCGCAGCCCCGGTACGGCCAGCACCGGCGCGACGCTCACCACCGGGTTGCTGGGCGCGACCAGCACCAGGTCGGCCGAGGCGATCGCTTCCAGCACCCCGGGTGCCGGCTTCGCCGTCTCCGCGCCCACGAACACGAAACGGTGCGTGGGGATGTCGGCCCGGTACCGCACCCACCACTCCTGGAAGTGGATCGCCCGCTGCCCCTGGTCGTCCTCCACCACGGCGTGGGTCTCCAGCCGGTCGTCCGTCGCCGGCAACAGGCGTACGCCCGGCTCCCAGCGGCTGGCCAGCGCCTCCGTGACCGCGCTCAACGGGTAACCGCCGTTGAGCATCGTGCTGCGGACCAGGTGGGTGGCGATGTCCTTGTCGCCGAGGCCGAACCAGGTCGGCTGTGCCCCGTACGCGGCAAGCTCCTGCTTGACCGTCCAGCTCTCGCCGACCCGGCCCCAGCCCCGCTCCGGGTCGGCGCCGCCGCCGAGCGTGTACATGACGCTGTCCAGGTCGGGGCAGATCTTCAACCCGTGTAACCACAGGTCGTCGCCGACGTTGACCACGGCGGTCACCTCCGCGCCGACGTCACGGGCGTACGCCCGGACCCCGAGCAGGAACCGGGCGCCGCCAATGCCGCCGGCCAGAACCACGATGCGCATGTCGACCATCCTCGCGCACGTGACGCCTCCGATTGGTGGGTGGCCCGGGAGACTAGGCTCACGTGCGCCCTGTCCGTTCATGCCCCGAGGGGGAGCTCGTGACCAGCCCCGCCGAGCCCACGTCCGCTGACGCGACGCAGGCCCGCCAGCTGACCAAGCCACTACGTGAGCTCGCTGCGCTCGCGCTGCTCGGCGCCAACGCCGTGTTCCTCTTCGTTGGCCTGCTCCGGCTGGTCGCCCCGAACGACTACAGTTCCTTCACCGACCGGGCGGGCAGCGCCTTCAACGCGTTCGTCGGGGTGGAGGCGGTGGCTCTCCCACTGCTGGCGGTGCTTTTGGCCACACACATTTCGCCGGTGCTGCCGAAGGCGAAGCTGATCACGCAGGTGGCCCTCGGTGAGTACGCGGTCAGCGCCCTGTTCGGCACGCTGACCATGCTGATCTGGACGGTGGGCCGGCTGGCCGAGGCCGAGGTGCTCGACGCGCTGCTCGGTGTGCTCGCCCGGTTCGCCTGGATGGTGATCTTCGCGATCGCCGCCTGGGTGGTCTACACCGTCTGGCGCGCCCACTACTACGTGCCGCGACCGAAGCCCCAGCCGGGCGTCTACGGCCAGCCGCAGCCGGGATGGCCGCAGCAGCAGGGTGGTTGGCCGGCCCCGGGTCAGCCCGGTGGCCAGCCGCAGGGCGGTTGGCCCGCTCCCGGTCAGCCGGGCGGCTACCCGCAGGCTGGTCAGCCGGGTGGTCACCCGCAGGCCGGCCAGTTCGGCCAGCCGTCGCCGCCGTTCCAGGCCCCACAGTCGGCCCCGCCGCACCCGCAGTCGGCCCCACCATTCCCGCAGTCGCCCCCGCCGCACCCGCAGTCCGCGCCGCCGTTCCCCCCGTCGGCCCCCCCGTCCCAGCCACCCCCGT
>NZ_QGSZ01000231.1 GCF_003857055.1 Micromonospora inaquosa | reverse complement strand
AGATGTGTATAAGGGGCAGTGCGGGGTCCGCGGGGAGGGGGGCGGTGGATGACCACGGCGGGTTGGTTGGCGGTGGCGGTGTTCGCGGTCGTGTATGCGTTGATCGCGACGGACCGGGTGGATCGGGTGGCCGCGTCGGTGGGCGGTGCGGTGTTGATGCTCGCGGTCGGGTTGACCGGTACGCAGGAGGCGTTCTTCTCCACGGACACGGGTATCGACTGGCGGGTCATCTTCCTGCTCATCGGAATGATGATCATCGTGTCGGTGCTCAGCCGCACGGGTGTGTTCGAGTACCTGGCGATCTGGTCGGCGAAACGGGCCCGGGGGCGACCGTACCGGCTCATGGTCATCCTGGTGTTGATCACCGCTGCGGCGTCGGCGCTGTTGGACAATGTCACCACGGTCCTGCTCGTTGCCCCGGTGACCATCTCCGTGTGTCGGCAGCTCGGCGCACCCGTGGTGCCGTTCCTGCTGGCGGAGGTGTTCGCGGCGAACATCGGCGGCACGGCGACGTTGATCGGTGATCCACCCAACATCATCATCGCGGCGCGGGCCGGGCTGTCGTTCAACGCGTTCCTCGTGCACCTGGCGCCGCTGGTCATCGTGTTGCTGGGTGTCCTGTTGCTGATCTGCCGGGTGATCTTCCGGTCGGCGCTGACGTACCACCCGGAACGGGTCGGGGCGGTGCTGGCGCTGCGGGAACGCGACGCGATCCGCGATCCGCGCCTGCTGCTGCTCAGCGGCATCGTTCTCGCCTTCGTTCTCGCCGGGTTCGGCCTGCACACCATCCTGCACCTGGAACCGGCGGTGATCGCCCTGACCGGCGGCGTCGTTCTGCTGGGTGTGTCACGGCTGGAGACGGCCAGCGTCATGCGCGACGTGGAGTGGCCCACCCTGGCGTTCTTCGCCGGCCTGTTCATCATGGTCGGCGCCCTGGTCGACACGGGCGTGATCCAGGTGGTGGGCACCTTCGCCACCGACGCTGTCGGCGACAACCTGCTCGGCGCGTCGCTGACCCTGATCGGCGGCGGGGCGCTCATGTCGGCGTTGGTGGACAACATCCCGTCGGTGACCGCCGTCAGCCCGATCATCGAGCAGCTCGTCGCGGCGAACGGCGGCATGGAACAGGCCGGAATGCTGTGGTGGTCGCTCGCGCTCGGCGCGGGGCTCGGCAGCAACGCCACGGTGATCGCCGCCGCCTCCAACGTGGTGATGGTCGGTTTGGCGCAGCGCGCCGGGGAGCCGATCTCGTTCTGGCGGTTCACCCGCGACGGTCTGCTGCTGACCATCGTCACCATCGTGTTGGCCGGCTTGTACGTGTGGTTGCGCTACTTCGTTCTGGGTGGTGCGCCGTGACGCTGCCGGCGCTGTATCTGCTGCTGGCAGCGGGAACGTTGGTGGCGTTGGTCAGCGTGGGCGCGGCGAAGATCGCCGCGAAGGCCGGGATGCCGGTGCTGCTGGCGTACCTGGGCGTCGGGTTGCTGCTCGGCGAGGGCGGGCTCGGGTTGCCGTTCGACGACGCCGCGCTGGCGCAGGCGCTCGGGTTGGCCGCCCTCGCGGTGATCCTCGTCGAGGGCGGCCTGACCACGCGGATCAGCGATGTGCGGCGGGTGTTGCGCCCGGCCTGCGCGCTCGCCACCCTCGGCGTGTTCATCAGCGTCGCCGTCACCGCCGCGGCGGCGCACTATCTGCTCGGCCTGGGATGGCAGCTGGCGCTGCTGCTGGGCGCGATCGTCTCGTCCACCGACGCGGCCGCGGTCTTCTCGGTGCTGCGCGCCGTGCCGCTGCCCCGGCGGTTGAGCAACCTGCTGGAGGCCGAGTCGGGGCTCAACGACGCGCCCACGTTCATCCTGGTGTTGGCGTTCAGCGCGACGAGTCTGACCACGCTGTCACCGGGCGGGATGCTCGCCCAGATGAGCTACCAACTGGTCGTCGGCGCGCTCGCCGGCGTCGGGGTGGGCATGGCGGCGGTGTGGCTGCTGCGCCGGCTGACCCTGCCCACGTCGGGGCTGTATCCGATAGCCACGTTCGCGTGCGGGGTGCTCGCGTTCGCCGGCTCCGGTTTGGTCCAGGCCAGCGGGTTCATCGCCGCCTACCTGGCGGGTCTGGTGCTCGGCAACGCCGGTCTGCCGCACCGCCGCGCCACCGAGTCACTGGCCGAAGGTCTCGGCTGGATCGCGCAGATCGGCCTGTTCGTCATGCTGGGTCTGCTGGTCTCCCCGGCCGACCTGCCGGCGGCGATCGTGCCGGCGTTGGTGGTCGGCGCCGCCCTGCTGCTCATCGCCCGGCCCGTCTCGGTGCTGCTGACCCTGCTGCCGTTCCGCATCCCGCTGCGCGAGCAGGTGTTCCTGTCCTGGGCGGGGTTGCGCGGCGCGGTGCCCATCGTGCTGGCCACGGTGCCGGTGGTGGCCGGCACCCCGGGCAGCCTGGTCGTGTTCAACATCGTCTTCGTGCTCGTCGTGGTGTTCACCGCGATCCAAGCGCCGTCGCTGCCGTTGCTCGCCCGACGCCTCGGACTGGCCCCGCACCGCGTCGGCCCGGACCTGCAGGTCGAGATCGCCCCGCTGGACAACATCGACGCCGACCTCATCGACGTCACCATCACCGCGGGTTCGAAGCTGCACGGCACGTACCTGGACGAGCTGCGGCTGCCGTACCCCGCGGTGGCCCCACTGGTGATCCGCGACGGCGTCGCGTTCGTCCCCGCGACGGACACCCGGTTGCGGACCGGCGACGATCTGCTCGTCCTCACCACCCCGACGGTGCGTGAGGCCACCGAACGCCGACTGCGGGCGGTCAGCCGCGCCGGGCGGCTGGCCCACTGGCACGGCGAATACGGCGACCCCGAACGGCGTGCGGAACCATCAAGGAGGAGTCCGTCATGGAAATCGAACGCATCGCCCTCCCCAGCGTCGGCGTCTCGTACTCGTTCGTCACCGGCGACGGCACCCGACTCGGGGTGATCTGCCACCCCAACGGTGCCCGTGACATCGCCCTGTACGACCGCGACGATCCCACCGAGGTCCGCGCCGCGGCGGCGTTGTCGCCGTTGGAGGCCCACCACCTCGCCAACCTGCTCGCGGCGACCTCGGTCATCGGCCTCGTGTCCGACGGTGACGTGGACGTGGACGCCGTGACGGTCGCCCGGGTGCCGATTCCCGCTGGCAGCGACTACGACGGCCGACCGTTGGGCAGTCTCGGCGCCGCCGCCGTCGTCGTGGCGGTCCTGCGCGACGGCCACCCCATCGTCAAACCCGACACCCGGCAGGCCCTGCGATACGGCGACACCCTGGTCGTCGTCGGCACCCGCGACACGATCGACCACCTCGGACGCGTCGTCACCGGCGGTCTGACGACCCGGAATGGATGAGGGCAGGCAGCGGCCGGGTGGGCCGCGGGACCCACCCGGAGTAACGGCCTCAGCCCAGGTCGACCAGGAGGGGCCGGTGGTCGGAGATGGTGGACAGCGGGGTGGTGACCGCGCGTACCGGTGGGAGCTGGTCGAGGGCGTGCCGGTCGGCGAGGATGTGGTCGAGTTGGACGCGGGGCTGCCCGGAGGGGTAGGTGGGGCGTCGGCCCAGGAGCCGCCAGCCGGAGATGAGCCGGGCCGCGCCGGCGGGCAGGTTG
Organism: Micromonospora inaquosa; assembly: GCF_003857055.1. Classification (GTDB taxonomy): domain Bacteria; phylum Actinomycetota; class Actinomycetes; order Mycobacteriales; family Micromonosporaceae; genus Micromonospora; species Micromonospora inaquosa. Next base: position 40,733 of record NZ_QGSZ01000231.1, on the reverse strand, counting down.
AGGTCGCCGAGCAGGACGCGGGGTGCCGGCAGCGCGCGCAGGGCGCGGACGGTCTGGCGCAGTTGGCGGGCGTTCCAGCCGGGCACGAAGGACAAGTGGGTCGCGGCGACGGTGAGGGGGCCATGGGGGGTGTCCAGGAGGGCGGCGAGGATCACGCGGGGTTCGTCGTGCAGCAGGATGAGGCCGCCGCGGGGGCCGGGCACGTAGACCGGTGAGCGCACCGGCGCCGGCTTGAGCCGGGTGACGTGCCAGCTGCGTACGGGGTGTCGGCTGATCAGCCCGATGCCGTAGCAGGGTTCGCCGTGGCCGTCGTCGTCGTGGCGCAGCGGGCGGAACTGTTCACCGGGGGTGCCGACGACGGCGGCGGCGAAGCGGTGGTGGGGTGCGTCCAGGGCGCGGGCGGCGATGGCGGTGACGTCGAGGTTGCCGCTGCGGTGTTGGTCGCGGTCGACCTCCTGCAGGGCGAGCACGTCGGCGTCGAGGGCGCCGATGGCGGCGGCGAGTCGGTCGGAGTCGACGAGCCCGTCGGTGAGGGACCGTCCGTGCAGCACGTTGAAGGTGGCCAGGCGCACTCCTGCACCTTACGTGCCCGTGGCATGGTTGCCGGGTGGTGAAGGTGTTGCTGTGCTCGGCGTTGGTGTTCGTGGCGGTCGGGGCCCTAGCGGTGTGGCTGCGGCGTACGCGGGGTCGTTGAAGGTGAGTCTGACCACGTCGGAGCTGGTCAGGCCGTGCCCGGCGGTAAGAATTGCCGCCCGTGGACGTCGTATCGCTGAGTACCCTGCTGGCCGCCGCGGCGATGGCCGGGTGGGTCGATGCCGTGGTCGGTGGTGGCGGGTTGTTGCTGCTGCCGGCGTTGCTGGTGGCCGCCCCGGGTTTGCCGGTGGCCACCGCGTTGGGCACGAACAAGTTGGCCGCGATCTTCGGCACGGCCACGGCGGCGACGACGTACGCCCGCAGGACCACCCTCGACTGGCGGGTGGCGGGGCCGACGGCCGGGTTGGCGGTGCTCAGCTCAGGCGTGGGCGCCGTGCTCGCCGGGGCGGTGCCGGCGTCGGCGTACCGGCCGGTGGTGCTGGTCGTGTTGGTGGCGGTGGCGGTGTTCGTGCTGCTGCGCCCCCGCCTGGGGGCGCAGCCGGCGCCGCAGCGGCGCACCCCGGCGCGGGTGGCGGCGGTGATCGCGGTGGCCGGGGTGGGGATCGCCCTGTACGACGGGTTGATCGGCCCCGGAACCGGCACGTTCCTGGTGTTGGCGTTCACCGCCCTCGTGGGCGCGGACTTCGTGCACGGCTCGGCGATGGCGAAGGTCGTCAACGCGGGGACGAACCTGGGCGCGCTGGTGGTGTTCGCGGTGACCGGGCACGTGTGGTGGCTGCTGGGCGCGGGCATGGCGGTCTGCAACATCGCCGGCGCGGTGCTCGGGGCGCGCATGGCGTTGCGCCGCGGGTCCGGGTTCGTGCGGGTGGTGCTGATGGTGGTGGTGGCGGCGTTGATCGCCAAGCTCGGCCACGACCAGTGGGTGGCCTAGCGGCGGCGGCTGGGTGAGTCGAACCGGCCGGCGCGGATCTCCCGCAGGGCACGGCGGCGGATGTCTCCGCGCAGCGTGTCGACGTAGAGCGTGCCGCGCAGGTGGTCGGTCTCGTGTTGCAGGGCGCGGGCGAGGAAACCGCTGCCGGCGATGGTCAGCGGCTCGCCGTGCTGGTCGACGCCGTGGGCGGTGGCGTGCATGGCCCGTTGGGTCGGGAAGTACAGGCCGGGGATGGACAGGCAGCCCTCCTCGTCGTCCTGGCGTTCCTCGGACAGCTCCAGGGTGGGGTTGATGAGGTGGCCGCGGTGCCCGTCGGCGTCGTAGACGAACACCTGGGCGCTGACCCCGATCTGTGGGGCGGCGACACCGGCCCGGCCGGGCTCGCCGAGCAGGGTGTCCATCAGGTCGGTGACCAGGGCGCGTAGTTCGGCGTCGAAGGTGGTGACCGGCTCGCACGAGGTACGCAGGACGGGATCGCCGATGATCCGGATGGGCCGCATTGTCATGCCGGCAAGATTATCCGGCGGCACGGCCGCCGTGGGTGGGCACCTCAGGCGCGGGTCAGCGGCCGGCGAGGGTGGCCCGGATCGGGCGGCTCTTGGCGGCCGCCTCGGCGACCTCCGCCTGCGGGTCACTGCCCCAGGTGATTCCGCCGCCGGCCCACACGTGCAGCCGCTCACCATCGGCGGCGGCGGTACGGATGGTCAGGCCCAGGTCGATGCGGCCGGGAGCGACCCAACCGAGCGCACCCATGCCGGCGCCGCGTCCGACGGGTTCGAGGGCGGCGATCTGGTCCAGGGCGGCGAGTTTCGGCGCTCCGGTGACCGAGCCGCCGGGGCAGACCGCGCGCAGCAGGTCGGCCAGGCTCAGCCCGTCGGCGACGGCCGCGGAGATCGTCGACTCGGCCTGCCACAGGTCACACCAGCGGCGTACCGCGAAGAGCTCGTCGACGCGCACGCTGCCGGTGCGGGCGACACGGGCCAGGTCGTTGCGTTCCAGGTCGACGATCATCACGTGTTCGGCGCGTTCCTTCGCGCTGGCCCGCAGCTCCCGCTCGCCGGCGGTGGTGGCCGGGCGGGTGCCCTTGATGGGTCGGGTGACGAGGCGGCCGTCGGTGAGTTCGATCAGCGTCTCCGGGGAGGCGCAGCCGATCGCCCAGCCCGCGCCGGTGAGGGTGCCGCCGTAGCGGGCGCCGGGCAGCGCGCCGAGCCGTCGCAGGGCCGGCAGCGGATCACCGGTGTAGGGGGCGGCGGCGTGCCCGACGACGTTGACCTGGTAGACGTCGCCGCGACCGATGGCCTGGCGGACCGCGTCGACGGCCGCCGCGTGCTGCCCCGGGGTCCAGCTCTCCTGCCAGTCGCCGAGCCGCCAGGGGCCGGCGCCCCGCGCTGGTGATGGTGGTGGTGTTTCGGCGTGCCCGTACACCACCACGGCGACCTCCGGCAGCGCCGGCGCCGGGTTCGGTGGGCCGGGCGGCGCGCCGGCGAGCAGCGCGCCGGCGGCCGCCGAGACGTACAGGGCGGCGCCGCAGGGGCCATCCGGGATGTGTTCGGGGGCGGGGCGCGCGAGGTCGTCCAGTGGCAGTCCGTGGGCGGCGAGGAACTCCTCGACGAGCTTGGCGGGATCGCCGCCGTCGGCGGGGCGCCACTGTAGGCGGGCGCGTTCGACGAGTGCGTCCCGGCATCCGGGTGGTGCCGCGGGCACATCGACCAGCACCTGTGGGAGCGTTTCCACGCCGTATGGTCCGACCTTCCTCATCCGTTCAGTGGATTTCCCGGGCACCAGGCGGGCACCTGTTCGATGCTGGACACTTTCGCTTGGTACTGTGCGTGACTGGTCATGTGAACCATGACACAGTGCCCCCACAGTCCGGAGAACCCGATGTGCCAGCACCAACCGACCTGCCCTTCCGCTGAAGCCACCGACCGGGAAGCCGCGCGGGTCCTCGCCTGCTTCCGTGAGCAGGGCTGGAGCCTGCTCTGCAACGGCGTCATCGTCTTCGAGGACACCGGCGAACTGCTTCCCGACGGCAGCAGCATCGCACCGCACCGTGGCCCCGCCCGCCACGCCCTCGTGGCCTGACCTACCACTCAGCGTCACCGAATAGCCGCCGTCGGTCCAGGCTAGTCCCCCGGTAAGGGACGTCCCCGCCCAGGTCGCAGCGGCTGCCGGGGCAGGCCGTACCGCCCGCCCCGGCGCGCCGTCATCAGTCGCCCAACGGCTACGGCGTTGTCAGTCCTCGAACGCCTCCGGCGACGGGCACGAGCAGACCAGGTTCCGGTCGCCGTACGCGCCGTCGATGCGCCGCACCGGCGGCCAGTACTTCCCAGCCCGGTCCACCCCGGCCGGGTACGCGCCCACCGACCGCGGGTACGCGTGCGACCACTCGTCACCGCTGACCATCGCCGCGGTGTGCGGCGCGTTGGCCAGGGGGTTGTCCCCTAGCGGCCACGCCCCGGAGCCCACCTGCTCGATCTCCGCGCGGATCGCGATCATCGCGTCGCAGAACCGGTCCAGCTCGGCCAGGTCCTCGCTCTCGGTCGGCTCCACCATCAGCGTCCCCGCCACCGGGAACGACATCGTGGGCGCGTGGAAGCCGTAGTCGATCAGCCGCTTCGCCACGTCGTCGACGCTCACCCCGGTCGCCTTCGTCAACGGCCGCAGGTCGAGGATGCACTCGTGCGCCACCAGGCCCTTGTTGCCGGTGTACAGCACCGGGAAGTGCCCGCGCAGCCGCGCCGCCACGTAGTTCGCGGCCAGCACCGCCACACCGGTCGCCCGGGTCAGCCCCTCGGCGCCCATCATCCGCAGGTACGCCCACGGGATCGGCAGGATGCCCGCCGAACCGTACTTCGCCGCCGAGATCGCCGGCGTGGCGTCCACGTGCGCGCCCAGCGGGTCACCGGGCAGGAACGGCGCCAGGTGCGCGCGTACCGCCACCGGGCCCACCCCGGGGCCACCGCCGCCGTGCGGAATGCAGAACGTCTTGTGCAGATTCAGGTGCGACACGTCCGCGCCGAACTTCCCGGGCTTGGCGAACCCGACCAGCGCGTTGAGGTTCGCCCCGTCGACGTACACCTGACCGCCGGCGTCGTGGACCTTCGCGCACAGCGACGCGATGCCCGTCTCGTACACCCCGTGCGTCGACGGGTACGTCACCATGATCGCGGCGAGCGCGTCCCGGTGCTTGTCGATCTTCGCGTCCAGGTCGACCAGGTCGACGTTGCCGTTGTCGTCGCAGGCCACCACCACGACCCGCATGCCGGCCATCACCGCCGACGCCGCGTTGGTGCCGTGCGCCGACGACGGGATCAGGCACACGTCGCGGTGCGCCTGATCCCGCGACGTGTGGTACGAGCGGATCGCCAGCAACCCGGCCAGCTCACCCTGCGAACCGGCGTTGGGCTGCACGCTGACGGCGTCGTAGCCGGTCACCTCGGCCAGCCACGACTCCAGCTGACCGATCATCTCCCGGTATCCGACGGTCTGCGCGTCGGGCGCGAACGGGTGGATGTTCGCGAACTCCGCCCAGCTGACCGGCTCCATCTCGGTGGTCGCGTTCAGCTTCATCGTGCACGACCCCAACGGGATCATGCCCCGGTCCAGGGCGTAGTCGAAGTCCGACAGCCGCCGCAGGTAGCGCAGCATCGCCGTCTCCGAGTGGTGGCTGCGGAACACCGGGTGGGTGAGGAAGTCGGTCGTCCGGGTCACCTCGGCCGGCAGGGCCGCGTCCACGGCCCCGTCGAACGCGGGCACCTCGAACGCCGTCCACACCGCCTGAAGGTGCGCGTCGGTGGTCGTCTCGTCGCAGGACACCCCCACCCGGTCGGCGTCGACCAGCCGCAGGTTCACCCCCCGCTGCGCGGCGGCCGCGACGACCCGCGCCGCGCCGCCCGGCACGCGCGCGGTGACGGTGTCGAAGAACGCGACGTCCGCGACCTGCACGCCACCGGCGCGCAACCCGGCCGCGAGCCGCGCCGCCATCCGGTGGGTACGCGTCGCGATGTCCCGCAACCCGTCCGGGCCGTGGTAGACGGCGTACATGCCGGCCATCACCGCGAGCAGCACCTGCGCGGTGCAGATGTTGCTGGTCGCCTTCTCCCGCCGGATGTGCTGCTCACGGGTCTGCAACGCCAACCGGTACGCCGGGTTGCCGTCGGCGTCGCGCGACACCCCGACCAGGCGCCCGGGCAGCATCCGCTCCAGGCCCGAGCGCACCGCCAGGTAACCGGCGTGCGGCCCACCGAAGCCCATGGGTACGCCGAAACGCTGGGTGGTGCCGGCGGCGATGTCCGCGCCGATCTCCCCCGGAGCCCGCAGCAGCGTCAACGCCAGCAGGTCCGCCGCGACGGTGACCAGGGCACCGACGGCGTGCGCCGCCTCGACGAGACCCGCCTGGTCGCGCACCGCACCGGACGCACCCGGGTACTGCAGGTGCAGACCGAAGAACTCCGCCGGCAACTCGTCGCGCTCGACGTCGAGGACCCGCACGTCGATGCCGAGCGGCTCGGCCCGACTGGTGATCACCGCGATGGTCTGCGGCAACGCGTCGGCGTCGACCACGTACACCGGGCTCTTGCTCTTGGAGGCCCGCCGCGCGAGGGTCATCGCCTCCGCCGCGGCGGTGCCCTCGTCGAGCATGGAGGCGTTCGCGGTGGCCAGCCCGGTCAGGTCGGTGACCATGGTCTGGAAGTTCAGCAGCGCCTCCAGCCGGCCCTGACTGATCTCCGGCTGATACGGCGTGTACGCCGTGTACCAGGCCGGGTCCTCCAGCACGTTGCGGCGGATCACCGCCGGGGTGTGCGTGCCGTGGTACCCCAACCCGATCATGGAGACGGCGACGGTGTTACGCGCCGCGAGGGCCCGCAGCTCGGCGATCGTCTCGGCCTCGGTGGCCGGGTCGGGCAGGTCGAGGGTGCCGTGCCAGCGGATCACCTCGGGGATCGCGGCGTCCATCAGCTCGTCGATCGAGTCGTGCCCGACGACCTCCAGCATCCGACGCTCATCGTCGGGGCCGGGACCGATGTGACGGGTGGCGAACTGCTCTACGGTCATCAGGGGTACTCCCGGGGCGAGGTCGACGTGTCGGCCTCCCCCTCTGTCGCACCCACAGGGGCACTCCACAGTGCCTGCCCACGAGGTCCTTTTGCCTGAGAGGTTCCGGGGAGGATTTGCCCCTTCGGCGCCGCCCTGCGTGCTGTCGGGCGGTCTCTCCCACGTGGGTGTTACCGGCGTGGTCAACGCTACCAGCGTTGGTGTTTCCGGCAGATGTCCTACCCCCGCGGCCGCCGCAGCCCGCTGTCACACAGCCAGCGGCGCCCCCACGCCGACCCGCGCGGCCACCTGCGGCAACACCACACCCAACGGCGCGTCGACGCACACGGTGGCGTGCCCGTCACCACGCGTCGGCCCCTGGTTGACGATCGCGACGGGGATGCCCCGTTTCGCGGCCCGAATCACGAAACGGCGCCCCGACATCACCGTCAACGACGACCCGAGCACCAGCAACGAGCGGGCCTGCTCCACGGCCGCGAAACACCGCGCCACCCGCTGCGCAGGCACCGTCTCACCGAAGAACACCACGTCCGGCTTCACCATCCCGGTGCCGCAAATCCCGCAATCCACCGGCCGGAACGCCGCCACCTGATCATCGGGGAGATCAACATCACCGTCCGGGTTGACCCCGGCGACACGGGCCACGAAGTCCGGGTTGGCCTCGCGCAGCCGCCGGTCCAGCTCCTCCCGGGAGGTCAGGTTGCCGCAGTCCAGGCAGGTCACCTCGTCGAGGCGACCGTGCAACTCGATCACCGACGTGCTGCCGGCCGCACCGTGCAGACCGTCGACGTTCTGCGTGATCACGGTGTCGACCAGACCAGCGCGTTGCAGCTCGGCCACCGCCCGATGCCCGGCGTTGGGGGCCGAACCCGCGATCAACCGCCACCCCAGGTGGCTACGCGCCCAGTAGCGCCGCCGGGCCAGCGGATCCCGGGTGAACGCCTGGAAGGTCATCGGCGTGTGCCGCCGCGCCACCCCGCTGGGCCCCCGGTAATCCGGAATCCCCGACTCGGTGGACAGGCCGGCGCCGCTGAGCACCACCACCCCACCACCGGCCACCAGCGAGGTCAACGCGTCGAGGCTCTCCATCACCTCTCCATGCTGCCTCAACCCGTCCGCTAACGCCGACGCCCGCGCCGAGTGGGCCGCCCCACCCGGCGCGGGCGTCGGCGGCGTCTACACCGCGACCACGTCGGCGACCACGCAGGCGATGTTGTCCGGCGCCCCCTCGGCCCGCGCCAGACCGATCAGCGCCCGCACCGTGCCCGCGGGATCGCCCCCCGCCGCCAACGCCGAGCGCAGGTCGGCCCGGTCGACGACCGCGGACAGCCCGTCGGAGCACAGCAGATACCGATCACCGGGCTGCGCGGTACGTAACGCGAGATCCGCCTCGACCTGCCGACCACCACCGAGGGCGCGCACCAGCACCGCGCGCTGCGGATGCGACGCCGCCTGCTCCCGGTCGAGCCTGCCCTGATCCACCTGGGCCTGCACCCAGGTGTGATCCTGCGTGAGCAGCGACAGGTCGCCGTCGCGCAGCAGATACGCCCGGGTGTCACCGACGTGCACCAGCGCCAACCGGGAACCGCGCAGCAGCAACGCGGTCAGCGTGGTGACCGGCTGATCGGCGTCGGTCGCCAACCCGCGTACGGCACGGTCAGCGTCCGCGACCGCCCCGGCCACCAACGTCAGCAGGTCGGCGGACGGCAGGTCGGTGAGCTCCAACGGCTTCAAGGCCTCAACGGCGGCCGCGCTGGCAGCCGCGCCGCCCGGCCCCCGCATACCGTCGGCCACGGCCAACAACCGCCCGCCGGCGTACGCGGCGTCCTCGTTGCTGTCGCGCACCAACCCGGTGTCACAACCGGCGGCGCAGCGCACGGCAACGGCGGAATTCGGGTGAGACATGGTGGTTCCCCCTTCAGAGAGGTGGTCCACGAGGAAGGTGGCCAGGCGGGCGCGAGCCGCGGTGTCAGCGCTGACCCGCCGCCAGTACGCGGTGATCGCCTCCGCCGCCGCCGCGGGCTCCAGGCCACACACCACCCGGATCGTCGCCAGCGGCATACCGAGCCGACGCAACTGGGCGACCAGCCGAGCCACCGGCAGCTGAGCCGGGGCATAGAGCCGGTAGCCGGACTCCGGATCCACAGCCGCCGGCACCAGCAACCCGACCTGGTCGTACAGGCGCAACGCCTTCGGCGTCAGCCTCGCCGCCCGGGCGAACGCCCCGATGGTCATCAGCCCCACGTCGCCATCCTCCTCGTGCCGGTCACGGCGACCGGCACCAATCAGGCTCAGGGTTACCCGAAGGTCAAGGTCAAGCCGGAGCCGCCGGTAGGTTGGGCGCATGCGCGTCGTCATCGCCGGAGGCCACGGCAAGATCGCCCTACTGCTGCAACGTCACCTCGTCGGGCGCGGCGACACCGCCGTCGGCCTCATCCGCAACCCCGAGCAGGCCGCGACGCTACGCGCCGCCGGCGCCACCCCCATCGTCTGCGACCTGGAACACACCGAGGTCGCGCAGCTGGCCCCGCACCTCGACGGCGCCGACGCGGTGATCTTCGCCGCGGGCGCCGGCCCCGGCAGCGGCGCCGCCCGCAAGGACACGGTCGACCGGGGCGCCGCCGCGCTGCTCGCCGACGCCGCCACCCGCGCCGGCGTCCACCGCTACCTGCTCGTCTCCTCCATGGGCGTGGACAACCCACCCGCCCCCGGCACTGACGACGTGTGGGCGGCGTACCTGCGCGCCAAACGCGCCGCCGAGGACGACCTGCGCGGCCGCGACCTGGCCTGGACGGTGCTGCGACCCGGCCGGCTCACCGACGACCCACCCACCGGGCGGGTCACCCTCACCCCACACGCCGGCCGTGGCGCGATCAGCCGCACCGACGTCGCCCACGTCCTCGCCGCGCTGCTCGACGAACCACGCACCGCCGGCGCAACCCTGGAACTCGTCGACGGGCCCACCCCGATCGCCGACGCCGTCCGCGCCGCCGCCACCTGAGCATCCGCCCCGCGGGCGGTGGGCGTCAGCCGCCCGGGCGGTGCGCGGCGACCAGCACCGGCCCGCCGGGGACGGTCGGAAAACGGCGGACGTCGACCAACCCCGACGCCGCCAGCACCTGCGCCATCCGGTCCGCGTCGAAGGCGTTGCCGCCGTTGCGGACCGCGTTCCACCGGTCGACGGCCGCCCGCAACGGATCCCCGGCCGGCGGGTTGGTGCCCGCCACCAGCCAACCGCCGGGTCGCAGCGCCGCCACCAGCCGGGGCAACGCCGCCGCCAACGTCAGCTCGGGCAGGAACGGCGCCGGCAGCCAGACCAGGTCGTACCCGCCCGGCTCGGTCACCTCCGCCACATCCTGACAGCGCAGAGTGATCCGATCCGCGACATCACGGGCCCCGGCCAACTCGTCGCGGGCCAGGTCCAACGCCCGCTGCAACACGTCGATACCCACCACCGACGCCCGGGGCAACGCGCGAGCGAGCGCGACAGCCAACGCCGCCACACCGGTGCCCACGTCCAGCACCCGGCCGTCCGCCGAACCCAAGCGCTCCGCCAGCCCCGGCAACTCGGGCACCACCCGGGTAGCCAACGCCCGGCCGGTCGCCGCCGACGCCCGACCCTGATGCAGCAACACCTCGTCGTCCAGCTCCGCCCAACCCGCCCCGCGCGGCCCGGAAGGCTCCTGCGCCGCCGCCGCGACCGCCTGCCGCAACGAACTCAACCGCGCCTGCACAGCGCTACTCCCGGTCGGCCCATCGGCAGGCACCAACGACGGGTGCGCGACCGGCGACCCACCATCCCAGGACAGCAGACCAGCGGCCTCCAACACCGCGCTGCGGTGCGGCGACACCGCGAGGACCTCGGCGAGCGGCGCCGACAGGGCCTCACTCATGGTGCCGACCGCGGCCGCCAGAGCCCACGCCGAAGCCTCCAACGCGGCCAGCGGGTCCGGTGACCCGCCGGGCGGAGACGGTGATACGGACACGAACGGGCCTCTCCCCGGGGCGGGGCCGTCGGTCAGCCCCGCCTGACCCCTCCGACTATGCCACCGCCGCCAACACCCCGAGTGTGGTCCACGATCAGCGCTGCTGGTGCCGCGGCAACGCCGGCTGCCCCACCACACCACCCACGAACGGCGCCCCCGGCGTCTCCGCCGCGATCCGATCCATCGTGCGCGCCAACTGCTCACTGCCGTCATCAAGATGCCGCGCCGCCGCCTGCATGTGCGACACCATCATCTCGCCGAAAATCCGCAACGCCTCCCGCGTCGCCACAGTGTCGTCGAAGCTCGACCCGGCAGCGCTGCGGTACTCCGCAACCGCCCGCTCCGCCTCCTGCTTCGCCTCCGCCTCCGCCGCGTGCAGATAGCTCTCATACTGCACCCGGGCGTACTCGGCGACCCGACGCGCATAGTCATGCGCCTGCGCGATGATCTGCTCCGCCTCCCGCTGGGCCGCCGACAGCAGATTCACCTCCCGCGCCGCCGGAACCTTCGCCGCCGCCCCCGTACTCGGAATCACCCCGTGCCGGTGCAACTCCACCCGGTCGTTCAGCCGCTCGTTCTCCGCCCGCAACGTCGCGATCTGCGTTGCCAACAGGTCCAACTCGTCAGCGACCTGCACCCGGAACCGGTCCACATCGGCGTTGTCGTAACCACGCCGGGCGAACGACGCGGCACCGAACTCCCACCGCCGAACCCGGTCGGAGGTCATCCGTACCTGCACACCGCCGGAAACCTGCACACCGTCATACCGGCTGATCGGCGTCGCGCTCACCTGTGCCCGCCTCCGTTCGCGACCACGGGGCTCGCAAGCTCACTCCTCGCGCTCACCTGTGCCCACCTCCTGAAGTGTCACCCGCAGCCGACTGCGGCACCGCCGTGCGCCACGCCGGGCCGTACCACTGCGCACCCAGGCCCTCATGGTGCACCTGACCCGCGTGATAACCCGCCTGCGCCAACGTCTGCACCGCGTGCGACACCATCTCGTCCGACCCACACACGAACACGTGCCGGGAACGCCAGTCACCGTCGGCCAACGCCCGATCCACCGCCTGCACGAACTCCCCCGGCCGGTGCACGTCGGCACCCACCACGTACGTCACCGTCAACCACGGATACGACGACGCCAACTTGTCGATCGCGTCACTGTCGTAGAACTCGCTACGGGAACGGGCCCCCACGTAGAGATCGACCCGTCGGCGGGAACCCTCTGCGGCCACCTGCTCCACCAACGCCTTCACCGGCGCCCAGCCCGTACCCGCGACCAACAGCAACAGGTCACTGGAGCCGGCCGACCACAACCCCAGCCGGTCACCCACCGGCGCCGCCAGGTGGACCCGATCCCCCACCGCCGACCCGTACACCAGCCGCGACGACACCGCGCCACCCGGCGCGGCCCGCACATGCAACTCCAACGTGCCGTCCGCCCGCGGCGCGTTCGCCGGCGAGTAGTACCGCCACGACCGCACCGACGGGTGCGACACCCCGATCGACTGACCCGGGGTGAACGGCAACAGGTACTGCGGACGCACCGTCAACACCGCCACGTCGAACGCCCGCCGCTCATGCGCCACGATCTCGGCCACCCACCACGGCGGATTGACCGCCTCAGCGGCCTGCGCGGCCTCCATCATCACCTGGGCGACCAACCCGTACGCGGCAGTCCAGTCCGCTGCCAACTCATCGGTCCACTGCTCGGCGAGGAAATGCTGCAACGTCGCCACCAGCGCCTCACCGACCGCCGGGTAGTGCTCCGCGCGGACCGCGAACTTGCGGTGATCCGCGCCGAGATCCTGCAGGAAACCCACCAGCTGATCGACCTGGTCCACGTTGGACACGATGTGACCCAACGCGGTCACGAGGCGATCCCGCTGACCGGCCATGTTCGTGGGGAACATCTGCCGCGTCTCAGGATGAGCGAGGAACAACGTCGAATAGAAGTAGAGCGGCACCTGGTCGCCGTGACCGGCGACCACTGACCAGCTCTGCTTGAGGCGAGCCGCGTCCACGCTCAGACGCCCGACCTGTTTCCGGCAGCCACCACCTGGTCCTGCACCTGCCCAAGCACTGTCTGCACGTCAGCGAGGATGTCCGCCGGCACCCCCAGCTCGGTCAGCGTCACCGTCAGGTGCTCGCCCACCTTCGCGTAGTGCCCCACCGGAATGTTCAACGGCTGGTGCGCCTCGGCCAACCCACGACCCGTGTACTCGTTCGGGCCACCCAGCACCACGGTCAACATCAACGCCAGATGCCGCCGCTGACCCGCCATGTCCACGTCATTGAAATAGCCCGCCAACTCCGGGTCCGCGAGCACCTTGTCGTAGAACAGCTCAACCGCCGCCTTGACCGAACTGGCACCGCCAATGCGGTCGTAGTGCGAAACGGGCGCCGTCTCTTCCGTAACCGTCACGGTTGTTCCTTCCGGGATTGAAGGGTCCAGAACCGTGAGGGACCATAGCGTGTCAACCGCCTCCGGTCAGCGCCCCCCTATCGGGTTCCCGACAAGTCGACACCACGTTGCGTCATCACTACCAATGGGTATCTCCACAATCGGCCACCGGACCAGCACCCACCGTATCCACAATGGAGCGTCACAGCCGATAGACGCCTGTCACCGTCACCGACGGTCGCGAGAAAACAACCGGAAAAAACCGGAAGATCGAACGGTCAGCCGGCCCGCCGCCGCGCCCGCCGCGCCGCCAACTCGTCCCCCACCGGGTCCGACCCCGACGCCACCGCCGGCTCCACCGGGCCGCTCGTCGCCGGCTCCGCCGGCAGATGCGACAACGACCCCTGGATCTCCTTGAAGGCCCCACCGATCGCGATGCCGAAGACCCCCTGGCCACCCTGCAACAGGTCGACCACCTCCTCCGGAGACCGGCACTCGTACACCGTCGTCCCATCAGAGATCAGCGTGATCCCCGCCAGATCCTCCACACCACGCGACCGCAACGCCTCGATCGCCTTACGGATGTTCTGCAGGGACACCCCCGCATCCAACAACCGCTTCACGACCTTCAACACCACCAGGTCCCGGAACGAATACAACCGCTGCGTCCCCGAACCCGAGGCATCCCGAACGCTCGGCACCACCAACGTCGTCCGCGCCCAGTAATCCAACTGCCGGTAACTGATGCCCACCGCGTGACAGGCCGTCACACCCCGGTAGCCAACCGAACCGTCACCCTCAGCCGCCACACCTGGCGACGAGGCACCCGGCTCGTCGAACTCTGCACCCGGATCGGAATCCCGCGGCTCGTGCATCCGGACAACCTCCCCGTCAGTGTGGCGACGCATCGTTTCCGGGACGCGCACCCCTCGACATGGAAACCCTATCGTCACCGTCAGGAGTTACCACGGAGGAACCGACACGACACGCCGCGCCGCCACCGAGAAAGATCACCAACCGAGCCCAGGCACACCTCAGCCCGCGAAATCCTCCGGACGCACCTGCTCCAGGAACTCGCGGAACTTCTCCACCTCGTCCTCCTGCTCATCAGGGATGATGATCCCCGCCTCGCTGAGGACCTGCTCGGCACAACGAATCGGCGCACCGACACGCAACGCCAACGCGATCGAATCGCTCGGCCGCGCCGACACCCGCACCCCGTCACCGATCAACAGATCCGCGTAGAAGACGTTCTCCTTCAGCTCGGTGATCTCCACCGCCTGCAAGGGCGCCTTCAACGCCGCCAACACATCCCGCAGAAGATCATGAGTCAACGGCCGGGCCGGCTTGACCCCCTGCTGCTCGTAAGCGATAGCCGTCGCCTCGACCGCGCCGATCCAGATCGGCAAATAGCGGTCCCCCTCGACCTCCCTGAGCAGGACGATCGGCTGGTTGCTGGGCAGCTCCACCCGAACTCCGACCACGCTCAGCTCGCGCACCGCCGCCTCCGTGTCGTTGTCACCTACGCCGCACCGCGCCCTTCCCTGCACGGTACACGGACCGCAACACGGCCGTCCCATGCGCTACAGCACCACGCCCGCGCCGAAAAGGGGTTACCCCGGCAAGCCTACGGCACGCTTCCCCGAAGAGATCTTTCCGCTCAGCCGCCACCCACCGGGCACCCGTCACCGACCCAACGTCGACCGCAGCCCCACCCGCACCAACGCCGCGTGCAACTGCTCCGACAACGCCACCAACTCACGCGCCGTCTCCGCCGCCCGAGCCCGCGCCGCCGGATCACTCTGCCGCGCCAACGGCGCCACCAACTGCGCGAACAAACCGACCTCCCGGTCCGCCGCCGTCCGATAACCCCGCAGGTGTCGCGGCTCCAACCCGTACGACGCCAACCCCGCCACCGCCGACGCGATGATCAGAGCATCCGCGTCATACCAGCCCGGCGGATCCGACACCAACACACCGAGCCGCTCCAACTCCACCAACGTCGACTCGTCGATCCCACTACGCGCCACCAGATCCGCCCGGCCGAGCCGCACCTGCGACGACTCGGCCGGCTCCCTCAACTCACGACCCGGCACCGCACCATCGGGACCAACCGCCACCAACGCCGGCCGCGACCGCCCCGGCTGCTCACCGGACGAATCCCACTGGGCCAACTGCTCCCGGATCACCCGCAACGGCAGGTACTTGTCCCGCTGCGCGGTCAACACGAACCGCAACCGCGCCACATCGTCCCAGCTGTACTTCCGGTAACCCGCCGCCGTCCGCTGCGGCTCGACCAAACCCTCGGCCTCAAGAAACCGCAGCTTCGAAATCGTGGTGTCCGGAAAATCCACCCGCAACTGCCCAAGCACCTCACCGATGCTCATCAGCGGCTCAGACCGAGCCGCCCCGGGTGACGTGGAGGCCGCAGGCTCGTTCACCCCCGGCCGGCCTCCTCCTCCGGGCGCGGACCGGCGATGAACACCACCCGGAACTTACCGATCTGGACCTCGTCACCGTTGCTCAACGTGGCCGCCTCAACCCGCTCACGGTTGACATACGTGCCATTCAAGCTGCCCACGTCCCGCACCGTGAACGTCCCACCATCGCGGTGGAACTCCGCATGCCGACGCGACACCGTCACGTCATCCAGGAAAATGTCACTGTCCGGGTGCCGGCCACTGGTCGTCACATCGTGGTCCAACAGGAACCGGGCACCCGCATTCGGGCCTCGACGAACCACCAGCAGCGCCATACCCGGCGGCAACGAACCGGACATCCGGCTCGGCACCACATCGGTATCCGGCCCCTCCAGCACTTCGTCGAGCGAACCGAGATTGAGCGTCGAAGTGACGTCGAGTGGGGGGAACTCGTCGTCTGGCCGCGTCATGGGACCACCTCACGGATCTGTTCGGTCGGCGTCGGGTAATGGCGGGTCTGGCCGCCGGGCACATGCACACCCGGCGGCTGGCTCCCCGTGCCCGGGAAGGCAATTCCACAACGCTCAACTATTGGGTTCTCGGTCGACTGGGCGAGCCTAGCCAGCGCCGAAATGCAGGGCAACCGGACGCGCGCAGACATCCCACGCACCGGATCAAGCACACTCAGCCTTCGGTGATCTTCTGATACGCGGCCGCCGTGAGCAACCCATCCGTCGCAGTCGGATCATTCGGCGTGATCTCCACCAACCAACCCTCACCGTACGGATCAGTGTTGATCAGCTCAGGCGTGTCAGCCAACGCGTCGTTGCGCGCCGCCACCGTACCGGCCACCGGCGCGTAGATCTCCGACACACTCTTGGTCGACTCGATCTCACCCAACGAGTCACCGGCCGCGACCACGGCACCCGCCTCGGGCAACTGCACGTACACGATGTCACCGAGCGCGTCCTGCGCGAAGTGCGTGATGCCGACCCGGACCGAAGCCGTGCCGTCACCCGCCACCCACTCATGCTCGGCGGTGTATCGCAGATCCTCGGGAATCACCAGACGCGTCCTTCATCCATCGGTGCCCCGGACCACCCGGGTCCGGCGCGGCCGCGCCGGTCAGGAGACCGGACGGGCGTGTTCCAACTTGATCGGCACGTGCAGCGCCGAAACCTCGGCAACCTCACGCTCCCCAAACGTCACGTTACCGCCGTCACCGCGAACCGACGCCACCACCCCACCAGGAATGTTCAACGCCGTACGCATCGTCGCCGGATCACCGATCACCGTAATCGTGTACGGCCCCGTCAACCGACGCCCCTCCACCATCAACGACCCGTTGTCGTTGTCCCCGTCGAGGAAGTACGTCGACGCGATGATCCGCACCGTCGCCCGATCCCCACCGGAGATCTGCATCGCCTCGGCGCCCGCACCCCGCAGCTCCTGCACCGCGTCCAACACCCGGTTCGCCGAGATCGGCTTCGCCCCGGAATCGAACTGCACCGTCAACCCCGGACCCACCGCCGGCAACGTCCCCGCCAGGATGCCCAACTCGTCCGCCCGCCGCGTCGCCTCATCCAACGCCGCCTGACGACCCTGCTCACCCGAGTGCAACTGCCGCTGACTGTCCTCCAGCGCACGAATATCCTGCTGCAGGCGGTTCTCCCGCGCATCCAGATCCGACAGAATCCGAACCAGGTCCTCCTGCCGCGTGGCCCCCAACGTCGGATCCGCCGACGTCGTCTTCAACTGCACCACCAACGTGAACCCCAACAACGCCAACAACGCCGCGATCATCACCCCGGCCGTACTCCACCGGGACCGAGACGGCACCGCCGGCTCCACCGACCCCACCACCGGCTCCGCCAACCCGTCGGAACTCGCGACCGGCTCCCCCGACGACCGGGACACCGCGCTCAGATCCACCGTCACACCGTCGTCGACCGGCTCCACACCCGGCTCCACCGCAGGCTCATCATCCGACGGCCGCGGCTGCGCCGGCCCCTTGGGCGCCAACGGGCTCAACTCATCCGGATCCGGCGCATCCGGCCGAGGATCCGGCTCACCCGCCGGCCCACCCGGCCGCACCGGACCCGCCGGCTGCGGCCACCCGGTACCCGTGTCGGTCTGCTCGTCACTCATCGCAACCCAACCTACGCCCGGAACAGGTGCCGACGGATCGCCGCCACGTTGCCGAAGATACGCACACCCAACACAACGACCACACCGGTGGACAACTGCCCACCCACCCCCAGCTGATCACCCAGATACACGATCAGACCAGCGACCAGCACGTTCGAAATGAACGACACCACGAACTGCTTGTCGTCGAAGATGCGGTCCAACCGGGCCCGCACCCCACCGAACACCGCATCCAACGCGGCCACCACCGCGATCGGCAGGTACGGCTGCAACGCCGCCGGCACCGTGGGATCAAGCCACACGCCCAGCACCACACCGGCGAGCAACGCCAGCACCGCGATCATCGGCCACCTCCGGAGGGGCTTGCAGTCGTCGCCGGACCGGACGACCCGGGACTGCCGGACCGGACACCCGACGCGGAAGGGCTCGGACTGACCGACGGCTTGGCGTAGCGTAGCTGCGGCTCCGGAGCCGCCGGCAGGGTGAGGTCATCCGACTCCCGCACACCGAACGACAACCCGGTCCCCTGCGCCACCTTCCGCATCAGCGCCGCGTTCCGACTGTCCTCGAACTTGCGCCGCATCGACTCCGGCCCAATCGCCGACACCTCGTACGGCCCGGTCACCGGCCGGAAAT
Organism: Micromonospora inaquosa; assembly: GCF_003857055.1. Classification (GTDB taxonomy): domain Bacteria; phylum Actinomycetota; class Actinomycetes; order Mycobacteriales; family Micromonosporaceae; genus Micromonospora; species Micromonospora inaquosa. Next base: position 22,559 of record NZ_QGSZ01000231.1, on the reverse strand, counting down.
CCACAAGCATCGCCTCACCCGCCGACCGGATCGTCGACGTCGAGGTCAACCGCTGCCCGTTGATGGCGATCGCCTCCGCGCCAGCACTCCACAACGCGTTCGCCACCCCCTGCAGGTCGCTGTAGAGCACCCGCGGCGGCCCAGCTCCGACACCGGTCACCGCGTCCGCCTTGTCCGGCGCGTCCGCCAACCGCACCACCACGCCGTCACCGCGCACCCGACCCAGCCCGGTGCTCGCCTCCAGGTTGCGCAACCGGGCGGCGGCCGACCCGCTCAACGCCGCGTCCCGCTGCCGACTGACCTCCTCGCGCAACTGGTCCGCTCGGGTGGACAACCGGTCGGTCTGGTTCTCCCGCTCCTTGATCTGCGCCACCAGACCCGAGCGGGCCTGACTGCGGCCCGGCTCATCCGCCATCGTCTGCCGGTACGCGACCGCGAACAGGAAACCGAGCATCACCACCACGACCAGGCTCACCGACCGCGCCGGCCAGGCCCGCCAGCCGCGCGCCGCAGCGGACTCCGTCGAGCCCCGACGGGCGGCGGCCGCGTCCGCGTACCCCGGATCCAACGGGTTGCGAAACAGCTCGGTGAGGAAATCCGGGGCGTACACCCGGTCCTGGCCGGGCTTGCCCAGCCGCGGCGCGCTCACGCCGCCGCTCCCGGACGGCGCACCGCGCGCACCAGCCGGGCCGCCTGCACGACGTACATCCCGCCGGCCACCCAGTAGAGCACCAGGCCCCACCAGGCCAACGCCCAACCGATGGCGCTCGCCGCCGTCGCCACGTCGGTCGACGCGGTGGCCAGCAGCAGCACCGGGAACGCGGCGAGCAGCAGGAACGTGGCGGTCTTACCCACGTAGTGCACCGGCGGGGGCCCGTACCCGTGGCGACGCAGCACCGCCAGCGAGGCGAGCAGGAGCACCTCACGGGCCAGCAGCGCCGCGGTGAACTGCCACGGCACCACCTCCCGCGCGGTGAAGGCGACCAGGGTGGCGAGGATGTAGAGCCGGTCGGCGAGCGGGTCGAGCAGCTCGCCCAGGCGGCTCACCTGACGCAGGCGGCGGGCGATCCAACCGTCGACCCAGTCGGTGGTGCCGCCGATGGCCAGCACGACGACCGCCGCCACGTCGGCCCGCTCCACCAGGAACAGGTAGAGGAAGAGCGGCACGCCCAGCAGCCGCCCGAAGCTGATCAGGTTGGGCAGCGTGAGCACCTGGTTGCCGGGAACCTCGTCACCGGTGTCTCGCGGTTGCTCTGCCCGAGCCGGCCGACGCGGCACCGATCCTCCTCCACGGCACGCGGCCCCCCGCCGACGCCGGGCGCGGCTGAGGGTCGTACGCGCTGTCGGGCCGACCAGCGCCGGCTCTCCCCTGCGGCCCCGGGCGGGGCCCGTTCCCCTGATGCGGCCCGCGGTCATCGAGATCGCGGGCCGGGTAGATGCGCTGCCACTATATCGGGCCTCCTCACGCGTGCCGGGCGCCGTCGCCGGGCTGTTGGTGCGGCTGTGCCGCACTATGGCGTGGGTCACCACGCCTAAGGCATCCTAGGATACTAGTGAAGAAGGGGGCGGCGTTCAGGCCGTCTGCACCGCGGAGTCGGTCTGCTGCTCGGGCACCGCGTTCGCCGCCCTCGCAAAACCGACCAGCGCCAGCAGGAGCTCGTGCTGCATCCGCGCCGGCATCCGGTCCAGCACCGCCTGCACCGCGCGCTGACGCCGCTCGGCCAACTCCCGCAACAGGGTCAGCGCAGCGGCGGTCGGCACCAACCGCACCTCCCGCCGGTCGCGGGGATCGGCCACCCGGCGCAACAGGCCGGTCGCCTCCAGCCGGTCGCACAGGCGGCTCGCCGACGACGGCACCACGTCCAGCAACTCCGCCAACCCGTTGACGTTGGTCTCCGGTCGACCGCAGATCAGCGTGAGCACCCGCAGCTGGGTGGGCGGCACCTGATGCCGCGCCGCAGCCGAGTCCAGAACAGCGATCAGCGTCCCGGCGGCCGCGTCGATCGCCGCGGCGAGATCCGCAGGTCGCTCCACCTGATGTCCCCTGCCGTCGTCGCGCTGGTGCCCGCCCGACAACGCGGCCGCGACTCTCACCCCGTGCCCTGTTCGCGTGGACCATGCCAGTCCAGACAGACCACGACGGCGTCGTCGCGCAGGTCGGAATCCGCGTGATAGGCGTGCAGTTCGCGCATCACCGTACCAACCGCCTCGGCCGGTGGCTGCAGCCGAGTGGCACGCAGGGAACGCGCCATCATCCGCTGCCCGTACGGCTCCTGCCCCGGCGGCTCGGCGGCCCACACCCCGTCGCTGACCACGAAGAGACGGTCGCCCGGAGCGAGTTGCACCTCCTGAAGCTCGTAGCGCGTCTCGGCGAACATGCCCAGCGGCAGCTGCTGGTCCAGCTTCATGGGCTCGACCGTGGACCCGCGCATCCGCAGCAGATGGGGCGAACCCGCGTCGACCGCCCGCACCCGACCGCAGCGAGTGTCCACCTCGAGCAGCAGGGTGGCCACGTACCGAGCGCCCCGGTGCTGGTAGAAGACCGTGTCCGAGGCCAGCTCGGCCTGTTCCACCAGGCCGCCACCGGAGCGCCGCGCGTTGCGCATCGCGTTCACGGTGACGGCGGTCAACAGCGACGCGGCCAGCCCGGTGCCCTCACCGTTGAGCACCGTCACTGTGAGACGGTCGCCGTCCAGCGACCAGTCGAAGTGGTCACCGCCCACCGTGTACGCCGGTTCGAGCTGACCGGCCAGATCGAACGCGTGGTGCGCCACACCGCGACCGGGCAGCAGATCCCACTGCATCTCGGCGGCCATCGTCAGTCGCTCCCGTCGGCGGGCCCGCCGGTAACGGTCGGTCTCCCGGTCCGCCGCGCGCATCGCCACCGCCAGGGCGTCGGCGATGTCCGTGGCCTGACCGGTGACCGCCGGATTCGGCACGGCCGGCAGCTCGATCAGCAGCACCCCCAGCCGCTCCCCCCACACCGTCAACGGCAGGTAGAGCCGGCACGGGCCCTCGCCGTCGCGTACCGGCTGCTGGCTGCTGAAACAGCGCTGCGCCACGGTGTGGCATTCCAGGAACCCACCCGCCGGCAGGTCCGGGTGCAGCACCGGCCAGAGGCCGCTGATCCGGTAGTCGGCGACGAAGACGTCGGTGCGCAACGCGCCCATCGCCGACCGGATCGCCCGGTCCGCCGCCTCGGCCAACTGGTCGGGCGGGGCTTCGCGCAACGCGCGCGACACCACGTCCGGCGCGTCTACCATCGTCGTCCTCCCCAGAAGCTTGCTATAGGGCAAGCATCATACGGACGCCCTCGGACGGCGGATCGGCGCGGTCAGTCAGCCGCCCGGGTCGCGAGCACACCGTGGAACGCGTCGGGCACCCGGGCCGGAGGACCCTCCGCCCGCCACTGGGCGACCGGGACGATCCCGTCCGCCGTCGGCGCCCATCGACCGAGCAGGGGCGCGAACGCCGCCGGCGGGCGCATCCGAAACTGCGGGCCCATCATGGCCAGCGCCTCCGGGTGACCCGCCAGCTCCTCGGTGTCGAAGTCCACCGCCAGCAGGCTGCCCGGCGCCGCGGCAGCGTACAACTCGTCGAGGGTGCGGGTCAGCGTGGCGTCGTCGAGGAACGCCGCCAGGCCGAGGAAGACCACCCCGACCGGCCGCCGACCCCACCCCGGCACGAAGCGGTGCAGCTGCGCCGGATCGATGGTGCCGATGTCCGTCGCGTCGCCGAAGCCGTAGTCGGCCCGGTCGCTGCCGGCGAGGATGCTCTGTCCCAACCGGATGGTGACCGGATCGACGTCGGTGTAGAGCACCGTCGCGTCGGTGGCGACCTCGTGCACGTTACCCATCGTCGGCACCCCGGCGCCGAACACCAGGAAACCGTCCACGCCCTGACCGGCCATCGCCCGCACCACCCGACCCAGGAACGCCCGCAGCTCCCGGAACACCGGCGCGCACGGCCCGTACGCCTGCTCGAACGCGTGAGCGGCAGCCACGTCCACCGGGAAGTGATGCTGCCCGCCGAGCCAGAAGTCGATCATGCGAGCGGTGCTCGGTTGGTCTGGTTCACCCATCGGCGACGCTCCCTCCCCGGCCGGTCCTCGTCAGCGTACCGATCGGGACGCGCTCAGCGGTATCACGGCGCGAAGGGGTCCGGGCCCGCGATACTGGCCGCGAGCGGAGGTGGGCGGTGAACTCGGCGAACAACGCGGCGGTGGTGGTCGGCGTCGACGGCTCGGAGCCGGCGCTACGCGCCGTCCGCCTCGCCGCCACCGAGGCGGCCCGACAGCATCGACCACTGCGGGTCGTGCACGGCTTCATCTGGCCGCTGCTACGCGTACCGGTCTCCCCCGCCCCGGACGCGCCGCCCGGCGGTGGACTGCGTCACCGGGCCGAGGAACTCGTCGAGGCCGCGGTGAACGAGGCCGAGGCCACCGCGCCCGGGTTGTCGATCTCCGGCGAGATCATCGACGGGGAGGCCGCCGCGGTGCTGGTGGGCGAGTCCCCCACCGCCGCGCTCATCGTGCTCGGCGACCGCGGGCTCGGTGGGTTCTCCGCGCTGGTGGTCGGCTCGGTCGCGGTGCAGGTCGCCGCGTACGCCGACTGCCCGGTGCTGGTCGCCCGCGGCACGCAACGCCCCGACCAGCCGGTGCTGGTGGCGGTGGACGGTTCGGACGCCTCCCGGCGGGCGGCGGACGTCGCCGCCGAGATGGCCGTGTCGCTCGGCGTGCCGCTGGTGGCGGTGCACGCGTACCGGCACCCCGGCAGCAGCGGACCGGGCGACATGCAACCCCTGGTGTACGACGAGGCGAAGCTGCACCGCGAGCAGGAACGGATGCTCGCCGGGTGGCTGACCGGCCTCACCGAGGACCACCGGGGTCTGCGGTTGACGTGCCAGGCGACACGTGGTCGACCCGGCACCGTGCTCGCCGAGGCGTCCCGCTCCGCCCAACTGGCGGTGGTCGGCGGGCGCGGGCGCGGCGAGGTGACCGGGTTGTTGCTGGGGTCGGTGAGCCAGTCGATGCTGCACCACGCCCACTGCCCGGTCATGGTGGTCCGCGCTCCCCACTAGCCCGCCGGGGTTCGTCCGCCGCCAGGCGGGTAGACGGCCGCGGTACGCCCAGCGGACGGTGGGCAGCACCAGGTGCCCAGACCGACGAAGGAGGCACAGATGCCAGGACCACGGCCGGGCAGTAACGCGTACGACAAGCAGCGGGCACGGTTGCGCAACGCGATCGACGACTCCGGACGCCGGGTGCCCGACGGCAAGGCCAACCAGGTCGCCAACCGGATCCTCCAGGAGGATCGCGGCCAACGCGGCGTGGTGCGCGGTGACCGCGCGTACGGCCCGAAGAGCGAGCGCGAACCGGGCGACCCGAAGTGAGCAGGGTCGACGTGGCCGACGGCGCCATCGCGGGCGCCGTCGGCAGCACCGCGCTGAACGTGGTCAGTTACCTCGACATGGCACTGCGGGGACGGCCCGAGAGCGACGTCCCGCAGGAGACCGTCGACCGGCTGGCCGGGATCGCGCACGTGGACCTGGGCAACGGGGCCCGGGCGGCCAATCGCCGCTCGGGCCTCGGGCCGCTCATCGGGTACGGGCTGGGAATCGCCGCAGGCGTCGGGTTCGCGCTGTACGCGGGTGGTCGGCGTCAGCCGTTGCCGGTGGCCACCGGGCTGCTCGGCGCCGGTGTCATGACCATGACCGACGGGTCGATCACGGTGCTCGGGATCAGCGACCCGCGCACCTGGCGGCGCTCCGACTGGATCTCCGACATCATTCCGCACCTCGCGTACGGGCTGGCGGCCGCCGCCACCTGGAACAGGTTGCGGCGGCCGCCAGGTCGCGGTCGCTGATCGGGTCAGCGGGTGTCGCTGTCGTCCTCGGCCACCGGCTCGCCGGCCGGGCCGTACGGCGACACCTGCCCCTTGGGCACCGGTCGACCCTGGTCGCCACGCGACGTACCACGGTTGGCCGGATGCCCGCCCGGAGCCGGGCCCTTGTTGTCCTGGCTGGTCGCGCCCAGTGCGTTGCGGCGCAGCTCCTGCTGCTGCGGGTTCGTCACGGGGTGTCTCCCTCCGGTACGGCAGGCGGCATCGACCGCCTCCACCGCCGGCATACCCGCCCGCCGCTGTGGCATTCCGACAGCTGTCACCGGTACGACGGCTAGCGCGTCCCCAACTGGGTACCCCACGGGTGTGGGCAATGATCGAACGGTGGTGCGGGTCCTGCTCGACCGGCGTGGCCGCACGTACGCCGAGGAGGCCGGCATCAAGCTCGCCGACCGGCCCGGCCCGCTCTACCAGCTGTTGGTGCTGACCACGCTGCTGAGCACCCGGATCCGGGCGTGTGTGGCGGTGGACGCCGCCCGCGAGCTGTTCGCCGCCGGTTACCGCACCCCACAGGCCATGGAGGCGGCCAGTTGGCAGGAGCGCGTCGACGCGCTGGGCCGAGGCCACTACCGCCGCTACGACGAGCGGACCGCCACCATGCTCGGCACCGGCGCCCGGCTGTGCCTGGACCGCTGGCACGGCGACCTGCGACGGCTGCACCGGGAAGCCCAGGGTGATCCCGCCGGGCTGCGTCGGCGACTCACCGAGTTCCCCGGCATCGGCCCCACCGGGGCTGACATCTACCTGCGCGAGGCGCAGTCGGTCTGGTCGGACGTGCGCCCGTACGCCGACCGTCGGGCCCTGGCCGGGGCGAAGCGGCTGGGTCTGCCGGGGTCCCCGGATCGGCTCGCCGGTCTCGTCGACGAACCGGACTTCGGCCGGCTCGCCTCTGCGCTGGTGCGGGTGGCGTTGGGTGAGGAGTCCGCCGGTGAGGTCACCCGCGTCGCCGCCCGGTGACGCTGTCACTTGACCGTCTTGTCCCCCGGACGGGTCAGGTGCCACACCAGCAGCGCGGCGAGCAGGGCCAGGATGACCACCCCGCCGGAGATGCCGCGGCCCTCCTCGGGACTGCGCCCGGCGCTGCCGAAGTAGATCACCGCGAGGCCGGCCAGCACCGTGACGAACGTCCGCAATCCTCGGTCCTTCACGTCTGGCACGGTAAGCGGACCACGGTCGCCGGCGTACCAGTTTGGACCTTTTGTCATTCTTCTGAGTGAGTGTCAGCGCTCGGTGACGAACCCGCAGAGCCGTACCCGGCGCACCGCCCGATCGGCGACCTCCACCACCTGCAGGGTCAGCCCGGGCAGCCGCACCGTCTCACCCGGGGAGTCGGGCAGGTGCCGCAGCCGGGCCAGCACCAGACCAGCGACCGTCGTGTAGTCCCGGGACAACGGGAAGCTCAGCCGCACCCCCAGGTCCGGCAGGTCGTGCAGCGGAAAGTCACCGGGCACCAGCAGCGAGCCGTCCGGCTCCCGGACGACCCCGCGCACGTCACGGTCTGTCTCGTCGTACAACTCGCCGACCACCTCGGCCAGCAGATCCTCCATGGTGATCATGCCGTCGATGCCGCCGTGCTCGTCGACGACCAGGGCCAGTTGCTGATGTTCCTGCCGCAACTGCCGCATCGCGTCGGCGACCGGCAGGGTCACCGGCAGCAGCAGCGGCGCACGGACCCGCTCGCCCACTTCGGCGGTGCCGGCCCGCACCAGGTCACGGATGTGCACCACCCCGAGCACCTCGTCCAGGCCGCCGGGACCCGTGACGGGAGCACGGGACCGTCCGGCGGCGGCGAGCCACCGGACCCCCTCGTCGGCGGCCAGGCTCGCCGGTAGCGTGGTGACCTCCCGCCGGGCCACCAGGATCTCCCGCAGCGTCCGGCCGGCGATGTCGAACGCGCCGGTCAGGATCTCCCGCTGCTGGGCCGACAGGCCGCGCTGGCTGGCCAGCATCTCCCGCAGCTCCTCCTCGGTCATCTCCTCCCGGTTGGCCCTCGGATCACCACCGGCCAGCCGCACGACCGCGTCGGTGGCCCGGCTGAGCAACCACACCGCCGGGCGGGACACCCGGGCGAGCAGGTCCAGCGGACCGGCACTCAGCAACGCCCACCGCTCGGCCCGCTGCATGGCCAGCCGCTTCGGCGCCAACTCGCCCAGCACCAGCGTGACGAACGTCAACGCCACTGTCACCAGCAGCACCGCGGCGGGACGCGCCGCCCCACCGAGAAAACCCAACGGGCCGACCAGCGGACCGGCCAACGACACCGCTGCCGCCGCCGACGCGAGGAACCCGGCCAGGGTGATCCCCAGCTGGATCGTGGCCAGGTAGCGGTTCGGGTCGCGGGACAACCGCACCAACCGGTCCCCAGCCCGGCTGCGCCGACCCAGCCGCCGCAACTGCCCCTCGCGCAGGGTCACCAACGCCATCTCACTGCCGGAGAGCGCGGCGTTGACGAGCACCAGCACGGCCACCAACGCCAACTGCCCGAGCTGACCGCCCATCGCGTACCCCCGTCCGCCGCCTGAGGTCACTCAACCGCAGCGGGCCGCGGCGCGGGCCCGGTTTGCCACCGCGCCCGGTTCAGTCGACCTCCAGGTCGTCCAGCGAGATGGCGTGGGTCATCAGCCACCGGGCCAACGCCGACATCCCGAACAGCCACAGCGGCACCGACTCGGTGGGGCCGTTGGTGGCGTAGATGGCGAAGCGCAGGTCCGGAGCGCGGTACGCCTCGATCCGCCACCGGTGCTGCCGGTCCCGCCAGACCGCCGAAGGGTCCATGGCGTCACCGTAGGTGACCACCGCCGACCTCGGGGTCGGTTGGCCGGCACCGCCGGCTCAGCCCGGCACCACCGTCGTTCCGAACACGATCCGGGCGACGGACACCAGCAGGCTGATCCCGATGCCGGCGAGGATCAACCAGCCGAAGCCACGCCACCCCGAGCCCCGGCCGGGCACCGGCGCCTGCGGCGGTTTCCACAACTCCCGGTACGTCCACGCCAGCACACCTGTCCCGAACGGCAGGAGCCCCACCCAGAACCAGAACCACCTGCTGCCGGCCAGCGGCGGCGCGCCGACGATCAGCCGGCCCAGCCACAGCAGAGTCAGCACACCGGCGAGCAGACCCGCGGCGTTCCCGATCCGCTGCCCCGGGTCACCGTCCGCGCTCCCCGCAGCGGAAATGGTGGCGAGCCGAGCTTCCCGCCAGCTCGGCGGGGCGCCCGCCGACGGGTCCGGCTCGGCGAGATGCGAATCCCAGGCGGGCGTTGCGTCAAGGATGTAGCGGCTCTGGCCGTTCGGCACTGTCCAGACGAGCATCGCGCCGTTTGTCGCAAACTGCGGTCGGGGCCGGCTCCCCCAGTACGCGCCGTCGTCGGCCCAGCCGGACGCCCGCTGGAAGGCCACCACCTGGCCGGTCGCGAGATCGCGGTCGAGCTGGGCCTCGGTCGACTGGCGGGGCTCGACCCACCACGCCAGACCGGCCCACAGCACCCAGAGCACCGGCAGCCCCCAGCGCAGCGCCACCGGGACGATCTCCCGCCACCGACCATCGAACGGCCGCGACCGGGACGGGGTCACCTCGACCATCAGCCCACCGTCGCATCTCGGCGCAACCGTGTCAGCACCGGATCGGTCGCGGCGGTCAGCGGTCAGGTTGATCCTGGTCCGTCGGCACGGTGGCGCGCCGGACGCACTCGCGCAGCAGATCTCGACGTCGGGAATGCACGTCGTCGGGTTCCTGACTGCTGGCCGCATAGACGTTGCTCACCGGCGACCAGGCCATGGACATCGCGATGACCAGGGCCATGATGTCGAACGGGTCACCACCGCGGATCCGACCGGCGGCCTGGGCCTCGGCGATTGCGGTGAGCTTGCGATCGTCGTAGTGCTGGTGGGTCTCGACGAGGTGTCCGGCGGGCCGGCGTTCCAGCCGCGTCCACGTCGCGAGCCGGATGAGGTCGGGGCGGCGCAGGTATTCGTCGTAGAGACGAACGGCCCAGTCGGCGAGATCGTCGGCGTCGATGGGCACGACGTTGGTGATGCGTTCCAGCGAGCTGAGGAAGATCGCGTCGAAGAGTCGTTCCTTGTCCCCGAAGTAGGCGTAGAGCTGCGCCTTGTTGGTGCGGGCCGCCGTCACGATGCGTTCGACGCGGGCCCCGGCGATGCCGTGTTGGGCGAACTCCTCGGTGGCGGCGTCCAGGATGCGCTGGTAGGTCGCGGCACCTCGCGAGGTCAGGGGCTGCTCCGGCATTTTTCCACACTAGCAAAACAGAACGGTTGGTTTGCTTCGGCTCGCCGCCCGACCTAGGCTGCAACAGACCGAACAGTCTGTTTGTAGGAGATCGATCATGCGAAGGACCACTGGATGGCGAGCGACCGGCCCGACGGAGCTGCGGCGTACCGAGATCGAGCGCCGTGACCTACGCCCGGACGACATCGCGGTGCGGGTCGACCACTGCGGGGTCTGCCACAGCGACCTGCACGCCCTGCGCGACTACGGCCAGCACACCAACGCACCGCTGGTGCCGGGTCACGAATTCACCGGCGTGGTGACCGGCACCGGCCCCGAGGTGACCAGCTTCTCGATCGGCGAGAGCGTCGCGGTGGGCAACATCGTCGACTCCTGCGGCGCCTGTGCCATGTGCGCAGCCGGACAGGAGAACTTCTGCCACTCCTTCCCGACCCTGACCTACGGCGGCACAGACCGACAGGACGGGTCGACGACCCTGGGTGGCTTCTCCCGCGAATACGTGGTGCGAAACACCTTCGCCTATCCGCTCCCCGCCGGCCTCGACCCGGCCGCAGCCGCCCCGCTGCTGTGCGCCGGCGTCACCGTCTGGGAGCCCCTGCGCTCCCATCGCGTCGGCCCCGGCACTCGCGTCGCCGTGGCCGGGCTCGGCGGCCTGGGCCACCTCGCGGTCAAGATGGCCGTGGCACTCGGCGCTACCACGACCGTGATCAGCCGCACGCTGGACAAGCGGGACGACGCCCGCCGGCTCGGCGCACACGACCTCGTCGACTCCACCGATCCCCAGCAGATGGCTGCTGCCCGCGACACCTTCGACCTCGTCATCGACACCGTCTCCGCACCGCACGACCTCGCTCCCTATCTGAAGCTCGTGGCGATGGACGGCACCCTCAGCCTGCTCGGATACCTGGGTCCGGTGACCGTCGAAACCACCGACCTGCTCATCGGCCGCAAGAAGCTCAGCTCCGCCGGGAGCGGAGGCCGCCGCTCGACAGCCGAGATGCTCCGGTTCTGCGCCGACAACGACGTCACCGCCGACATCGAGGTCCTCCCGTCGGCGCAGGTGGGCACGGCACTCGACCGCCTGCGGCGAAACGACGTCCGCTACCGCTTCGTGCTCGACATGTCCGACCTGGACTGAACGTGGTTGGCGAGGTCGCGGCGCTCAGGTGACGACGATGCGGGCGTCGTCGGGAAGCCGGCGGGTCGCGCCCCGCCGGTCCAGCAACTCCAACAGGGGCACCGCCACCCGGCGGGTGGTGTCCAACGCCTGCCGCGCCGCGGAGAGGGTGAACGGCTGCGGCAGCCCGGCCAACACCCGCACCGCGTCGTCGAGCACGTCGGGCAGCAACACCACGTTGTCGGCCAACCGCAGCAGGGCACCGGCGCGCACCGCCGCACCGATCTCCCGGGGGCCCAGACCGAGGTCGACGAGGCGATCCGCTTCGGGGGCGCGGAACGGCCGGTCGCCGTACTCGGCGCGGACCCGCTGCACGGCCCGGGCCACCGGTTCGGGCAGCGCAGCGGTGCTCGCCGCCCCGACCCGGCCGGAGTGGATCCGCAGCGGCGGCCGGACCAGCGCCTCGACCAGGACCCGGTCGGGCAGGGCGAGACGCTGCCGCAACGCGTCCACCGGCATCCCGGGCTCCAACGGGTGCTCGCGCGCGTGGCGGGCGACCTCCTCGGTCAGCCGCCCGGCGAGCATCCGCCAGTACGCGGGGTCGGCCAACCAGTCACCGGCCACCGGCTTGGCGAACGCCGGCCGGCCCTGACCCGGCGCGGTGGGCACCGGCACGCCCATCCGGACCAACGCGCCGGCCCGGACCAGCCGGCGGCGGCGCAGCTCCCCCGCCAGGTCGGGTCGACCGTCCAGCTCGGCGAGGACCTGGGCGCGGGCGGCAGCCGCGCCGCGTCGCGCCAGCGGTGGGGGTGCCACGTCCAACACCCGCACCCCGCCGCTGACGTGGTGGCGGCCCGGGTCCCGCAGCAGCGCCCGGTCACCCACCAGCAACGGCAGCGGTCGGGCCAACCGCAGCCGGACGGTGTCCGGGCCGAGCGGGCGCACCCGTACCGGCACCGCCGCCGACCCGACGTGCAGGGTGAGGGTGGCCGGCAGGTCGGCGGCCGGGTCGCCGGCGAGCCGGACGTCGACCAGGTCGGTGTGGTGAAACCGGCCCGGGGTGAGCAGCGCGTCGCCCCGGCCGAGCCGGTCGCGGGGCGTACCGCGCAGGTTGACAGCGACCCGGGCGACCGCCGCCGCCTCCGGTCGGGCCTCGCCCAGCGAGTGCAGGCCACGGACCCGGACCGGTTCGTCGGCGCCGGCCAGCTCCAGTTCGTCGCCCACCCGCAGCCGACCGGCGCCGAGGGTGCCGGTGACGACGGTGCCGCTGCCCCGCACGGTGAAGCTGCGGTCCACCCAGAGCCGGACCGGATCATCCAGCACCGGCACGGGAAGGTCGACGGCGAGCCGGTCCAGGGCGGCCCGCAGCTCCGGCAGGCCCGCGCCGGTCAGGCCACTGACCGCCACCGCCGGCACCGCGCCGAGGCTGGTCGCGGCGATCTCGGCGCGGGCGCGGGCCGTCGCCGGCCCCGGATCGGCCAGGTCCGCGCGGGTCACCGCCAACAGGCCGTACGCGACGCCGAGCGCGTCGAGGGCGGCCAGGTGCTCGGCGGACTGCGGCATCCAGCCCTCGTCGGCGGCCACCACGATCAGCGCCGCCGGGACCGGGCCGACCCCGGCGAGCATGTTCGGCACGAACCGTTCGTGCCCGGGTACGTCGACGAACGCGACGGTGCCGCCGGACGGCAGTGTCGTCCAGGCGAAACCCAGGTCGATGGTCATCCCCCGGCGGCGTTCCTCCGCCCATCGGTCGGGTTCCATCCCGGTCAACGCCCGCACCAGCGTCGATTTGCCGTGGTCGACGTGCCCGGCGGTCGCGACGACGAACACGGTCAGTCGTCCCCGGGCACGCGCAGCACCGCCTGGCGGACGGCCTCGTCGGCGTCGGCGGGCACACAGCGCAGGTCGAGCAGGAGCCGGCCGCGCACCACCCGGCCGAGGACCGGCGGGTCTCCGGTGCGCAGCGGCGCCGCGTACCGCTCGGGCAGGCTCAACGCCCACGAGTCCAGCTCCACCCCGGGGGCGCCGCCCCCGCCGACCACCGCGACGGCCGGCACCACCTCCGCCTTGCGGCCGTCCGCGCCGAGCCGGTCCCGCAGCCGCTCCACCCGTTCGCGCAGGACACCCGGGTCGGCGTGCAGCGCCGCCCGGGTCGGGGTGCCCGGTTGGTGCAGAGTGGCGGCCAGCCCGGCCAGGGTGAGCTTGTCCACCCGCAACGCCCGGGCCAGCGGGTGGCGACGCAGCCGGTCGATCAGCTCGGCGTCACCCAGCAGCAGCCCCGCCTGCGGCCCACCGAGCAGCTTGTCGCCGCTCGCGGTAACCAGTGCGGCGCCCGCGCGCAGGGTGCTGGCCGCGTCCGGTTCGTCGGGCAGCAGCGGGTCCGCGTCGAGCAGACCGGAGCCGATGTCCGCGACCACCGGCACCCCGAGCGTGGCCAGTTGCCGAACGCCGGTGGTGGAGGTGAAGCCGATGACCCGAAAGTTCGACGGGTGCACCTTGAGCACGAAGCCGGTCTGCGGGCCGAGCGCGGCGGCGTAGTCCGCGAGGGTGGTGCGGTTGGTGGTGCCCACCTCACGCAGCCGCGCGCCGGTGCTCTCCAGCAGGTCAGGCAGGCGGAAACCGTCGCCGATCTCGACCAGTTCGCCCCGGCTGACCACGATCTCGCGGCCGGCGGCCAACGCGGTGGCGGCCAGCACCAGCGCGGCGGCGCCGTTGTTGACCACGTGCACGGCCCCCGCGTCGGGTACGGCGGCGGCCAGCGCGTCGAGCGCGCCCCGGCCGCGGCGGGCCCGCCGGCCGGTGGCGAGGTCCAACTCGACGTCGGTGTGCCCGGCGGCGGCCACCACCGCGGCGACCGCTGCGGACGACAACGGCGCCCGGCCCAGGTTGGTGTGCAGCACGACACCGGTGGCGTTGAGCACCACCCGGGGCCCCGGGGTGGGCAGCGCGGCGACAGCGGCGTCGCGTACCTCGTCGGGTTTGAGCTCACCGCGGCGGGCGCGGTCCTGCGCGTGGGAAACGACCGCCTTGACCTGGTCCCGGCCGAGGGTGACGGTGGCGGCGGCCAGCACCGGATCGGCGAGCAGGGTGTCCGTACGGGGCACCCGCCGTCGCGGGTCCACCGGGCCGTCGCCCATCACGTCATCTCCAAGCGGTGTGGCGGAGACGGACGGGAATCGAACCCGCCTGGCCCGGGTCCCGGACCACTCCGGTTTTGAAGACCGGGAGGGGCACCAGCCGCCTGAACGCCTCCACCGGACATTCGATCACACCGTGGGCGGGGCCGCCCGATTAGGTGGAAGATCCATGCTGCTTCGTCGGGCTTCGAGCCGTTCGCGCTGGGGCACCACCGTGTACCGAGGGTCGCGGGCGGAGGCGACGCCACCGTAGAAGATGCCGAACCGGGTCAGCACCGACGCGGCCAGCAGCGCGGTACCGGAGAGCGCACCGACCACTCGGCTGCGCCGTCCCAACAGGGCGCCCGCCACCCCGCCGGCGGTCAGCAGCCGCCCGGCGCGCAGCAACCGACCAGGCCGGCCCAACCGGTAGGGCTCGCTGAGCAGGCCGAGGCGGGTCTCCACCCGATGCGCGCCGTACAGCTCCAGGGCCGCGCCGGCCACCGCCATCCGGCGGGCCGGCCCGGCCTGGGCCGGCGGCGCGGCGAGCAGACCCACGCCGGCACCGCTGGCCAGCGCGCTGCCCGCGAAGATCACCGGCAACTCGGGGTACGCCTCATGCCACGACGGCACCGCCGTGTCCGCCAGCAACACCCCGGTGTACGTGGCCAGCGCCGGTGCGGTGCCGGCGGCGACCAGCCCAGCGGCGTGCCCGATCGGCGGCAACACCCGGCCGGCCAGCCCGAGCAGACCGTGCCGGGGCAGCACACCGGCCGCCTCGGCGATCGCGGCGACGCCCGCCGCCGGCCCGTACGCGGTGAGGATCCAGGTGCCCATCGACATCGGCGAGGTCGGCTTGGCCACCCGCAGCATGTGGTGGAACCGCGCCGGACGGCCCAGATCCTTCACCAGGAAGACGGCGCTGGCGCTGACGGCGGCCAACGCGGTGACCCGACCGGCGCGGCGCAGCGCGGGCCGGCCGGTGAGCTGCCCACCGGCGGCGAGCAGCGACGAGCCGGCGGCCAACCCGCCGGTGAACAGGTACGCGGCGATGTCCCACTTCCAGACCGGTGCCTTCAGAACGGGCCGACCGTAGTAGGACGTGAACTCGGCCTCCGGCACCCGCAGTTCCTCGCCGCCACCGCCGCGCCGCCCGCGTCGCCGGCCGGAGGCTTCGGTCGTTCGCCGCGCCGGCCGGTCGCCGCGACGGGAACCGGCGGCCCCGTTACCGCTGGCGGTGTCCCTGTCGTTCGGGCGGTCGCCGCCGTGCGCAAGCTCGGCACCGCTCGCGGTTTCCGCACCGCCCGCGGCGCTGGTCCGGTCGTCGCCCACCCGTGCCTGGTGGCTGCCCTCGGCGGCGAGCCGCTCCCGGAAACGACGGAACCGGTCGCCGACCGGGCCCGGTGGGGTCATGAGGAACCTCCGACGAACGCGGCGACGGTCGCCGCCGCCATGGCGAGCGCGGCGAGGCCGGCACGTTTCCACATCTTCGGCAGGTCGCGGGTGGTCACCACCGGGTCAGGTGGCAGCCCGTACACCTCGGGCTCGTCGAGGAGCAGGAAGAACGCACCGTCACCACCCACGCCGTCGTTCGGGTCGTGCCCGTACAGCCGCGCCTCGGGAACCCCCCGGTCGTGCAGCGTCCCGACCCGGGCGGCGGCGCGTTCGCGCAACTCGTCGAGGGGGCCGTACTGAATCGACTCGGTCGGGCACGCCTGCGCACACGCCGGCATCATCCCCGCACCCAACCGGTCGTAGCACAGCGTGCACTTCCACGCCCGACCATCGTCCTTACGCTGATCGATCACGCCGTACGGGCAGGCGGAGATGCAGTAGCCGCAGCCGTTGCAGATGTCCTCCTGCACCACCACCGTGCCGAACTCCGTCCGGAACAGGGAACCCGTCGGACACACGTCCAGGCACGCCGCATGGGTGCAGTGCTTACAGACGTCCGACATCATCAACCACCGGAAATCCGTGCGACCCTCCGCACCGGACCCCCGCCCCGGCGGCTGGGCCCCCGGCATCCCCAGAAACTGCGGTCCCGCGTCGACCGGCCGGTCAGGGCCAACGTCCACCGGCGCGCCGAGGACGTCCGCCGGCGAGGCGCGATGCCCGGCCGGGCGGGGCTGCTCAATGAACGCCACATGTCGCCACGAGTTCGCGGTCAGGGCCCCGGTGTTGTCGTACGACATGCCCAGCAGGTCGAGCCCGCTCTCGGGAACACCGTTCCACTCCTTGCAGGCCACCTCGCAGGCCTTGCAGCCGATGCAGACGCTGGTGTCGGTGAAGAACCCCATCCGCGGCGGCGCGTTCTCGTAGCCCGCCTCGGGTGCCGGGTCCAACGGACCGTACAGGCTGTTCGGGTCAGGAAGCACCGTGCTCCTTCCCCTCATCGTCAGTGGTCACGGCCGGGGCGTGCTGGCCCGGGGTGATCCCGGCGCGCCGCTGGTAGTCGGCCACCAGGTCGAGCAACGCCGGCCCGGTCGGGCGACGGCCCGGCCGCACGTCGCAGGTGCCGACCTTGCTCTCCTGGATCAGGACGTTCGGGTCCAGGCTGATGCCGAACAGGTCGTTCGCCGAGTCGCCGGTCACCAAGCCCTCGAAACCGAAGTGGTACGGCAACCACACCTGGTGGATGATCCGACCATCCACCCGCAGCGGGGTGAGCCGGTCGGTCACCAGCACCTTCGCCTCGATCACCGCGCGGCCGCTGACCAGGTGCGCCCAGCCCAGATGCGTCAGCCCGACCTCGGCGGCCAAATCCGGGGACACCTCGACGAACATCTCCGGTTGCAACTCGGCCAACGGTGACACGGTCCGGCTCATCGCGCCGGCGGTGTGGTGCTCGGTGAGCCGGCTGACCGTGAACACGTACGGGAACACCTGACCGTGCTCCTGCGGCGGGCTCGGGTTCACCGAATTCACCGGATGCGCGTACATCTTGCGGGTCGGATTGGCCTGCTGGCCGTAGAGCGGGTTACGCACCGGCGACTCCACCGGCTCGTAGTGCGTCGGCAGCGGACCATCCAGGACACCGCTGGGCGCGTACAACCAACCCTTGCCGTCGCCCTGCATGACGAACGGGTCGTCGCCGGCGATGCCCTCCGTCCCGGACGCGCCGGGTGCCGGCCGGTACGACGGTGGCTTGGTCTTCTCGAAGTCCGGCACGTCGTAGCCGGTCCACTCGGACTTCTCCGCGTCCCACCACACGTAGCGTTTGCGCTCACTCCACGGGTTACCGTCCGGGTCCGCGGAGGCACGGTTGTAAAGGATGCGCCGGTTCGCCGGCCACGCCCACCCCCACTCGGCGGCCACCCAGTCCTGCTCGTGTCGGGACTTGCGGCGGGCCGCCTGGTTCACCCCGTCCGCGTACACCCCGGTGTAGATCCAACAACCGATCGCGGTGGAGCCGTCCGCGCGTGCCTCGGCGAAACCGGACAGCGGGCGGCCGGTCGTCACGTCGTACCCGTTGATCTCCCGCAGCACCGCCTCGGCGCTCGGCTCCGCCTGTGGACCGTGCGTGGGGTAGTCCCAGGTGAGGTCGAGCAGCGCCCGGTCGCGCGGCAACGGCGAGTCGGCCAGCTTCTCCCGCAGCTTTCGGCCCAGGTGATAGAAGAACCACAGCTCGGAGCGGGCGTCGCCTGGCGGCTCGACGGCCTTCTCCCGCCACTGCAACAGGCGCTGCGTCTGGGTGAAGGTGCCCTCCTTCTCCACATGCGACGCGGCGGGCAGGAAGAACACCTCGGTACGGCACTCCTCCGGCACGATCTCCCCGGTCGCCACCTCGGGGCCGTTCTGCCAGAACGTCGCACTCTCGATCATGAACAGGTCCCGGACCACCAGCCAGTCGAGGTTGGCCATGCCGAGCCGCTGCGCCCGACCGTGCGCCGACCCGACCGCCGGGTTCTGCCCAAGTAGGAAGTACCCCTTGATCTTCCCGTCGATCATGTTCAGCACCTGCTGGTACGTGCCATGATCACCAGTCATCCGGGGCAGGTAGCCGTAGCAGAAATCGTTCTCCGGTGTCGCCGCGTCACCCCAGTACGCCTTCAGCAGGCTCGCCGCGAACGACCTCGCGTTACCCCAGAACCCCTTCTGCCCGGGGTGGCGGATGCTGTCCACCCACTCGTCCAGGGTCGGGTGCTCGGCGTGGTGCGGCATCGGCAGATAGCCCGGCAACAAATTGAACAACGTCGGAATGTCAGTCGACCCCTGGATGCTGGCATGCCCCCGCAGGGCCATCACCCCACCACCCGGACGACCCATGTTGCCCAACAACAACTGGATGATCGCACCGGTACGGATGTACTGCACCCCAACACTGTGCTGCGTCCAACCCACCGAATAAACCAACATCCCGGTGCGATCCCGACCCGAGTTCTCCGTCCACGCCCGCGCCAACTCCAGAAACTTCTCCTGCGAGATACCGCAGACCCGCTCCACCATCTCCGGCGTGTAACGGGCGAAGTGCCGCTTGAGGATCTGGTAGACGCAACGCGGATGCTGCAACGTCTCGTCACGCCGGGTCTGCCCACCCACCTGCGCGCCGTGCGACTCGTGCGTCAACCCCGCAGCGCTGTCCCGCTCCTGCGCGGTGTGCCCACTGCCCGACGAACCCTCGTGCCCCTCGTACTGCCAACTGTCCTGCACGTACGTGCCGGTCTCCGGATCGAAACCGGAGAAGAAGCCGTCGCCGTCCTCAGTGTCGCTGAACTCCTCGCTCACGATCGTCGCCGCATTGGTGTACGCGACCACGTACTCCCGGAAGTCCAGCTCGTTGTCCAGGATGTAGCGCACCACCCCACCGAGCAACGCGATGTCCGTGCCGGCCCGAATCGGCAGATATGCATCCGCGACCGCGCTGGTTCGCGTGAACCGTGGGTCGACGTGGAAGACCTTCGCGCCTCGGCGCTTGGCCTCCATCACCCACTGGAAACCCACCGGGTGCGCCTCAGCCATGTTCGAACCCTGAATGACGATCACGTCAGCGTTGGCGATGTCCTGCTGGAAATCCGTCGCACCGCCACGACCAAAGCTGGCCCCCAGACCGGGGACAGTGGCGGAGTGTCAAATACGGGCCTGGTTCTCGATCTGGAGAGCCCCCATCGCGGTGAACAACTTCTTGATGAGGTAGTTCTCCTCGTTGTCCAACGTCGCCCCACCCAGACTGGAAATCCCCAGCGTCCGGTTGAGCGGCCGGCCCTGCGTGTCGACGTCCTCCCAGGTCTGCTCCCGGGCGGCCAGGATCCGGTCGGCGATCATGTCGAGCGCCGTGTCGAGCTCCAGACCTTCCCACTGCGTGCTGTACGGGCGGCGGTAGCGGACCGTCGTCTGCCGCAACGGGCTCGTCACCAGGCTCTTACTCGCCGAACCCTTCGGACAGAGCCGACCCCGCGAGATCGGGCTGTCCGGATCGCCCTCGATCTGACTGACCTGCCCGTCCTTCACGAACACCCGCTGACCACAACCCACAGCGCAGTACGGACAGACCGACCGGGCCACACTGTCAGCGGTATCCGTCCGGGCAGTGAGCGCGCGAGACCCATCGGACTTCGCCGCCGCACCCCGACCCAACGGGTCCGTGCCGGTGAGCTGGCGATAGACCGGCCAACCCTCGAACCAGCTGCGCACCCCCATCGCCACACCTTCCCGACTAATCCCGCCAAATATGAACACTCTGACGTTAGATGAGATGCCGGCCCGGTCGCAGCGGGATCACCAACAGTCATGCCTCCGTTACCTCTCAGTGCGCTTTAGCAAACACACGGTTGGTAGTCCTGCCTTGCGGCGGGACGGTCCCGGTCTGACCGGCGGATGCCGTGCCGGGTTCACGCTTCGTCGCCACCTGCCCGCGTACGCGGGTCTTCTGGTCGGCTCCACGTGCTGCCACCGGGCCACTCCCGACGGTATCGAACTCGGCCGCGAGAGCGGCCAGGTTCAAGGAGGCGTTGCGGTCCCGGTCGATGACCAGACCGCACGCCTCGCAGGTGTATTCGCGCTCGGACAGGGCCAGCTTGGTTTTCACCGTGCCGCAACCCGAGCAGGTCTTGGAGGACGGATACCAGCGGTCGGCCAGCAGCAGACGGCCGCCGTTCCACCCGGTCTTGTACGCCAGTTGGCGACGGATCTCCGCGAACCCGGCGTCGGCGACGCACCGGGCCAGCTTGCGGTTGGCCAGCATCCCGACCACGTTGAGGTCTTCGACCACGATGGTGGCGTGCTCACGCGCGAGCCGGGTGGTGAGCTTGTGCAGCCCGTCGCGGCGCAGATGAGCGACCCGGGCGTGCGCACGACCGGCCCGCGCAGCTGCCCGCTCCCACCGCTTCGACGCCCGTCTTCCGGTACGCCGGTCCGGGCCGGTCTTGCGTGACAGCGCCCGGCCCAACGAGCGCATGCGTTGGTGCGCGGCGGCTAGGTGGCGCGGGTTGTCGACCAACTCGCCAGTGGACAGCACCGCAAGGTGCTTGATCCCGACGTCCACGCCGACGACCGACCGCGGCCGGGCAGGGGCGCGTTCGGCCCGTTCGACTTCGACGGTGAACGACACGTGCCAGCGTCCGCCGCCGCGCCGCACGGTCGCGGACATGATCCGGGCGGTGCCGTTGTCCAAACGCCGGGCGAGTTTGCGGGCCGACTCGTGCAGCTTCAACCGACCCAGCCTCGGCAGCACCACGTGCATGCGGTCGGGCTCGACCCGGATCGCCCCGGTGGTGAACCGCACGGATGGCGCAGTGCGGCGGCGGGACTTGAACCGGGGAAACCTGACCACTCGCCCGGCCCGTGCGCCCCCGCGGGAGTCAGCCCAATTCTTCAAGCCGCGCGCGAGGGCTTCCAAGCCCGTGTTGAGGGCGAACCGGTACGCCTGAATCGTCTTCACACCCGAGCCCCGGTAGCGGCTTCGACTACGCGGCGGGCGCGGTTCGCGGCGGCGCGACGACCGGACAGGCGGGCGCACAGCGAGGTCAGGATCTCGATGACGTCGCAGACCAGATCGTCATCGACCTCGGTGACCACCCGGTCCACGCCGAGCTTCTGACCGGTCACCCACACGGACACCCGGGCGACCTGACGGTCCAGATCCGCCTTCTGATCGGCTGACGACACCCGCTCGTACACCACGGTCTGCCCGGCCTCGGCCGCCGTTCCGGTGACCGGATCTCCGACCATGATCAGGCGGCCGATCCGGTAGGTGGGCACGACGCCAACTATGCCGACCAGCGAGCACAACTGACGACCGACACGCCGGCAGCTGTCAGCCCCCGGCCTGTCGAGCAGCCCGGGAGGGGCATGGAGAGGCATGGAGTACGGCGATGGTCAGTGCTGTTGCAGCTGGCCGATCCGCTGGTCGCTGAAGGTCCGGTAGCGGCGCAGCTCCCAGAACAACCAGCCGATGCTGATGATCGCCAACACGACGAAGACCAGTGAGCCGGAGAACGTGTCCCAGAGGGTGTGCAGGACGACGACACCCAGGAACGTGCCGATGAACCCGAAGAGCCGGGCGACGCTCGGGCTTGCCAACAGCGCCCAGAGCGCGCCGGCGGTGAGCCCCGTCCAGGCGGTGTGCCCGGCGGGCGCGGTCAGCCCACGGATGAACAACGTCTGCTCCACCGCGCCGATGTTGCCCTGCGAGCTCAGCAGCGCGGTGAAGGCGTAGCCCATCGTCTCCAGCGCGGCGAAGCCCATACCGGCCGCCACACCGATGATCAGCCCGTCCGACGGCACCCGACGCCGATGTTGGGCCACCACCGTGAACAGCAGCACCACCGGGACGATCAGCTTCGCCGACTCCTCGATCAACGCCACGAACAGCATCGGCAGGGCGCCGAGCCCGCGCAGGGTGTCGTACTCCAGGGTGCCGGCGACCACCGTGCCGATCACACCGCCGAAGAACGCCGACGTCACCAGCACCGACGCCGGCACCTGCCACCGCCCGGTGCGGGCCTGCGCGAATGTCAGGAACGTCAACGGCACCAGCGTCGCCCCGAGCAGGATCAACGCCGGTACGAAGTTCGGATTCTTGGTGCTGACGAGGGTCCGCAGCACCGCCATGTAGAGGATCAACCCGATGACGAGCACCCCGAGCCACGCCCACCGGCGGGAACTATCACGCATACCGCGCAGTCTGGCCGACCAAGGTTACGAAGACCCACCCCCTGAGATCCTCACAACTCCAACCC
>NZ_QGSZ01000374.1 GCF_003857055.1 Micromonospora inaquosa | reverse complement strand
GTGCAGGTCAGGGTGGGTGACACGGGGGCACCACCCACCCTGACCGCGTGGAGGTACTCCGCTGCTGACGAGAGAACCTTCAAATCCAACTTAGAGTGCAGTGAGTACAGAGTCAACACAGGATGCACAGAGTGTCATGTTGGATGGCATGCTCAGAGGGCTGACGAGAGGTGGCCCTGCCATGCCGAGACAACCTGTGTACGAGCAGGTCATCGACGACGTGATCCGCTCGATCCAGTCCGGCGCGCTCCAGCCCGGCGACAAGTTGCCGTCCATCGCGGAACTCGGCGAGCAGTACCGAGCCAGTGCCACGCCCATCAGGCTGGCCCTGCGGATCTTGGATGAGCGGGGCTGGATCGAGGTACACCAGGGCAAGGGGTCGTTCGTGGCGCCGGAACCGCCGGCCTGAAGCTGTTCGGGTCTCTCGCCGGCCTAGATCCACTCGGCTTTCCGGAAACCGCCGTATCCGGGTCGCGCTGATACCGCGGTTTCATGGAACGCGTGTCGATCTTGGCCGAGCCGGCGTCGCGCCAGGCCGGCAACGTCCGGTGCTTGGCCGCGCGCGAACGGATCTCGCGCAGTAGGTTGGCGGGGTGACTGGACGGTTCCCGATCGAAGACGTCTCCCCCGTCGTCTCGTGCGGGCGGTACCCGGCAAAGGCCGTGGTCGACGAACCGGTTCCGGTGTCGGCGCGCGCCTACCGGGAGGGGCACGACGCGCTGGGCTGCAACGTGGTGTGGGCTGGTCCGGACGGCGAGCAACGGCCGTTCACCCGGATGCGCCCCGGCGAGCCCGGCCAGGACCGCTGGCACGCCACCATCGCGCCGGACGCCGTCGGCCCGTGGACCTTCTCCGTGGAGGCGTTTCAGGACCCGTACCTGACCTGGCAGAACGCGGTGACCAAGAAGATCGCCGCCGGGCAGGGTCCGGAGGATCTGGCCAACGACCTGGCCGAGGGCGCGCGGGTGCTCGCCGCCGCCCGGGTCCTCGTCCCGACCGCCGACCGGCCCCGGGTCGCCGACGCGCTCACCGCGCTGGTCGACACCGACCTGCCGCTGCCCCAGCGGGTCGACCCGGCGCTCGCGCTGGCCGACCTGCTCTGGGAGCACCCGGTGCGGGAGCTGGTCACCGCCGGTGACACGTACTCGATCTGGGTTGACCGCAAGCGGGCGCTCTACTCGGCCTGGTACGAGTTCTTCCCCCGCTCCGAAGGGGCGGTCGGTGGCCGGTCCGGCACCTTCGCGACCGCCACCGAGCGGCTGCCGGGGGTGGCCGCGATGGGCTTCGACGTGCTCTACCTGCCGCCGATCCACCCGATCGGCCGGGTCAACCGCAAGGGCCCCAACAACGCGCTCACCGCCGGGCCGACCGACGTGGGCTCGCCGTGGGCGATCGGCGCCGCCGAGGGCGGCCACGACACGATCCACCCCGACCTGGGTACGCCGGCGGACTTCCGGGCCTTCATCCAGGCGGCTGCCGCGCAGGGCCTGGAAGTGGCGATGGACCTGGCGTTGCAGTGCGCGCCGGACCACCCGTGGGTCACCGAGCACCCGGAGTGGTTCACCACCCGGGCCGACGGCAGCATCGCGTACGCGGAGAACCCGCCGAAGAAGTACCAGGACATCTACCCGGTCAACTTCGACAACGACCCGGAGGGCATCCGGGCCGAGGTGCTGCGGGTGGTGCTGCACTGGGTCGGCGAGGGCATCCGGATCTTCCGGGTGGACAACCCGCACACCAAGCCGTTCGACTTCTGGCACTGGCTGATCGCCGAGGTGAAGGCGGTCGATGAGGACGTGCTGTTCCTGGCCGAGGCGTTCACCCGGCCGGCCATCATGCACGGCCTCGGAAAGATCGGCTTCACCCAGTCGTACACCTATTTCACCTGGCGCACGACGGCCGCCGAGATGCGGGCGTACTGCGAGGAGCTGATCGAGGCGGCCGACTACATGCGGCCGAACTTCTGGCCGAACACCCCGGACATCCTGCACTCCTCGTTGCAGCACGGCGGACCGCCGATGTTCAAGATCCGGGCGGTGCTGGCCGCGCTGCTCTCCCCCTCCTGGGGTGTCTACGCCGGGTACGAGCTGTTCGAGCACGTCGCCCGGCCGGGCGCCGAGGAATACCTGGACAACGAGAAGTACGAGCTGCGACCGCGGGACTGGGCCGGCGCCGAGGCGCAGGGCCGCTCGCTGGCGCCGTTCCTGGCCACCCTCAACCGGGTACGCCACGACAACCCGGCAGTGCACCAGCTGCGCAACCTGCGCTTCCACGAGATCGACAACCCGGCGCTGCTCTGCTGGTCCAAGCACGACCCGCAGACCGGCAACACGGTCATCGTGGTCTGCTCGTTCGACTCGCACACCGTGCAGTGGGGCAACACCACCCTCGACATGCCGGCGCTCGGCTTCGACTGGCACGAACGGTTCACGGTGCACGACGAGCTGACCGGCACCAACTACGACTGGGGTCAGCGCAACGCGGTACGCCTCGACCCGTACCTGCAACCCGCGCACGTGTTGACGGTGCGTCGCCCGACCCCGCCGACCCAGCCGCAGCTGGCCGGTACCGAGCCGGCCGACCTCACCGTCGCCGAGGTGCCGGACGACCTTTCCGGGGGCACCGCGCCGACGACCCCGGCCACGGTGGCGGCCCGCCTGTCCGCGGCCCGTTCGGCTGCCACCCGCCCGTCCCGTTCCGCGCCGACCGCTCCCGCCCCGAAGGACGCCCGATGGACCAGCTGATCTCCGGCGCGACGCACGACCCGCACGCGCTGCTCGGCGCGCACCCCACCGACTCCTCGACGACGATCCGCACCATGCGTCGGGGCGCTGGCGACGTCGCGCTGCTCGTCGGCGACGAGCGGTACGAGATGAAGCGGGTGCACGACGTGGGCGTCTTCGAGGCGCAGGTCGACGGCGTCGTGCTCGACTACCGGGTGGAGGTCGACGGCACCGCCCACGACGACCCGTACCGCTACCCGCCGACCCTCGGCGAGCTGGACCTGCACCTGATCCGCGAGGGCCGGCACGAGCGACTGTGGGAGGCGCTCGGCGCCCGGGTCTTCGACGAGGGCGTCGCGTTCAGCGTCTGGGCGCCCAACGCCCGCGGGGTGCGGGTGGTCGGCGACTTCACCGGCTGGGGGCCCGACGACGGCTGGCCGATGCGGTCACTCGGCTCCAGCGGCGTGTGGGAGCTGTTCGTCCCCAACGCCCGGGTCGGCGCCCGCTACAAGTACCGGGTGCTGGGCGCCGACGGGCAGTGGCGCGACAAGGCCGACCCCCTCGCCGCGTACGCGGAGGTGCCGCCGGCCACCGCCTCGGTGGTGCACCACTCGACGTACCGGTGGAACGACGCGGACTGGCTGACCCGCCGGGCCGAACGGCAGCCGCACCAGGAACCGATGAGCGTCTACGAGGTGCACCTCGGCTCGTGGCGGCCCGGCCTGGGCTACCGCGAGCTGGCCGAGCAGCTCACCGCGTACGTCACCGAGCTGGGCTTCACGCACGTGGAGTTTCTGCCGGTGATGGAACACCCGTTCGGTGGCTCCTGGGGTTACCAGGTGACCGGTTACTACGCGCCGACCTCCCGGTTCGGCGACCCGGACGACTTCCGCTTCCTCGTCGACCGGCTGCACGCGGCCGGCATCGGTGTGCTCCTCGACTGGGTGCCCGCGCACTTCCCGAAGGACGAGTGGGCCCTGGCCCGGTTCGACGGCACCCCCCTCTACGAGCACCCCGACCCGCGGCGCGGCGAGCACCCCGACTGGGGCACGTACGTCTTCGACTTCGGCCGCAACGAGGTGCGCAACTTCCTGGTCGCCAACGCGCTGTACTGGTGCGACCAGTTCCACGTCGACGGGCTGCGGGTGGACGCGGTCGCCTCGATGCTCTACCTGGACTACTCCCGCAACCACGGCGAGTGGGCCCCCAACCAGTACGGCGGTCGGGAGAACCTGGAGGCCATCGCGTTCCTGCAGGAGGTGAACGCGACCGTCTACAAGCACCACGCCGGGGTCGTGATGATCGCCGAGGAGTCCACCGCCTGGCCGGGGGTCACCCGCTCCACCGCCGAGGGCGGGCTGGGCTTCGGCTTCAAGTGGAACATGGGCTGGATGCACGACACCCTGCTCTACACCTCGAAGGACCCGATCTACCGCCAGCACCACCACCACCAGCTCACCTTCTCCCTGGCGTACGCCTGGAGCGAGAACTACGTGCTGCCGATCAGCCACGACGAGGTGGTGCACGGCAAGGGCTCACTGGCCGGCAAGATGCCCGGCGACACCTGGCAGCGGCTGGCGAACGTGCGGGCGCTGCTGGCGTACAAGTGGGCGCACCCGGGCAAGCAACTGCTCTTCATGGGCTCCGAGCTGGCCGACGACCGGGAGTGGAGCGAGGAACGGGGCCTCGACTGGTACCTGCTGCACGACCCGGCCCGCGCCGGCGTGCAACGCCTCGTCGGCGACCTCAACCGGATCTACCGGGACACCCCGGCGCTCTGGGCACAGGACACCGAGCCGGCCGGCTTCCGCTGGATCGCCGGTGACGACGTCGCCAACAACACCGTGTCGTTCGTCCGGATCGCCCCGGACGGCTCGACGCTGGTCTGCGTGGCGAACTTCTCCGCCCAGCCGCTGCACGACTACCGGGTCGGGTTGCCGGCCGGCGGGACGTGGACGGAGGTGCTCAACACCGACGCGCACCACTACGGCGGGTCGGGGGTGGGCAACCTGGGTGAGGTGCGGGCCGAGGACGTGCCGTGGCACGGAATGGTGGCGTCAGCAGCCCTCCAGGTCCCCCCACTGGGCGTCATCTGGCTTCGCCGCAACTGAGCGCGCGGGTGCACGCCGGCGTCGCGGCGCGTGCCCGACCGTCCGCTGGTACAACCGAACCAGCCGGTTCTGCGACTTATGCAGGCCCGGTCCTTCTCGTCCCGCCGCTCGGCCCCGGCCCCCACCGCCGCCCGGCCAACGGGTCCCTGTCGTGTCGGTCGCTACTGTTAGCCTCCCCCCTCGTTGATCAGTCTCGGCCAATTCGCCATGCAATCCGGCCGATCTGCCACTGTGGAGGGCGATCCTGATGGGCTGGGTAGCGGTGGGCGACTCCTACGAAGTCTCCCTTGTGGACGGAAAGATGGCGGCACGGTCCACCGGCTCACGGGCCAGCGGTCGTCCACTCAAGACACTCCCAAAGGCGCTGCGCGACGACCCCGAGGTGGACCGGCTGCGCCAGCTCAGCCAGTGGCTGGATCGACACGCCGCCGAATGCCTGGCGCGGGTCGACGCCTGGGTGGTGTCCTCACTGCCGGTGCCGACCGGGCTGCTGGCCCGGGTCTGGCCGGACCCGGCCTGGCAGGGCGCGCTGCGCGACCTGGTGGTGCTCGGGGACGACCCGGCCGAGCCGGGCTTCCTGCGGGACGTCACGGACACCGGTGACCTCCGGGTGGTCAACCTCGACGGGGACACCGTCCGGCTCTCGCCGGTCAGCGCCACGCTGCCCCACCCGGTGCGCGTACCCGATCTGGCGGACCTGCGCGAGTTCGCCGACGAACTGGACATCACCCAGCGGGTCGAGCAATTACGCCGGGACACGTGGGTCAGGCCGGCCAACCTGAAGGACCGGGACACCACGATCAATGACTTCCACGGCAACACGGTCCCCAACCGGCTGGCCGCCCGGGCCGCCACGCTCGGCTTCCGGGTCTCCGGCTCCCAGGTCAGGTGCCGGGTCTGGGAGGCCGGCCGCACGGTCGAGGCCGTCATGTGGTTCGACGAGGACTACTGGGACCCCGAGGCGACCCTCGGCAGCCTCTCCTGGTCCGTCGTGGACGGGCCGACGTTGCGGTTGACCGAGGTCGGGCCGGTGGCCTGGTCGGAAGGAATACGGATGGCGACGGCCCTGTCCGGCGCTCTGACCCGCATGGGGGAGAAGGCGTGACCGGGATGACGACCACCTCGGACGGGAAATCGGCGGAGAGCCTGCTGGCCGCCGGCGCGGTGCTGCCAATCAGCACCGCCGGCGCCGGCGACCGGGCAGTGCCCCTCACCGCCCGCACCTACCGGCACCCGGCTCTCGACGACCGGCCGGTGGTCCGCCTGGTCGACGCGGCCCTCGGCGAGGGCGAGGACATGGCCGTCGGGTTCCTCGGTCTGACGCCGGGCGCCGAGCCGGCCCTCGTCGGGCTGGGCCCCCGCCGCCCGCTGGCCTTCCCGGAGTGGGTGCTGGTGCACCGCCCGGCGGACGGCCGGCACGCGTTGGCGGTGGTGCCGGAGCTGCAGAAACTGGCCAAGCAGGTCCGGTCACGGCCGAAGGCCGCCCTGGACGGGCACCAGAGCCTCGCCGACCGCTTCGCCCGTACGCTGCCGCACTTCCTGCCGACCTTCTTCGAGCAGGCGGCGCGGGTGTTTCTGGCCGCCGGACAGGACACCTACGCGACGCAGTTGTTCAACAAGGCGCGCAAGGCGGAGGCGCAGCACGGCCTGCCGGTCGACCTGAACCGGCTGGACGAGGTCTACGTGGAATTCGCGGCGGCCAAGGTGGTCTCCGCGACCGCGCTGGCCGGCCACGCGAAGGAACTGTCCGCCCAGTTGCCGGCCGACGAGGCGCTGTCGCGGTTCTGCCGGCTGGCGCTGCGGGCAGCGGCCGCCGGCGTGGTTCCCTCCGCGCAGTTGGCCAGCGCGGTGCAGCGGCTGGTCCGGGCCGCCACCAAGTCCGCTGGTGCGGCCGGCGCCGCCGAGGTCGCCGACCGCGAGGCGGCCTACCTGACCGAGCTGCTGCGGCTGCCGGTGGCCGCCGAGGCGCCGGCGGGCTGGTGGAAGGTGCACCAGCCGACGGTGACGGCGCTGGCCGGTCGCGACCCGGCGATCCGTGGCAGCCTGCTCGATCTGATGCCCGCCAACCAAAACAACCTGGCCATGTG
Source organism: Micromonospora inaquosa (assembly GCF_003857055.1). GTDB lineage: Bacteria > Actinomycetota > Actinomycetes > Mycobacteriales > Micromonosporaceae > Micromonospora > Micromonospora inaquosa. The sequence continues at coordinate 37,733 of NZ_QGSZ01000374.1, read as the reverse complement.
GCTGGCCTTGTTGGCCGACACCGGTGCGCTCGCCGGACTCTCCGACCCGGAGGTGCCGGACGCGGCCCGCCCGCAGGATGGGTCCGTCGGCTGGTTGCGCCGCTTCCTGAACCGGACCAACCTGGACCGCCACCGGCCATTGCGGGAGCTGTACCCACTCGTCGAGCGGATGGCCGCCCGGCTACGCGCCGAGCTGGCTGACAGCGGCGAGGCCCTCGCCGTCGCCGGCGACCTGGACCTGCTCGACCTGCTGCTCACCCTCGACCTGCCGGTCGCGCCGCCGAAGGAACGCGACACCCTGGACCTGGCGCGTTGGGTGAATGCCGAGGGAGATCGGGAGTTGCTCGCCCTGGCCGGCGACGACCGGTTCACCGCGGCTTTGCGCCGAGGTCTCGACCAGGTCGACGACCAGAAGCAGGCTCAGCGCCGGCTGGCCGGGACGCAGGGCATCCGGCCCCTGCTGGCCGACTGGCTGCGGGCACGGATCCGCGACCGGTTCACCACCGGGCTGCCGTACCTTCCGGAGGCGGTGAAGTGGCTGGGCAACCTCCCGGTCGAGACGTTGCGCCTGGTCTTCGACGACCTCGACGGGCCCGCCGCGCAGGCCGCGGGCGGCGAGCTCAGGCAGGCCCTCGACGTCGACCTCGCCGGGCACGTCGCCCGCAGTCTGCGCGGCGGGCTCCTCGACGAGCTGGGCTGGCCGGACTGGGAGCAGGCCTGGCAGGAGGTGACCGGCGGCGACCGGCGGGTCGAGGTGACCCAGCAGGACGCCTGGCCGTACCTGATCATGGGCGGGCCGACCACGGTGCGCGTGCTCGGCGCCGAGGGCATCGTGCTCCGCCACGACCTGCGCATCCCGGCCGGCGACATGTGGCACCAGCCCGGTTACCACTACGTCGACGGCCAACTCCTCGTCTTCTGGCAATCCCGGTCGTCCAACTACGACCTGCGCGGCTACTGGCACTCGTCGCCCGGCGAGCTGCAGGCCATCAACGGCTGTCTTCGCGGTCAGTGGCGCCCGAACAAGATCACTCTGCCGCTTGCCGGCGGCGGACGGACCACCGGCGACGGCGTGCTGTACCCCGGTGATACCGCTGTCCCGGTGGAGCTGCCGATCATCACCGACGGCACCTCCTACTGGGTCTACCGCCGCGAGGAGAACAGCGACTACGGCTGGCGCGAGTACGACCCGGCCAGCAACACCCACGGTCGGCGCAGCCTGCCCCGGTTCCTGACCGAGTCGCCGGTGAGCGGAAGCCGCCTCCAGGAGTCGGCCAGCTGGCTACGGCCGGCCCTGTCCGACCGGGACACCCCGGCCGCCGCTCCGGTGGGCGGTCTACTCGGATGGCGGGTGGTCACCCTGCCGGACGGCGCGGTGCGCGGCGAGGACCTGGCTGGTCGTACCGTCACCGTGGCCGCGGGACAGGAACCGATCGCGGCGCTGATGCTGCCCGGCGACGACCGGCCAAGGGCCGTCCTTGAGGGTTTCGTCCTGGTCGACCCGGACGGTGTGGTGTCAGCCACCGCCGGAGCGACGTCCGGCCGGCCCTACACCGCCAGGGTGGTCCCGTTGCCGAGGCGGGAGTTCCTCGGCAACATGCTGCACCGGGACCCGGCCGGCTCCGCGGCCCTGCGCCGGGTGGACCGGGGCACCGCCGCCACGCTGTTCAAGGCTGCCCTCGACGAACGCCGCGCCGCCATGGCCGAAGCGGCCGCACGGGCCGCAGCCCGGGCGACGACCCGATCCGGGTTGGCCGTGGCCCTGCAGGCCAGCACCGGCCTTCCCATCGCCCTCCCGGGAACCGTGGTCGGCCCATCGGCCGGCCCATCCCCCACCGACGATGGCGAGGACGCGTTGGTCGAACTGGTCCGCTCGACGTTGCCGACCATCAGCCACGACGCGCTGGTGGCCGGGGTGGCTGGCGTGCTGCGACTGGCCGCCAATGTGCGCACCGACCTGGAGGTGGTAGGCGAGCGGCTCACCAAGTCGCTGTCCGCCCCGAAGGCGGTGGCACCGGCGGCCACCGCGAGCGGACCGACCGACGAGCAGCTCAGGCTGGCGCTGAACGGTCTGCGCTCGACCGTCAGGGCGAGCAGCTCGACTTACGCCTTCACCCAGTTCCAGGTGATCGCCACCCAGCGAGCCGCCGCCTCCGGGAACGAACCCACCGTACGGCTGCACCTCGACGGGCCGCCGCTGCCGGTCACTCTGGACTGGTGGGACCTGCTCGGCGCTGTCGCCGCCGTCGCCTACCGGGCGGTCGCGGCGGTCACCCCGGACGAACACCGGGAGACGCTGCGCGCCCTGCTCACCGAGCTGGACCGGCTCGATCTGAGCACGGCGGCCGAACCAGCCCGCTGGCGTCGATTCTCGCTGTACCTGCGCGACGACGACCTCACCAACCTCGACGGCGCACGCCGATCCCCCCGGCCGGGCATCCTGCCGCTGCCCGACGGCGCGTTCATCGCCATGCTCAACCACTCCGGCACCGCCGGCGGCTACCTCTTCGACGCGCTGTACCACGACCCGGCCGGCGTGTTCGCCGTTCCCGAGCCGTACACCGTGCGATCCTCGGCGCCGGTCGGTGACGAACGGCCGGCCGGCTGGCTGACCGGTTTCCGCACCGAGTGGGCCACGCGCGGTGCACTACCCTGGCGGCCGGAAGCGGCCGAGCAGTTCGCCGAGCTGACCGGCGTCACCCCCACCGCCGGGAAGCTGGTGCTGGCCGGACTGCTGTACGGAAACTCGATGAACCCCGCCACGCCCGAGTTGCTCAAGGCCCTCGGGATCAGGCAGGTCCGCGAGGTCAACCTGGCCTACGAGTTACTGCACGAGTCAAGCCCGGCGGTCCGGCTGGCCACAGTCTCGGCGCTGCTGCCGGACGACCCGGCCCGGCTGTGGACCGACGGTGTGGACGTGGCCGCCGCCGCGAGGGTCTGGAACGCCGCCGTGGGACGCCGGGCTGTGGTACCCGAACAGCTCTTCGTCGACGCGGTGGGCGCGGTCAGCACCGACTGGGCACCCACGAAGGCGTTGCCGGCGCTGCTCGACCCCGCCCGCTCGGCCGAGCTGAGCACCGACCTGACCTTCGGAATCAAGGGCGATCGGGCCCAGCCGGCTGACGGCCAGCCAACGGGTTTCACCGGAGAGGTGCTGTGCTCCGCGGTCACCCTGGCCGCCTGGGTCGCCCACCACACCCCGGCCGGCGATCCGTGCCGGGCAGCGCTGCCCGGCGCGCTGGCTCAGATCCGGGATCGGCTGGCCAACCCGCACCTGCTGCTCGACCTCAACGAGTACGTCTCCCTGCCCGCGTTCCGCCAGGTGGCTGGCACCCCGTCGGAAACCGGCCCGGGCTGGGAACGCTACGGCGCCATCGTCCTGGCTACCGCCGACGCCCGACCCTCGCCCGCGCTGCGGCCGGACCTGCTCAACGTCGACGGAACGGACCCGTACCTGCCGGCGCTGCGGGGCGACGCCACCAAGCCGTACCCGATGGAGGTGGCGCTTCGGCTGGTCCGCGACCCACGCTTCGCGGCGCTGCTCGGCGATCCGGGGGAGCCGGGCGGCGGCGCGCGGGCGGCGGACGGGACCTGGTGGCCGCAGGACCCGACCCGGTCGGTGCCCGATCTGGTCGCCGAGGCAGCCGGGGAAAACGGCCTGGGTGCTGACGCGGCGGCGGTGTACCTGATGCTGCTGGCCATGCCGGACCCAACCGACCGCGACACGACGAAGTGGACCGGCTGGAAGCCAGCCCGGCTGAAAGCGGCCCGCGCCGAACTGGCCGGCACCGCACTGGTCGTCGAGGCCAGCCGGTCCCGGGCCGGCCGGTCGCTGTTCCTGCCCGGCCCGTGGCTGGAGCGCGGCCACGGGCAGAAACCGATCGAGGGCTGGAAGACCAATCTATTCGACCTCGCACCGGACGGTACGGCCGGGCTCAGCGTGACCGTCCCGTTCGAGCCTGCCGCCGACCTCTACCGGCGGGCCTGGCAACGCCTCCGCGACGGCGACCGGCCCCGATTCGACAACCTGCCCACCCGCGGCCCCCGCCGCTGACCCGCCCGAACCAGAGAGAGATCGAGGAATATCAGTGACCGTGACGGAACACGTCCGCCCCACCGTGGTGCCGGAGACCGCCGCCCAGGTCCTCTCCGCCGAACAGCGGTACGCCGACGAGTTGGCCTTCCTGGCCGCGTACGACGACGGGGCCCGGCCACCGGGTTGGGCGTTGACCCCGCGCGCCGTGGTCACCTTCATCCGGGGCAGCGACGGCGAGGCGCTGAAGCTGCCCGCCGACCGGCGCACCTGCCCGGCCGGCACCGAACTGCCGGCCAGCATGACCATAGCGGCGAAGTTCGTCGGCGAGCGGAGCCTGGTCGAACGGTGCGTGGTCACCTTGGCCGGCGAGCGGGGCCTGCTGCTGGTCGGTGAGCCCGGTACCGCCAAGTCCATGCTGTCCGAGCTGCTGGCCGCCGCGGTCTGCGGCACCAGCGCGCTGACCGTGCAAGGCACCGCCGGCACCACCGAGGACGCCTTCCGGTACGGCTGGAACTACGCCCTGCTGCTCGCCCAGGGCCCGACCCCACAGGCGCTGGTCGACTCGCCGGTGCTGACCGGGATGCGCACCGGCCGGGTCGTCCGGATCGAGGAGATCACCCGCTGCCTGCCCGAGGTGCAGGACGCGCTGGTGTCCATCCTGTCCGACCGGCGGATGAACGTACCGGAGCTGAGCGGCACCGAAGACGCCCTGATCCGCGCGGCACCGGGGTTCAGCGTGATCGCCACCGCCAACCTGCGGGACCGGGGCGTGTCGGAGATGTCCTCTGCCCTCAAGCGCCGGTTCAACTTCGAGACCATCCACCCGATCTCGGATGTGGACACCGAAACCGACCTGGTACGCCGGCAGGCCACCGCCGCCGTGCAGCGCGCCGGGGCGGCGTACGCCGTGGACGACGCGGTGCTGGACGCCCTGGTCACCGTGTTCCGCGACCTGCGATCCGGCCGGTCGGGCGAGGGCTGGGACGTGGAACGGCCCGGCACGGTGATGTCCACCGCCGAGGCGGTGCAGGTGGCGGCGTCGCTCGGGCTGGCCGCCGCGTACCTGCCCGGCGGGGACGCGCTCGAACTGGTCCCCGGGCACCTGCTCGGCGTGGTTCGCAAGGACGACCAGAACGACCACGCCCGCCTGCTCGGCTACTGGGACGGCCCGGTCCGCCGCCGTGCCGAGGACGGCTCGGCGATGTGGCGCCGGCTCTGGGATCTGCGGGAAAACCTGCGGTGACGAGCGCATCCCGCACGTTGCCCGATGGGGCTCCGCCGACCGTCGACTCGATGACGGCCAAAGTTTCGACGGTCGACCCACGAGCCGTGGTCGACGCGCTCGCCGATTGCGTCCGGCCGTACCTGATCGGGGTGCGGCATCACAGCCCGGCCCTGGCGGCGGTGCTCCCGGCCCTGCTTGACGCCGCCGCAGCCGAGGTGGTCTGTATCGAGCTGCCGGCCGACTTCCAGCCCTGGCTGCCGTACCTCTCCGACCCGGCAGCCCGGGCCCCGCTGGCCCTGGTCGGCAGCCACGGCGAGGACGGGCCGACGGGCTTCTACCCGTTCGCCGATTTCTCCCCGGAGCTGGCCGCGATCCGCTGGGCCCGACAGCAGGACGTCGAGGTGGTCTGCTGCGACCTGCCGCTGACCGACCCCGGCTGGAGCGCCGACACCATCGACCCGACCACCGACTCCGACTCGCCCGAGCCGGCCGCCGGTGGCGACCCGGACGCCGGTGAACCAGTGCGCGGCCCGCGCCGGTCCGGCTACGCCGCCGCCCTCAGCGCCAGCGGCACCGGCCGCGACGGCGACGACCTATGGGACCGGGTGGTCGAGGTGCAAGCCCCGGGCTGCCCGCCGGAGGCGGTCCGACGGGCCGCCCTCGGCGTCGGCTGGGCGATGCGTACCGACAGCGCCAGCAGCGACGGCATACCGGCCCGGGACCTGGCCCGCGAGCGACACATGCGCCGGGTGCTGGCCGAGGCCGGCGGGGACGGCCGTCGGGTCGCCGCCGTCATCGGGGCCTTCCACGCCCCGGCCCTGCTCGCCACCCCGTCTACCGACGCCGGCCCCGCCCCGACCGCCAGCACGGCCGGTGCCGCCACACAGGCCGGTTCGGTCCGGTCCGTGACGACCCGGCCCGGGCCGGCCACCAAGGACGGCGGCACGGCGGTCACCTCGCTGGTGCCGTACGCGTTCGACCTGCTCGACTCCCGCTCCGGCTACCCGGCCGGGATCCGTGACCCCCGCTGGCAGCAGTCCGTCTTCACCGCTGCCGGCGACCCAGAACAGATCCGGGCCGCCGCCGCACGGGCGGTCACCGACCTCTGCCGGGAACTCCGCTCGGCCGGTCACAGCGCCGGTACCGGCGAGGCCGCCGAGACGGTACGGCTGGCCGGCGACCTGGCCCGATTGCGGAACCTGCCCGCTCCCGGCCGGGGCGAGGTGCTGGAGGCGGTGACCACCGTGCTCGGCCAGGGTGAGCTGCTCGGCCGCGGCCGAGCGCTGGCCAAGGCGCTGGAGATTGTGCTGGTTGGCGCCGAGCGCGGCCGGATCGCCCCCGGTACGCCGCGGTCCGGCCTCGGTCCCGCGGTCGAGGCGGAACTCACCGCGCTGCGGCTGCCCAACCCGGACAGCCCGAAGTCCCGCGAGGTCCGGCTGGATCCGCTGCGCACCGAGCTGGACGGGCGACGGGAGATCCTGCTGCAACGCTTGCAGATCTGCGGCGTCGGCTACGGCGAGCCGACCGTGGTCTCCGGCACCGGCGACGGTACCGCCCTGACCACCCGTTGGCAGCTGGCCTGGACGCCGTCCGTGGCGGCCCGGCTGGACCTGGTCGGCGTACGCGGAGTGACCGCAGCGCTGGCCGCGACCGGCACCCTGCGGGACCGGTTCCGCCGGGAGGCCGCCGACGGCGGCCCCACCGCCGCGCAGTTGCTCACCGGGCTGCGCGACGCCGCCCGTTGCGACCTGCCCGAGCTGGTCACCGACCGGCTCGAGCTGGCCACCGTGGTGCTGCCTGGCACCGGCACGCTGCCCGAGTTGCTGGCCGCCCTGGACCTGCTGGAGGCCCTGCGCCGCGCGCATCTGCCCGGCACCACCGCCGACGGCCGGGTCCGGGCCGCCGAGCTGGCCGTCGTGCTGCTGGATGCGGCGGTACGCGGGCTGCCGGGCCTCGCCGGCAGCGACGCCACCACCGACGCCGCCGCGCTGGTCGACCTCGCGGTCCGCGCCGGCGAGGATCGGATCGGCCTACGCCTGGACGAGGCCCTCGGCCACCTGACCCGGGCCGGTTCGCCGCTGATCCAGGGCGCTGCCCTGGCCGCCCGGGTGCTGCTCGACCTGACCGCCCTCGAGGTCCTGGGCACCCGGATGGCCGGCTGGATCGACGCGGCGACCGGACCGGACAGCCGGCGGCAGCTGCACCGGCTGCTCGGGGGTCTGCTCACCGCGGCGCATCCACTGCTGCAGTCCGCCCCGGCCGCGTTGGACCCGTTGCTGGAACGGATCGAGCGGCTCACCGACACCGAGTTCCTGGACCGGCTGCCGGCGCTGCGGGGCGGATTCGACGTGCTCACCCCGGCGGCCCGGGGCCGGCTGCTGCACACCGTCGCCGACCGGCTCGGCGATCGGCTCGATCTGGCACTGTCCGTCTCGCCCGAGATGCTGGCCCGCTGGACCGCCGCCGACCTCGCCGGCCGGGCCGCCCTGATCGCCCGCCACATACCGATCCCGGGCACGCCGAACGGCTCCGCCGACACCGGACCCGGCCCGGAAATGCCGACCGGCTCCGCCGACACCGAACCCGACCTGGACACATCGGCCGCCCAGCTCAACCCCACCGACCGGTGGCGGCTGCTCCTCGGCCGCCAACCCGACCGGTTGCCGGCCGGCGCCCGGCGCTACGCCCTCGCCCTGGACGAGCTGTACGGGGCGGGCCAGGGCGAGGGCGCCACCGACCTCGGCCAGGCGGCCGGTGGTGGTGGCCAGGGAGCCTCCTTCCCGACCGCACGCGAGTGGGCCGACGAGCTCGAGGCGCTCTTCGGCACCTCGGTACGCGAGGAGGTCATCGCCCGGGCGGCCGAGAACGGCCGTACCGACGTGCTCGCCGAGCTCGACCCGGCCGCGGTACGCCCCTCGATGGAGCTGCTGACCTCGGTGCTGTCACTGGCCGGCGGGCTGCCCGAGGGGCACCTGGCCAAGCTGCGGCCACTGGTCCGGCGGCTGGTCGAGGAACTGACCAAACAGTTGGCCACCCAGGTGCGTCCGGCGTTGACCGGGCTGAGTAACACACGTCCGTCCCGCCGTCCCGGCGGCCGGATCAACCTCGCCCGTACGCTCCGGGGGAACCTGCAGCACACCCAGCGGCTCGACGACGGCCGGACGGTCGTGGTGCCGGAACGCCCGGTCTTCAACACCCGGACCCGCAGGGAGGCCGACTGGCGGCTGGTGCTGGTGGTCGACGTGTCCGGTTCGATGGAGGCGTCGGTGGTGTGGTCGGCGTTGACGGCCGCCGTGCTGGGCGGGGTGCCGACCCTCTCCACCCACTTCCTCGCCTTCTCCACCGAGGTGGTCGACCTGACCGACCGGGTCGACGACCCGCTGTCGCTGCTGTTGGAGGTGCGCGTCGGCGGCGGTACACACATCGCCGCCGGGCTGGCCCACGCCCGCTCGCTGGTGACCGTGCCGAGCCGCACCATCGTCGCGGTGGTCAGCGACTTCGAGGAGGGCTACCCGCTGGCCGGGCTGCTCGGCGAGGTCCGCGCCCTGGCCACTTCCGGTGTGCATCTGCTCGGCTGCGCCGCGCTCAACGACAGGGGCGCGCCCTGCTATTCGGTGCCGGTCGCCGAGCAGCTCGTCGCGGCCGGGATGCCGGTCGCCGCTCTCAGCCCGCTCGAACTCGCCCGCTGGGTGGGCGATCGCATCCGCGGAGGATCACGTTGACGGACCGCACACCCACCGACCTGTTGCCACCGGTGCTGCCGGAGGTCGCCGCTGCGGCGGTGGCCGCCCTGCCACCCCGGCTGCACAAGCGGCTGGACGCCGCCGTCGGACGGCTGGCCGGGGTACCGGTCGGCCGGGTCAACGGCGGCGTATCGGTCGACTGCGGCGCCGAGGCCCTGGTCACCCTCACGCCCGGGCCGACCGGTGCGGTCACCGAAGGGCACCAGGCGCGGTGCAGTTGCCTGCTGGCGCCCCGCTGTCTGCACCGGACCGCGGTCCTGGTCGCCTGCCCGGTCGCCGATCCGGTCACCCATCCCGACTCGGCGTCCACCGGCGTGTCGTCCGCTCCCGACAGCGACGGCGCGGAACCCAGCTGGACCGGGCGAACCGAGAGATCGGCCGCCGGTCGTGCCGGCCGGAACACGGCACCGACGAAGGCGCAACGGGCCGCCGCCGGTGCGCTGTGGCGGGCCGCCTCCGCGGTGCTCGCGGCCGGCGTGCCGGCCGCCGGTGCGGTTCCCCAGGCCGAACTGCTGCGGGCCGCCCACAGCGCCCGGTTGGCCGGCCTGCCGCGGGCCGAGAGCGCCGCGCTGCGCGCGGTCCGTGGCCTGCGCGCCCACCGGGAACGACAGGCCGGCCACCGGCTGGCCCAGCTGGTCGAGGTGCTGCACGACCTGCTGTACGTGGCCGGCCGGCTGGCCACCGGTGATCCCGACCCGGCGCTGGTCGGCATCCTCCGCAGGGCCTACCAGCCGGACGGAACGCTGGAGGTGTACGGCGTCTGCCGGGAGCCGGTGATCAGCGCGAACGGCTACGCCGGGGTGGTCACCCACCTGGTCGCCGCTGACGGGCGGCGGCTCTCCTTCGGCGACGTGAAACCGGGTGGCCCGGAGCGGGCGCGGGACTGCGCCCGGGCGGTCACCGAGATGGGCGCTGTCGCGGTCAACCACGCGGTGCTGGCCCGCGGCGGCCTGCGGATCACCGGTACCACCGTTTCGCCGGACGGCCGGCTCGGCGCCGGCAAGGGGGTCCGTGCCAGCCCGCTCATCGAGACCGACTGGGCCACCGGACCGCTGGCGGAACTGTTCGCCCGGCCACTCGCCGAGGTGGTGACCGCCCAACTCGCCGCCGACGACCCGGAGGACCCGATCCGGGCCGGTACCGCGCTGGTCGGAGGTGACCTGATGATCGTGGGTGCCGTCGGCGACCAGGTGCTGGCCCGCGAGCTGGCGTCCGCCACCGACGCCGGACCGGAGCGGGAGCCGGTGCCGGACGGCCCGGTGATCCGGCTGGCGCCGGCCGATTCCCACCCGATGCTGACCCACGTGGCCAACCTGCGGCGGCTCGCCTCCCGGCCGGGTCTGCGGATCCGGGTGGTCGGCCGGCTGGACCCGGACCGGGCCAGCACACTGTGGCCACTCGCGGTCGGCCCGGTGCCCGGTGCCGCCACGACGCTCCGGCTGCCGGCGGACTGGCACGGCCGGGCGGACCTCGGCTACGACGAGATCCAGGGCGGTCACCTGCCGCCGCGTGACCCGGCTGCGATGACCGAACCGGTCCTCGCCCTCGGCGTCGACGCGGTCGCGGAGTCCCCGCTGTGGAGGGTTCGCCGGCTGGTGGAGCTGGCCGTCTCCGGCGGCCGCCGCGCCGTCGTCGAGGCGGCCCGCGGCGAGGGTACCGGGCTGACGGGTCCGCTGCGCCGCGCCGGCTTCACGACCGCCGCCACGGTGGTCTCCGCGCTCGCCGACGAGTCCGACCGGCGCGGGCGGAATGCGTTCGGGCGGCGTACCGAGCCCGACCCGGACCGGTACGCGTGGGCCTGGCTCGCCGCGACTGCCCACCTCGCCGCCACCGAGCGGGAGTTGATCCGCTCATCCTGGGACTGCCCAGGTTCGGCGCCTGCCGTTCGGCCGTAGGCGCCCGGTCGGTCGCCACCCGGGAGACGGCCCCGATGCGGTCGGCGCGGACGTCCTTGGCGCTGACGTGGATGTCGCCGAGGATCCGGGGTAGGTGCGGTTGAGCGTCATCCGCCCCGCCTCCCGTTCAGGCGGGGCGGATGGAAACGTGGCGCTCCCCCACAACCCTCCGACAGCGCCCGATCAGACCAGGCCGGCGTCGCGCAGCAGTTGCCACAGGCCCGCGCCGTCCGGGGCGGAGAGCCACTTCTGCCCCACCGGCCCCGACGACGGGCGACCGGCCGGGGCGGGCAGGGTGCCGGCCAGCACCGACTGGGTCGGGGAGAGTCGGCGGATCGCCACCCCGGCGACGTTCTCCGGGTGGGCGGCGGCGAACTCCCGGTAGATCTCCTGGTCGTGCTGGCCGTCGTCGCCGACCAGCAGCCAGCGCACGTCGGGGAACTCCCGGGCCAGCCGGGCCAGGGTGACCCGCTTGTGTTCCATGCCGCTGCGGAACCAGCGGTCGGCGGTCGGGCCCCAGTCGGTGAGCAGCAGCGGCCCGGCCGGGTAGAGGTGCCGGGACAGGAAGCGGGTCAACGTGGGCGCCACGTTCCACGCGCCGGTGGAGAGGTAGAAGACCGGGGCGCCGGGGTGCGCGGTGACCAGCCGCTCGTAGAGCACCGCCATGCCGGGCACGGCGTTGCGCGCGTGCTCGTCGAGCACGAACGTGTTCCAGGCGGCGAGCAGCGGTCGGGGCAGCGCGGTCACCATCACCGTGTCGTCGATGTCGGAGATGATGCCGAACCTGACGTCCGGGTCGAGGATGCGCACCGGCGCGTCGACCGGGTCGGCGTCCGGAACGCTGAGCCGGACCGTGCCCCACCCGGGCGGCAGGTCGGCCTCGACCAGCGTGTCGACGAACCCACTGCGGTCGGCCCGCGTCTCGTGGCACACCCCGCCGGCCTCGATGGTCACCGTGACGTGCTTCGCGGGCAGCGTGGTGAAGCTCCGCCAGCCGCGAACCTTGTCCAGTCGACCCCGCTGGCGGGTGTCCGGACGACCCAGCAGCACCCGGCACATCACCCGCACCCAACCCGGCGCGCCATAACCGGTGTACGCGACGATGTTGATCCGCCAGCCGGTGCGCCGCAGCCGACGCTCGACGAGCTGGTGCACGGCGTCCTCGATCCGCGCGGCCCGGTGCAGGTTCGGAACGGCCAGCTGGCCGGCGGGAGTGGGTGGCACGCGCCAACCCTGCCACACGTCGACAGCCACGGCCACGCGAGCCGACCGCCGCACCGAGCCAGCCGGCACCGGCTGCGCCGATCCACCTCGGCGGCCCGACCAGACGTGAAACACTCTGGTCGGGACGACGACGGGGGCGTTGGTCGTGTCGCATCCAGAGCAGCACCGCGGGCGATGGCGTCCGCGACTCGACCGGCCGGCGCTCGTCGCGCTGCTGTTCGGGCTCGCCGGTGTCGTCTACCGGCTGGTCCTGACGTTGTTCACAGTGCCGGTGTCGAACAGCGACGAGGCGACCTTCGGCCTCGCCGCGCTGCACATCGCCCAGGGCCGGGAACGCCCGATCTTCCTCTACGGCCAGCACTACATGGGGGTTCTGGAGTCGTACCTGGCCGCTCCCCTGGTGGCGGTCGCCGGGCCGAGCTGGCCGGTGCTGCGGCTGCCGATGCTCGCGCTGTACGCGGTCTTCCTCTACCTGATCCACCGGTTGACCCGCCGGCTCTGCACACCGTGGTTCGCCGCGTTCGTGGTGGGTCTGCTCGCGCTCGGGTCGGAACGGGTGGTGCGCGACCAGCTCACCGTCGTCGGTGGGCGGCCGGAGGTGAAACCGGCGGTGCTGCTGATGCTGCTGATCACCGTGGGGTTGGCCGCCCGCACGCTGCACCGTCGACGGCTCGCGATCGGCCTGTTCGGGCTGCTTGTCGGGGTGTCCGTCTGGTCGGACTGGCTGATCCTGCCGTACCTCGCGGTGGCCGGGCTGGCCCTGCTCTGGGCGCTACGGCGGGAGCTGCTCGGCTGGTCCGGCCTGCTGCTGGTGGCGGGGGTGATCGTCGGCGTGGCCCCGATGATCGTCGACAACCTCCGGGCCGGGCCGGGTGAGGACTCACTGTCGGTGTTCCGGGAGGTCAGCACCAAGGCCGGGCCGCAGCCGCAGTGGTTCGACCGGATCCGCGGCGGCCTGCTGGAGGGGGTGCCGCTGGCGCACGGGCTCTGCCCGGTGGACGGCTGCGGACGCTGGCAACAGTGGTTCGGCGTGCTGTACCCGGTGCTGTTGGTGGCCGGCGCGGCACTCGCGGTGCTCGCGTACCGCCGGGCGGCCGGACCGCGCGGGGAGCGGGTCGGGCCGGTCGTGCAGCTCGCGCTGATCGCCGGCGCGGCGTTGACACTGCTGTCGTACGTGCGCAGCCCGCTCGCCGCGACCAGCCCGCTGGACAACGCCCGCTACCTGTCGGTGCTGCAACTGTCGCTGCCGGCGGTGCTCTGGCCGCTCTGGGTGGCGGCGCTGACCGCCTGGCGGGGCACCAGCAGCGTGCTGGGACGACTCACCGGCGCGCTCTCCGCCGCCGTGCTGGCCGCGCTGACCGTGACCACGCTGGTGGTCACCGTGCTCTTCGCGGCCACCGGCACCGCGGCGTCACGGACCGAGGAGCGCCAGGCCCGCGAGTTGGCCGCCGCGCTGCGCGCCGACGGACCCCACGAGGTGTACGGGGACTACTGGACCTGCAACCGGTTGATCTTCAACACGGATGAATCGGTGATCTGTGCGGTGCTCGACGGGGACCTGTCCCCCGGGCAGAACCGCTACCGGCCGTACTGGCGGCAGGTGGGGCGGGCCGAGCGGCCGGGCTACGTGGTCGAGATCGACTCGCCGATGGACCGGCGGCTGCGCGCGCTGCTCGCCGACCGGGCCGACGAGGCGCCGGTGCGGGAGGTCGGCGGCTATCGCGTGTACCACCCCGACACCCCGGTGCGGCCCTGGCGGTAGGGGCTGGTCGTACGCTGGCCGGGCCGGCGCGTGGGGCGCCGCCGTTTCGCCGTCGAGGAGACCCATGCTCATCCTGCTGCCGCCCTCGGAGGGGAAGGCCGACGCCGGCACCGGACGGCGCTGGGCCCCGGACCGGCTGTCGCTGCCCGAGCTGAACCCGGCCCGGGAGCGGGTGCTGGACGCACTGGTGGCGTTGAGCGCCGGGCCGGACGAGGAGACCGCGCGGGCGGCGCTCGGCCTCAGCGAGGGCCAACGGGGCGAGCTGCGGCGCAACGCCCGACTGCGGGAGGCCGCCACCGCGCCGGCCGAGCGGCTCTACACCGGGGTGCTCTACGAGGCGCTGGACCTGGCCTCCCTGCCGGCGGCGGCGCAGCGGGCGGCCCGCCGGTCGATCCTGATCAGCTCCGGGCTGTGGGGCGTGGTCCGGCTGGCCGACCGGATCCCGCCGTACCGCTGCCCGATCGGCGCTCGCCTGCCCGACGTCGGGGCGCTGTCGACGTACTGGCGCAGGGAGCTGACGCCGGCGATGGACGGGGCCGCCGGGCGCGGCCCGGTGCTGGACCTGCGCTCCGGCGCGTACGCGGCCACCTGGACGCCGCGCGGGGAGCTGGCCGAGCGCACTGTCACCGTGCGGGTTCTGCACGAGCGGGAGGTCGACGGGGTGCCGGTCCGTTCGGTGGTCAGCCACTTCAACAAGGCCACCAAGGGGCGGCTGGTCCGGGACCTCCTCGTCGCCGGAGCCCGGCCGCGCACCGCAGCAGAGCTGGTGGGCACCCTGCGGGAGTTGAAGCACAACGTGCTGGAGCAGAGCACCGCCGCGGGCCGGGTGCGGCAGGTGGATCTGGTGGTTACCGACCTGTAGCGGGCGCGGCAGCCGCAAGATTTGCTCAAGGCTGGGCCGGATCGGTTCCCTAACGGCGTGGCAGAAGCCACGGTAGGGCAACCAAGACTCCGACAAGGGAGCCTCCGTTGACCCGCGAACCCGCTCTGCTCGACCGGCCCCACCCCTCGACGCCCCCCTCCCCGCTGGACTGTCTGACCCTGGGCGACGCGTTCGAGGCTGCCTGCCTGCAACGTTGCACACCGCCACCGACCGCCGCCCGACCGAGCGCGGTACGGGCCGAGCACGCCCCCGGGGTGGAGTTCAACCGGGAGGACGCCGCGCAGCGGATGCGGCAACTGCTCGCCCGGCTGGACATCCCGGTCACCCACGAGGTGGCCGTCGGCGGCCTGCGCCGCCGCTACGAGCTGCACCGACTGTGGGTGCCCCGGGAGCACCAGGGCGCGTACACCCGGCTGTTGGACGCGGGCTGGTGGCAGGGGCGGCGCGAGCTGCTCACCGGGCCACTGCCCGGCGCCTCGCCGGCCCGCCGACGGTTGGTGACCCGGCTGGCGGAGGCGGCCTGGCGCTCGGCGCTGCTGGCCGCCGGGCGGCACGTCCGCCGGCACATCCTCGGTGTCCGACTCACCGACCGGGAGCTGGCCGCCGTGCTGATCCGGGGTGCGGCAGTGCTCGACGTGCCGGCCCGGCTCCGCCCCGGCACCGGCTGCTTCCTGGTCAGCGTGGCCGACGGCCCGGACCGGCAGCGGATCCTGCGCAGCGCGGCGTTGGAGCCGGCGCGCAACCCGCTGGCCGCACCCGCGCGCGGGGTGAACCCGGCGTCGGTGCGGGGTCCGGTCAGGGTGCCCGCAGGCCGCGCCGCTTGCTGACCGGCGCCGACCGTCCGGACGTGGCCGACCAGGGCTTGCGCGCACCGGTCCGACGGCGCACAGTGCTCCGCGTGAGTCGTACCTCGTCCAGCCGCGCCGGCCTGGTCGCCCTGTCGACGGTGCTGCTGATCGCGAACCTGGCCATTGCCAGCTGCCGGGACACCCCGACCCAGCCGACGACGATCCGGATCGCCACCGGCAGCCCCACCGCTGTCTACTACGCGTTCGGGCAGTCCCTGGCGGCCATCCTCAACCGGGAACTGCCCGACGTACGGGCGAGCGTGGTGATCACCGCCGCCTCGGCGGAGAACGTCCAACTCGTCGGCTCCGGCGGGGCCGAGCTGGGCTTCACCCAGGCCGACGTGCTGCCCACCAGCACGACGGGAAGCTCCAAGGTCGACGCCATCGCCCGGGTGTACGACGACCAACTGCACCTGGTCACCACGAGCGGCGGCCCGGTCCGCACGGTCGCCGACCTGCGCGGCCGGCGAGTCTCCGTGGGGGCGCCCGGCTCAGGCACCGAGATCACCGCGATCCGGCTGCTGGAGGTGGCCCGCCTCGGTGGCGACGAGGTGCGCCGCGAACGGCTCAGTCTGGACGACTCGGTGACGGCGCTGCGGTCCGGGCGGATCGACGCGTTCTTCTTCTCCGGCGGATTGCCGGTCCGGGGCATCGAGAAGTTGGCCGAGGCCAGCGCCGTCCGGATCGTGGACCTCAGCGAGTGGACCGAGCCGCTGCGCTCGCGCTACGGCCAGGTCTACGTCTCGCGCGACATCCCCCGCTCCGTGTACGGGGTGGACGCGGTGACCACGGTGGCCAACCCGAACTACCTGATCGTCCGGGCCGGCCTGCCGGAGCCGTTGGTCCGTGAGGTGACCCGGCTGCTGATGGACCGCCGCGCCGAACTGGCCGCCGCCCATCCGGCGGCGGGACGGATGAGCCCCCGCTCGGCGATCGTCACCGCACCGCTGTCGCTGCACCCGGGCGCCGCCGCCTGGTACCGCGCCACCAAACCGTGACGGCCGGGCTCAGCGCGCCGGGCTGGGCCGTAGATCGGCGGCCGGTTCCTCCTCCGCCGGCTCCACCGAGAGGGCCGGCGCCGGAAACCACAGGGCGGCGATCAGCCCCCGCGACTCCCCCGGGCGCATGGTGAGCCGCCCGTCCGAGGCGTCGACCAGCACAGCGGCGATGGTCAGGCCGAGCCCCGCGCCGTCCACGTTCTGCGCGTCCGGGGCCCGCCAGAACCGCTCGGTCGCCTGACCGAGCTGACTCTCGGTCATGCCGGGGCCGGAGTCGCGCACCTCCAACGCCACGCCGTCGTCGCGGCGGGCCACCGTCACCGTCACCGCCCCGCCCGCCCCGCTGAACTTCACCGCGTTGTCGATGAGCGCGTCCAACGCCTGGTCGACGGCGGTCGGCACGGTCTGGGCGTACGCCGGGCCGTCGGTCGTGGCCAGCCGCAACGCGACCGACCGGTGCCGGGCCAGCGGCGCCCACGCGGCCACCCGGGAGGCGGCCACCGCGGCGGCGTCCACGGTGACCCGCTCGTTCTCCTCCCGTTCGGCCCTGGCGAGGGTGAGCAGCGCGTCGAGCACCAACGCGAGCCGGTCGGTCTCCTCCAGGGCCAGCCGGTGCTCCGACCGACCGTCCGGGTCGGTGAGGCTGGGCCCCAACTCCTCCACCCGCAGCCGCAGCGCGGTGAGCGGGTTGCGCAGTTGGTGGCTGGCGTGCGCGACGAAGGCGCGCTGCCGGTCCATCACGTCGGAGACCACGTCGGCCATGTGGTTGAAGCTGGCCGCGAGGCGGCGCAACTCCGGCGGCCCCAGCCGGTGCTGCACCCGGGCACCCCGGTCGCCCTCGGCGATCTCGTGGGTGACCGCGTCCAGTTCGGTGACCGGGCGCAGCACCCAACCGGCCAGCCCGAACGCGGTGAGCACACAGGCCAGCACGGCGAGCAGACCGGCCAGGGTGAGCAGCAGCCACCAGGCAACGACAACTCGGCGGATCGGGTCGGCCGGGGTCACGATCACCACAGCGCCGAGCACCTCGCCACCGTCGTTGATCGGCACCGCCACCACCACCGGGTCGGTCGTCCAGGGCCAGACCGATTCCGGGGCGCTGGACTGCTGCCCGGACAGCGCGACGTCCAACACCGTGGCGGTTCCCGGGCTCGACTGCCACCTCGGCGACGAGACCGGGATTTTCCGGTCCCGGTCGACGATCGCGGCGCCGATCGCGTACAGGTCGTCGTAGCTGGCCAACTCCGACTCGACCGGGCCGGGCCCGCCGTCGCGCAACGCCGGCCCGGCCAGCGAGGCGAACCGGGTGGCGTCGGCGAGCCGGTCGGCACGGACCCGCTCGGTCTCACGACTGGCCATGGTGGCGGCCAGTGGGGTCTCCAACGCGATGAGGACGAGGACCATCAGCAGCAGATAGCTGATCACCAGGCGGCGGCGCACGTCAGCTCCTCACGCGACGCGCAGCCGGTAACCGACGCCGCGCACGGTCTCCACCAGGCGGGCGTCGCCGAGCTTGCCGCGCAGCGACCCGACGTGCACCTCAACGGTGTGCCGGTCGGCCCAGGTGGTGCCCCAGGCGTCGAGCAGGATCCGATCGCGGGGCACCGCCACCCCCGGCTGGCGGGCCAGCGAGAGGAGCACGTCGAACTCCTTGCGGGTCAACGTCACGGCACGGCCTTCGACGGTCACCGTCCGCGCGGCCACATCGATACGCACCGACCCGGCCTCGATGAGGTGCCGCTCGGGCGCGGCGTTCGCGGCGCGGCGCAGCACCGCCTCGATCCGGGCCTGCAACTCCACCATCGAGAACGGCTTGACCACGTAGTCGTCCGCACCGAGGCGCAGACCCAGCACCCGGTCACGTTCCTCACCCCGGGCGGTCACCGCGATGATGCCGAGTTGGCTGCTGCGCCGACGCAACTCCCGGCACAGGTCGGTGCCGTCCCCGTCGGGCAGGGTCAGGTCGAGCAGCACCAGGTCGCACGGGGCGGCGGAGAGCGCGGCGGCGACGGTGGCCGCGTGCTCGACCTCGTACCCCCGGCGGGTGAGAGCGGAGAACAGCGCGGCGGCCACCCGGCGGTCGTCCTCCACCAGCAGGATGCGCACCCGTGCCCCCGTCTGTCGCAGCGCTGTTCTGCGAATGGTGGCAGAAGCGCGCGCGGACCGGGAGACCGCCCGCCCGCGCGGGCGGGCTACCGGCCGCTACAGGCCGAAGACGTCGTCGGCGGTGGCGTCCCGGACGCCGTCGGTGAACCCGCGGAAACCCGGGTCCTCGTGGCTGGCCGGCACGCTGGTGACGGTGACCCCGCTGGCCTGGGTGACAGCGTCGACCAGCGGCGGGTAGTCGATCTCGGCGTCTCCGAAGGCGTCGTCGTCCGCCTCGGCCAGGTTGATCACGTGCTGTACGTCGTCGGACGGAGTGTCCGGGTCCTCGGCCCACTCGCCGCCGGCCCGGTAGCACTCGTCGTACAGCGCACGCTGGCTGTCGGTCCAGTCATCGTCGTAGCTCTGCATCGCCCATCCCTCCGCGGCCTCTGACCTGAGCATGCCCGGCGGGAGGCGACGGGCGCGGCGGTACCGGCGAAAACCGGGCGAGCGCGCCGACGCCGGGCCCGTACGCTGCTGTGGTGATCTACAAACTGCTGCCGAGCACGGAATGGGACGACGCCCTCGCCGCCGGCGCCTTCACCGGCTCCGCCGTGGACCGGCAGGACGGTTTCATCCACCTCTCCGCCGGCGACCAGGTGGTGGAGACGGCGCGGCGGCACTTCGCCGGCGCTACCGGATTGACCCTGCTCAGCGTCGACGAGGAGCAACTGGGCGACGCGCTGCGGTGGGAGCCGTCGCGCGGCGGTCAACTCTTCCCGCACGTCTACGGCCCACTGCCGGTCACCGCGGTGGTGGCGGCGCGGGTGTTGCCGGCGGACCTTCCGGCCGCCGACGCGGTGGCCGCCCTGCTGAGCTGAACCGGACGCGGGCTGAACCGGACGCGCCCGACCCGACGGGTGTCGGGCCGGGCGCGCGATGCCAGATCAGCGGCAGAGCCGGTCGATCTCCTCCTGGAAGCGGTCCATCGGGTTCGCCTCGGCGGGGCCGAGCAGGTAGGTCTTCAGCTCCCGGCGGGCCTCGGTCATCGGGTCGTCACCGGCCCGGGTGACCGTCACGATCTTCTCCAGCTCACCGCAGTCCTTGGAGAGCAGGTACGCGGCCCGAGCCGTCGGGTACTCGCGGCGGAAGTCGTCCTCGGACAGGCCGGCCGGGTTGGCCACCACGTACGGCCGCTGGCTCTGCACGAAGTCGGACACCACACTGGACACGTCGCTGATCAGCAGGTCGGTCTGGTTGAAGCAGTCGAACAGCGCCGGCGTGCGGCCGGTGACCACCAGGTGCGCGGTGCCGTCCAGCGAGGACGCGTCCGGGTCGCCGCCGGCAGCCCGGATCGCCGTGACGACCCGCTCGTGCACGGCCTTGGCCGCCTTCGACCGCGAACCGGTCAGCGGGTGCGGCTTGTAGATCAGGCGAACCCGGGGGTTCGTGGCGAGCAGCCCCTTGACGATCCGCTCACCCATCAGCACCAGCGAGGTGTGGTACGGGTCGTCGTCGAGCCAACCCTCCCAGGTCGGCGCGTAGAGCACTGTGAACGGCCGGTCCACCGACTCGGCGCCGAAGGTGTGCACCCCGGCGAGCTGCGGCCGGCCGATCTCGACGATGTCCGCGTCGAGCACGCCCACACCGGCCCGCGCGTAACGCTCCCGGCCGGCCAGACCGGCGACCCAGACCTCGTCGTACACCTTGCTGTAGGGGTTGACGCTGGCCTGCTTGTCACTGTCGCCATGCCCGACGAAGACGTGCTTCGTACCCGGCTCGCGGAGCATGTGGATGTTCGCGCCGACGTTGGCGCAGTAGAGCGCCGCGCGGACGCCGCCGAGGTCGAGGTTCATGAAGTCGACCCCGGCCGGTACGCAGATCACCGGCAGCCGGGTGTCGGCCAACTCCAGGAACGCCTCCCGGCTGCGCATCAGCACCACCGCGCGCTGCTGCAGCGCCTCGGCCGGGGCGAGCCACATGTTCGCCTGGTAGACGTCCTTGGCCGGGCCGGCGAAGTACAGCGCCACCTCCGGCCGATAGCTGTCCAGCCAACGCTGGACCGCCGGCAGCAGCGGGCCCTGCCCCGCGCCCCGACCCCGCAGCCAGGTCAGCGCGATGATGGCGCCCACCAGACCGGTCGCCACGACCGCCACAGCGCCGGCCACGAAGAACGGCGTCGGGTCGTGCTGCACCGCGGCTGCCACGCCGGCCGGCACCAGCAGCAGGTTGAGCAGCGGCATCCGGTCACCGGCGACCGCCGCCGCCCAGGCGGGCGGCTGGGGGGCGCTGGACAGTGGACCCAGCTCGATGTTGCGCACCATGGCGGAGATCGGGTTACGACGCTCGATCATGGTGGAGAACGCGCCGGCGAAGACCGACACGACCCACACCACGGCCGGCAGCACGAGCAGCAGGGTCAGCTCGCCGCCGCTGAGCCGCACCTCGGCGGCGACCAGCAGCACCGCGGCGAGGTCCCGGGTCAGCTGTCGGTACGACCAGTGCAGGCCCACCTTCTCCAACAGCACCTGCGACTGCGGTGACCAGCGGGCGACGGCGAACTCGCCGATGATGGCGGCCAATCCGGCGACGGCGAACAGGCCGATCCAGCCGAATGCGCCGCCGACGAGCATGACCAGGTAGGCCAGTACCAGTAGCGCACTCTGGGCGGCCACTCCGAGGCGTCCTGTCAACGTGCCGAACAAACGAGTTCGCTCCCTACGAGATTTCGTTGCGGGCGGTGCCCGTGATGGACCGACGTCACTCCCCCGTCGCGCAGCGGCTCAGTCGCGGCTGCGTGTGACTGCGACCTTAACGCGAGGGGACAGCTCGGTGTCGCTCGGGTATCCGGCATCATTTCGGGCAAAGTTCCGGGCCGGGACGCGCCCGACCCCAGCGCGGGGTCGGGCGTCCGGTGCGGGCAGAGCGCTCAGTCGGCCCGCCGGAAGCAGGTCATCGCGCCGGGCGAACTGCGCGTGGCGAACTCCTGGTAGCCCAGCTCCGGCACGGTGTCGCGGGCGTACCGGTTGCCGTTGTAGACGCAGATGGTGCCCACGTCCAGGCGGTCCAGTGCCGGCGCCAGCTCGGCCGGCGCCGGGCTGGTGGTGCCGTCCGCGAACTCGGCGAGCAACATTCGGTCCTTGGCGAACTGAGAGTTGAGGTCGTATTCGACGAGGTAGAACTCGCGGGGCAGGACGACCCGGACCTCGCTGGTGATGATCGGCACGGTGCGCATGACCGTCTGAGGGGCGAGCAGCAGACCCTGCGGGCGGTCCAGGCCCTTGATCCAGAATGCGATCGACTGACGATGCGGCAGGAGCTTCCAGGTCGGGCTGGTGCGCACCTCGACCCAGCTCTTCGACGACCACACCGGGGTGGCGAACAGCGCGAACGAGGCGACCAACAGCACCGCGATCCCACCGGACGCCGCCCGGCGCAGCGCCGCGGTCGGTGCCGGCACACGCACGGTGCAGAGCAGACCGATCAGCGTCGGCAGGGCGAGCAGCCACGGCACGCGCCAGAGCACCACCGAGACGCCGCTCAACGCGCTCAGCACCTCCAGCACGCCGGGCACGAACATCACGCTCAACGCCAGGGTGGCACCGGCCGCGAGCAGCGCGGGCGTGCGCCGTCGGGCGAGCAACGCACCGCACCACAGCGCGAGACCGCTGATCACCCCGACCACGCCGAACAGCAGGGTCCGCCGGTAGGTGTGCGCCGCGTCGAAGAAGGTGTCGTCCGCGCCGGTCGCGGTCATCACGCCGAGCGCCAGGCGGGAGACCACCAGCGACCCGATCGGGTACGCGAGGGCGGCGACCGCCGCGACGATGGCCGCCTTCCAGCGGCCGACCAGCATCATGGCGAAGCCGGCGGCGCCGACAAGCATCGGCAGGATGATCGCCGCGGTGTTGGTGAGCCCGATCGCGGTGATCGAGAGCGCAACGATGAGCACCAGGCTGCGCCGCGACCGGGTGTCGAACCACTCGGTCAGGTAGAGCCACATCAGCGGGATGACCGCCGAGACGAACACGCCCTTGCCCTCGTGCAACCGGAGCACGTGGAACGTGCCCAGCGCGGCATCGCCGCCGGCGACGAGGTACAGGTACGCGATCGCCACGGTGAAGGCGAGCAACGGACGGCGTGGGGCCCACCGGTGCGTCAGCCGCCACAGCGCCAGCGCCGCGAACACCGCCATGATCGGCAGCAGCACGTACCAGAGGGCCGAGCTGGCGTGGATACCGACCACATTGGCGAACGCGCCGTCGAAGACCTCGATCGACGGAATGGGCGGCTGCGAGCCCATGGCCGGCAGCACGTTCTCGGAGAAGAGGAAGTCGTTGAGCGGGATCAGGTCACGCTCGGCGATCCACACCGACTTGCCGACGTAGTAGACGTCGTCAGGTGTGTTGCGGGACATGAAGAACGAGGAGATGCCGACCAGGACCGAGATGACAAGCGCGTACGCCGACTGCGCCGTGGTGGGCGCCGGGGCGGCCGGGGTGGACACCGGGCCGCGCAGCCAGGCCTGGCGAACCAGCAGGAGCCCGCCGACGGCCGCGAGCAGACCGGCCACGGCCGGGATCCACCAGGAGAGGTTGATGCGGGTGCCGGCCGCACCGGCGGAGACGGCGGCCACAGCGGCGGCGCCCAGAACCCCGATCAGCAGGCGACGGTCGGCGGCGGGCGGCGCGCTGACCGGATCCTCCTGACCGGTCGGGGTGCTGTCGGTCGGGGTGCCGGCGGCGCGACGACGGCGGGCGCGCAGCACGGCGACGACCGCGAGCACCACGCAGGCCAGCAGCCAGATCCGGAAGGTCACCGACGGACGCAGGTCCCCCAGGAAGGCCAGGTGGTAGAGCACTGTGAAGAGCGCGAACGCGATCACGGCGCCATCGGTGAGCACCACCGGGGCGACGGCCACCAGCGCGCGCACCCGGGAGAGCCCCACCCGAGCGGTGGCGGGCCGGGATGCCTGCCCGGTCCCGGACGTCGGATCCGGTTCGGCGGGCGCTACGGCGATGCTGTCGACGTTGGCCACGGTCGTCCTTACTCGTCAGACGGATGAGGGGCCTCGGCACGGTGACGGCCGGGTGTCAAGGGGGCAGCGTAGCGGAATCGGGCAGGAGGGCCGCCGCTACCGGCTGCCGGGTGTCGAGGGCTGGTCAACCCGATCTCGGAGCCGCCCGGGGACGGGGCAGAACGCTGTCGGCGCCGAGCCCGGCCGCCACGGATTCGACAAGGTTGTCGAGGTAACCATCGGTGAGCGGGAGCCGGGCGATGGCGAGACGCCAGTAGAGCGGCCCCACGATGAGGTCGACGGCGGCGTCCAGGTCGGTGTCGGCGGGCAGTTCGCCACGCTGCACGGCACGGCTGACCAGGCGACCGCCGATCTCCTGCTGCCGGGCGTGCAGCACCTGCCGCAGGGTCGCGTCGATGGTGGGGTTGCGGGCGGCCTCGGCCAGCAGGTCCGGGAGGATCTGCGACGCCAGCGGGTGCCGCAGCGCGTGCGCCACCGCCTGGAACAGCAGCGCAAGATCACCGCGCAGCGTGCCGGTGTCCAGCGCGGGGAGCTTGCCGTGGGCCGCGGCGGCGACGATCTCCAGCACCAGGTCGAGCTTCGAGCTCCACCGTCGGTAGATCGCCGTCTTGCTGACGCCGGCCCGTCGGGCCACCGCCTCGATGGAGAGCCGGCCGTAGCCGACCGCGGCGAGTTCTTGCATCAACGCGCGGCGGATCGCCGTGGTGATCTCGTCGCGCAGCACCGCCGCGCCGGCCGGTGCCCGCCTCTTTTCGGCCGTCATCGAGGGCTCTTATCGCAGGTCACGCCGGATATCGTAGCGCAACGACGGTACGGTTGCGTCCCGACGTGTTTCGGACTACTGTCCTCGCAGCGACGAGGCGGCGCCCCGCGTAAATTTCCCACTAGGATGCGTTCGTCGCGAGCAACCCCCGTCTGCACGAAAGATCGGAGCGCCATTTCCATGGCCACCACCGCGCTGGTCGACCCCGACACGGGCCTGACCCAGGCGCAGCTGGCCGCTCGGCACGGGCTACGGGTCGCCGGTGAGCGACCCAGCCTCGTCGAGTACAGCCGCCGACTATGGGCCTACCGGCACTTCATCGCCGCGTACGCCAATGCCAAGCTCGTCGCCTCGTACAGCAACGCCAAGCTGGGTCAGCTCTGGCAGGTGCTCACCCCGCTGACCAACGCGGCGGTCTACTACCTGATCTTCGGGGTGGTGCTGGCACAGAACAACATCCCGAACTTCATCGCCTACCTGACCACCGGGTTGTTCATCTTCAACTTCACCCAGAGCGCCGTCCTGGCCGGCACCCAGTCGATCAGCAGCAACCTGGGGCTGATCCGGGCGCTGCACTTCCCCCGGGCCAGTCTGCCGCTGTCCACCACGATCACCCAGTTCCAGCAGTTGCTGGCCTCGATGGTGGTGCTGATCGGCATCGTGCTGGTCACCGGCGAGCCGCTCACCTGGGAGTGGTTGCTGCTGGTTCCGGCGCTGTTCCTGCAGGCGGTGTTCAACGCCGGAGTGGTGCTGCTGGTCGCCCGGCTGGGCTCCAAGTCGAGCGACCTGAAGCAGGTCATGCCGTTCATCATGCGGACCTGGATGTACGGCTCCGGCGTCCTCTACAGCGTCAGCCTCTTCGAGCGGCTGCCCGGCTGGGCGACGACAGTGGTGCAGTACAACCCGCTGCTGGTCTACATCGAGCTGGCCCGGTACTCGCTGCTCGAGGAGGCGCCGCTGCTCAACGAGTCGCTGACCCAGCTCTGGCTGGTCGGCGCAGGTTGGGCGCTGGTCGCCGGCATCGGCGGTTTCATCTACTTCTGGCGCGGCGAACAGGAGTACGGCCGTGGTTGAGCACTTCGGCGCCCCCGTTGAGGCGAGCGCGACGATGACCCGAACCCAGGAGCGCATCCCGACAGTGGTCGTGGACGACGCACACATCATCTACCGGGTGCACCAGGGCGCCTCCGGTGGCACCACGCCGGTGGCCGCGCTGCGCCGGCTGGTCAAGCGCACCCACGCGCCGAACGTGCGGGAGGTGCACGCGGTCAAGGGCGTCTCCTTCACCGCGTACCGGGGCGAGGCGATCGGGCTGATCGGCAGCAACGGCTCCGGCAAGTCCACCATCCTGCGGGCCATCGCCGGCCTGCTGCCGGTCAACCGGGGCGCCATCCACACCCAGGGGCAGCCGTCGCTGCTGGGCGTCAACGCCGCCCTGCTCAACGACCTCTCCGGGGAGCGCAACGTCGTCCTCGGCTGCCTGGCCATGGGTATGCACCCCGATGACGTGGCCAAGCAGGCCGCCGGGATCATCGACTTCTCCGGGATCAACGAGCGGGGTGACTTCGCCAGCCTGCCGATGCGGACGTACTCGTCCGGCATGGCCGCCCGGCTGCGGTTCTCCATCGCCGCCGCCAAGAAGCACGACGTGTTGCTGATCGACGAGGCCCTCGCCACCGGCGACAAGGGCTTCCGCAAGCGCAGCGAGCAGCGGGTACGGGAGCTGCGGGAGGGCGCGGGGACGGTGTTCCTGGTCAGCCACCAGCTCTCCTCCGTACGGGACACCTGCGAACGGACGATCTGGCTGGAATCGGGCGTCATCCGGATGGACGGCCCCACCGACGAGGTCATCCGGGCGTACGAGGCGTACGCGAACAGCAAGTAGAGTTCCGCGAACGTCCGGCACCGGCACGGCATTTGCGGACCGCGTCGCCCGCGTTGGGGCGGCGCGGTCCGCGCGTTAAGGTTCATTCCGTCGCCGCTCGGGCGGAACCTTCCGTTAACGCATCCCTGAGAGTGAGGATCCGGCAATGACGCAGGACCAGACCACTGGCCCGGACGCCGAAGCGGAGACCCCTACGCCGTGGCGGCCCTCGCGGACAGTGGCGGTGGTTCTGGCCGGAGGCACCGGGACCCGGCTGGGCCTCGGCATCCCGAAGCAGCTGCTGAAGATCGCCGGCAAGCCGATCATCGAGCACACCCTGGCGGTCTTCGAGGCGGCACCGGAGATCGACGAGATCATCGTGCTGATGGCCACCGGCCACGTCGAGGACGCCCAGCAGATCGTCGAGAAGGCCGGCCTACGCAAGGTCACCAAGGTGATCGAGGGTGGTGACACCCGCAACGCCACCACCCGGATCGCGCTGGACGCGGTCGGCCCGCAGGACTGCAACATCCTCTTCCACGACGCGGTGCGCCCGCTGCTCAGTGGCCGGATCGTGCGCGAGTGCGTCAACGCGCTCTGGAGCTACGACGCCGTGGACGTGGCCATCCCCTCCGCGGACACGATCATCCAGGTCGACGAGAACGACTGCATCACCGACATCCCGGTGCGCTCCCGGCTGCGCCGGGGCCAGACCCCGCAGGCGTTCCGCTCCCCCACGATCCGTTCGGCGTACCGGATCGCCGAGGACGACCCGGACTTCGCCGCCACCGACGACTGCGGCGTGGTGCTGCGCTACCTTCCCGGCACCCCGATCAAGGTGATCGACGGTTCGGACGAGAACATCAAGGTCACCCACCCGGTCGACGTGCACCTGGCGGACAAGCTCTTCCAGCTCGCCGCGGCGCAGGCGCCTCGGCTGACCGACCACCGCAGCTACAGCGAGGAGCTGACCGGCCGCACCATCGTGGTGTTCGGCGGCAGCTACGGCATCGGGCACGAGCTGACCGAGTTGGCCCGGCGCTACGGCGCCCAGGTCTTCCCGTTCAGCCGTTCCAGCACGGGCACCCACGTGGAGCGGGCCGAGGACGTCGAGGCCGCGCTGACGACCGCCTTCGAGGCCACCGGCCGGATCGACCACGTGGTGGTCACCGCCGGCATCCTGGAGAGGGGCGCCCTCGCCGAGATGGACGAGGAGACCATGGACCGGGTTCTCCAGGTCAACTTCGTCGGCCCGGTGACCATCGCCCGCCAGGCTCTTCCGTACCTCCAGCAGACCAAGGGTCAGCTGTTGCTCTACACCTCCAGCTCCTACACCCGGGGCCGGGCCCGCTACGCGCTCTACTCGGCCACCAAGGCTGCCCTGGTCAACCTCACCCAGGCGCTCGCCGACGAGTGGGCCGACGTGGGCGTCCGCGTCAACTGCATCAACCCAGAGCGCACCGCCACCCCGATGCGGACGCGGGCCTTCGGCGAGGAGCCGGAGCACACCCTGCTCGCCGCGGAGGCCGTCGCCCAGTCGTCGCTGGACGTGCTGATCTCCGACCTGACCGGTCAGGTGATCGACGTACGCCGGGCACCCGGTGACGGGCCCACGCCGAACCTGCCGGCCCAGCCCGGGTCGGGTCGGGTCGGGTCACCAACCGGCGCGACGTCCGCGAACTGACGCCGGCGGCGGCGGAACCACGAACGGAGCGACATGCGCGGCGACCTGGTCCGAAAGCTGGCCGCCCGGTGCCTGACCATCGGGTTGGCCGTGCTGGCCTTTGTCGTGCTGGCGCTCACCGGCGCCACCGGTTGGGGGCTGGCACTGGCCGTCGCCGCGCTGGCCGCCACGGCCGCCGAGCAGCGGGTCCGACCCAGCGCTGACCTCGTAGCGGAAACCACGTTGATCGCCGCGGCGATCGTGGTCGGTTACGCCCGGCGGCTGGACGACGGGCTCAACCTCGCGCTGGTCGCCACCGGGCTGGTCCTGCTGGGGCTGGTGCTGCTGGTGGGGCCGCTGCGCACCGCCGGCAGTCTGGAGATCCGGGCGGCCAACCTGCCGGTACGCGCCTGGACGCCGCTGATCGCCGACCAACTCGGCACGGCTCTGCTCGGGCTGCTCGCCGCCCTGGCGCTCGCCGCCGCCCTCGACCTGCCGGCCGGCGGGGCGCTGGCCGCCAGTCTGCTGGTCGGCGCGGGAGCCGGTGCGGTCGCACTGGACCTGGCCCGGCGGCGGTTCCGGCCGAGGGCCGGCGGCGGGCCGGTGGCCGCCGCGCTGCGCCGGCACCAGCCGGAGTTCCTGCTCTACTTCTCCGCGCCTCCCGGGTCGGAATACCAGGTCACCATGTGGCTGCCGTACCTGGAACGGATCGGCCGGCCGTTCCTGGTCGTACTGCGCGAGCCGGAGTTCCTGGCCCCGGTCGCGGCGGCCACCGACGCGCCGGTGGTCTACTGCCCCACCCTGGGGGCGTTGGACGAGGCGTTGGTGCCGAGCCTGCGGGCGGCGTTCTACGTCAACCACGGGGCGAAGAACAGCCACTGCGTCCGCTTCACCCAGCTCAGCCACGTCCAACTGCACCACGGCGACAGCGACAAGGCGCCGAGCGCCAACCCGGTGTCGGGGATCTTCGACCGGATCTTCGTGGCCGGGCAGGCGGCGATCGACCGGTACGCCCGCGCCGGGGTGCAGATCCCGGCGGACAAGTTCGTGGTGGTGGGTCGCCCACAGGTCGAGTCGATCGAGGTACGCCCGGAGCCGGCGCGAGGGTTGGCAAACCCCACCGTGCTGTACACCCCGACGTGGACCGGGCACCACGCCGACGCCGACTACTGCTCGCTGCCGGTGGCCGAAGGGCTGCTGCACCGGCTGCTGGAGCGCGGGGCGACGGTGATCCTGCGGGCCCACCCGTACACCGGGCAGAACCCGGCGTCGGCCCGCCAACTGGGCCGCCTGACCGAGTTGCTCGTCGCCGACCGGGCCCACACCGGCCGCCAGCACGTGGTCGGCGCGGCGGCTCGGGAGCTGAGCCTGACCGAGTGTGTCAACGCCTCCGACGCGCTGGTCTCCGACGTGTCCGGCGTGATCTCCGATTTCCTCTACTCCGGCAAGCCGTACGCGGTCACCGACATGGGCGGCGAGGGCGAACGGTTCGTGGAGCGTTTCCCGTTGGCCGGGTCGGGTTACGTGCTGCGCCGGGACATGTCCAACGTGGACGATGTGTTGACCGCGCTGCTGGACACCGACCCGCTGGCCGAGGCCCGCTGGGCCACCCGCCGCCGCTACCTGGGTGACTTCCCGGCCGAGTCGTACGCCGAGGCGTTCCTGGCCGCTGCCCGCCGGGAGCTGACGCTGCCCGAGGGCCGCGTGTCCGAGGGGTCGGCGCAGCTCTCCCCGCTTGCCTGAAGAGGGTCAGCCCAATCCGAGCCGCGCGCTCGACGAACCTCAGCGGTACGGGTCGAGCAACGCCAGCACCGCCGCCGGGTCCTCCACATGCGCGTTGTGCCCGAGACCGGGCAGCGTGGCGACGGGTACGCCGTACTCCTTGAGCTGTTCGTCGCTGACCATCGGGTCGTTCTCCCCACGGGCCAGCACCACCGGCACGTCGGTCGCCGCCAGCAGCGCGGCCAGGTCGGGCTCGCCGACGGCGAAGGCGGTCGGGTCCATGGCGAGACGCCACCGGCCGTCGACCTGGCGCAGACCGGCGTCCACCACCGGATGGTCCGGCGAGACCAGGCCGGCCAGCCCGGAGACGCGCAGGTAGCGGCGGGCCGCCTCGGTGCGGCTGGCGAACCAACTCACCGGGCGCGCGGCGACCTCGGCGGCGCGGGCCAGCTCCGCGGGTGACCACTGTGCCTTGATGCCCAGACCGACCACCGCGTCCACCGGCGTACCGGCGTCGCGGGCGGCCACCGCCAAGCCGACCACCCCACCGAGCGAGTGCCCGAGCACCACCAGCCGGTCGTCGGGGGCGAGGGCCTGCGCGACCTGCCGGGCGAAGCCCGCGAAGGAGTACGACGGCAGCGGCGGCGCCCAGCCGTGGCCGGCCAGATCCGGTGCCAGCCACCGCCCGGGCCAGTGCTGCTCAAGGTAGGGCGCCCAGGGCAACCACACGTCCCCGGTCGCTCCCATGCCGTGCAACAGCAGCAGGACCGGCCTACGGCCGGCGTGACCACCCGACGTCTCCACCACGGCCGCAGTCTCCCACGGTTCGCGGCCCGGTACGAGAGTCGTCGATGACCGCGTACACCCGGCCGCCGCGTAGAGACGCCGCGGGCGCCGGCCCCTTGTGGAGGACGGCGCCCGCGGCGGTCAGCGTGCCCGGGTCAGGCGGAGTAGCCCCGGCTGGTGATCCAGTTGGCCAGGTCGATGGTGGTGATCCAGTACGACGGGTCGGCCGGGTTCGCCGAGTCGGCGATCCGCACGGTGCGACCGTTGTCCTTGTAGCCCACGACGGCGATGTAGTGCCCACCGCCGTAGGAGTGCCAGCCGCCGTCGGTGTCGGTGGCGTCCCCGACGACGTTGGCCACCACGCCCCGGCCGTCGGTGATGGCCTTCACGACGTCGGCCTGGAGACGGTCCATCTGCGCCGGGCTGGGCGCCCCAGGGAACATCCGGGTCCGGTACGGGGAGCCCTTCACCTCGGCGTTGAGCACCCGGGTGGTGTCCTCGGCCGAGTTGGTGCCCATCTCGGTGGTGCCCAGCTCGGCGCCGAGCTCCTCCTGGGTGCGGTCGATGCCGGCGGCGCTGAGCGCGTTCCGGGTGGCCGCCGGACCGCAGTTGTAATAGGTGTTCTGCGCCTCGTAGTCGTAGTCGAGCACCTTCGTCGCGGGCGGCTTCGGCGTCGGCTTACGGGTCAGGTCCGGGTTGCTCTTGGCCTTGGCGGCGGGGGACGCGGCGCTGGCGGCCGGGGCGGCCGTGGTCGGCGCGGAGCTGGCCGAGGGAGACGCGTCCCGAACCTCACCGCGGGAGGCGGCGACGTCGCTGCGCATCTCGGCGACCGTGGTCGCGGTGCGCTGGCCGGCCGGGGCGTCGTCGGCCGTGGTGAGCAGGGCGCCGCTGGTGGTGGCGATCGCGAGGGCTGCGGCGGAGGCGGCCACGATCTGGTACGGGCGCTCGGTGGCGAGGCGGCGGAGCTGACGCTTCAGGGTGTGCTTCACGGGGTCCTCCACGGATCGGGGGGAGAGCGGCACACCGGGGCCGGACCGGTATCCGGGCAGGCGCCAGCGCGCGGACCGTGGTCCGCGGATGGTGAACCGCTCAGGGGAACGCCCGGCGTGGCCGGGCGGGAAAGGCGATGACCTTGGGGGTCAGCTCACCGTCACGCGACGATTGAGCGGGTGCACCGCCGCGCCGTGGAGGCGAGGGAACAACCGAGGGGTGGAAAGGTGCTGCACGAGGATGGGACTCCTTCCGACACCGCCTACCGGGTTAGCTGACGGATTCGGGCGGGAAGATCGCCCTACCGCGGGCCGTGGCTCGCGGATTCACCCCGGACTTACTGATGGGTCCCCGGTTCGTTGATCACGATTAAGCGGGTCGGTGCGGCGTCGCGTCTTGCGATCGGTTACCGCACCGGACGGGACGACAGTACTGGTCGCCCACGCACGCTGCCAAGCAAGGTTCACCTGCGTAAACCTCAATTATCGCAGCAATTTCTGCGCGTATTGCCGATGATGTGACTCGATGGGACAACCGGTTACGACCGCGCCCGCGGGCGACAACCGGACAGCCGGCGAAGAACGCAGCCATAATCGTGGGAGCAATGGCGCCGATCGCGCCAGACGTCCGATTTCACAATTGCGTGACCCGCCTCACATAACAGATCGGGCTCAACCCACCCGGGCCGGGCGCCACCGTGCCACGACGGCGGGACGCAACGCCCCCGCCACCGTCCGGCGGGCGGGCACCGGGGCCGGACGCAGCCGGACCGCCGCCGCGTACGCCTCCTCGGCCAGGGTACGAGCCGACTCGGCGGCCAACTCCGCGTCGCGCCAGGCGGCCCGCTCACGGCCGGCGGCCACCTGGTAGTCGGCCAGCCGCGCATCCCGGATCACCCGGCTGATCAGCACCTCCTGCTCGACCGGGTGTCGTCGGGGATCCCAGCCGTGCCGGTGCCCGAACACGTCACCGAGCTGCGCCATGGTCAGGTCACCCCTCCAGTACGCCGCCATCGCCGCCCGGTGCAGGTAGCGCTCCCGGGCCGCGTACTCGGCGGGAGTCTGCGGAGTACGCGGGGTGGGCAGCGCCCCCGCGCCCGCGAAGCGACGCGCGGCGTTGTCCGCCTCGTCGTACTCGATGAAGGCCCGCTCCATCTGCTCCTGAGCGGTCAGCCAGGCGGCGCGGCGCCGTTTGGCGGTCGTCGCCGCACCGGTTGCGGCGACGGCCACCTCCTCGGCGTAGCGGCGCAGGTCGACAGCCTCGGCGGCGGCCACCTCCCGGGCGGTGGGCGGGGCCGGGGGTGGGTCGTCAGTGGGCTGGTCCCGTTCGGAGCGGGTGGCCAGCACGGTGAGCAGACCCAGGGTCAGCAGGAACAGCGTCGACCAGATGGCGGCGGCCTGTGGCACCTCGGTCACGAACTGGTAGAAGACGACGGTCTCCATGGTCGGCACCTCGGGGAGAGAGCAGTGCGACGGGGGCCGCACCGGCCAGCGGGCCACGGGGGCCACCGGTCGGCGGGTTGGGAAGCGGGTGGATCGACAGGGCGCGACGACGGGACTGTCGTCCCGGTGGCTCAGCGCCGGGGTGGGGCCCGGGAGGCCCGACCGTTCGCCGGGTCGACGACGGGCAGCCGGTCAGACCCGGCCGCGCGAATCGGAAGCACACCGGACGCGATGGTGCGCTGGTCGCCGGGGAGCGCCACAGGCGAGTCGACCGACCAGGCCGCAACGGCCCCCTCGGCGGCGTCCGGCGGGATCGCCGACACCGAGCTCGCCGCACCCTGCGCGCCGACGTGCCGGCAGGAGGCCGCCAGCGACCCGGCAGCGACGGAGGCCGGCACCGCGCTAGACGTTGGCACCGCGCTCGACGTTGGCACCGCGCTGGGCGTCGACGCGGCGGCCGTGGCCGAACCTGCGCCGAGCGCCAGGGCCGCGACGACGGCGAGGCTGGTCAGCACCCGCGTCGCCCAGCGCGCCACCCACCACAGCGGACAGGTGAACGCGACCGGGAGCACGTGCCCACGCTACCGTCGCACCGCCCCGGGCGCACCGACCACGGGCGTGTCGAATCGCGCCGCGCCGACCCCGTTGACCAGGGTGGACGCTGTCAGCGCAGGTCGACGTACGTTGATCGATTGTCGGCCGGGTCGATCTCGTCGGCAGCCCCGCCGGCCCCGCCCTTCGGGTCTCGTGCCTCGTCGTTACCGGCGGCCTGCGTGCCGGCCGCGCGTTGCCGGGGGACCGGCGCCGGACGGGCCGGACGGCGCGGCGCGAGCCGGCGCATCATCGGGGT
This sequence comes from Micromonospora inaquosa, assembly GCF_003857055.1. Taxonomy (GTDB): domain Bacteria; phylum Actinomycetota; class Actinomycetes; order Mycobacteriales; family Micromonosporaceae; genus Micromonospora; species Micromonospora inaquosa. Next base: position 3,916 of record NZ_QGSZ01000374.1, on the reverse strand, counting down.
CTCGACGAAGCGGTGCAGCAGCCCGGCGAGGATCAGGTTCACCACCAGGAAGCCGAGCACCACGGCCGGGCCACGCCAGCCCGCGAAGCCGGTCCCCCAGTCCCCGCTCCAGCGCAGCACGCTCGTCATCACCAGCACGTGCACCAGGTAGAAGGCGAACGAGACCTCACCGAGCCAGACCAACGGCCGGGACCGCCACGGCGAGCGTCGACCCCGCACGTCCGCGTCCGCGGCGGCAGTGATCACCAGCAGGTACACGACCGCGAGCAGCGTGGTCCACAGCTCGGCGCGGATCCACTGCGCGGCCGCCACCCAGGTGACCAGGAAGATCCCGCTGGCCACGGTGAGACCGGGACCGCGCCAGAGCCCACGGCGCATCAACTCGGCAGCCACCGCGCCCAACCAGAACTCCAGCGACCGTACCGGCGGGAAGATCTGGGTGAACCACCACCGACTCACCTCCGGCACCAACTCCTGCGCCGGCCAGAGCGCGAGGATCAGCAGCGGCAGCACGACGATCAACGCCCAGAGCAGCTTCGGGCGGGCCCGGCGCAACAGCGGCAACGCGAACGGCAGACAGAGGTAGAAGAAGAACTCGCAGGAGAGCGACCAGCTGACGGTGTTGATGCTGTAGAACCAGCCTGGCCGGGCGTCCCACGCCTGTAGCAGCAGCAGGTTCTCCAGCGCGGCCGCCGGCAGGACCGGGTCGGCGAACCACGCGGCGACCACCAGCGTCGCCGCCCACAGCACCAGGTGATTCGGGTAGATCTTGGCGATCCGCCGCCGCCAGAAGGTACGCCGGGAGTCGCCCGCGCGGGCCGACCAGACCAGCACGAAACCACTGAGGATGAAGAAGAACTGCACCCCGGACAGGCCCAGGGTGAACAGCGCGTCGACCACTGCCTTGTAGTCCGGCTCGGCGATGATCCCCATGGTGCCCGCGTGAAAGCCGAAGACCAGCAGGGCGGCGATCCAACGCAGCCCGGTCAACGACGGCAGCCGGGGCGGGGCGGACTCCGGCCGGGCGGCCGACGCCGCGGTGCTTGTCATGCCGGGATCCCGACGCTCGGCAGGCTCACCAGCACTGTCGTATCCTCCTCGGCGCGGCGTCGGACGGCGCGACGGCGACGCCCGCGACGACCCGGCAGGGCCGCACCGAGGCACCCTACCGGGTCACTCCCGGGTGAACCGGACGCGTCCCACCCGACCCCATGAGCCCCCGTTCCCCGGGCCGCGCGATCGCCCGCCGTCCGGCGTTAACCTTCCGCTGCACCGGAGTTCAGAGATTCCACCATCGGCGGCAACGTCAGGTTCCGGGGCCGGCCACCCGGGTCGTCGAAGGTGGCGGACGTGGTCAATGAGCCGACGCACGCACCGCTGCTGAGCATCGTCGTGCCCGTCTACGGCGTCGAGGCGTACCTGTACCAGTGCCTCGAGTCCATCCGGGCCGACATCCCGGCGGGCGAGTCGGACGCGGTCGAGCTGATCGCCGTCGATGACGCCTCCCCGGACGGCTGCGGCGACATGCTCCGCGCGTACGCGGTCGGCCGCGACGGCGTCCGCGTCGTGCACCTGAGCAGCAACGTGGGTCTGGGGCTGGCCCGCAACGCCGGGCTCGACGTGGCCACCGGCCGGTACGTCTGGTTCGTCGACAGTGACGACTGGTTGCCGCCGGGCACGATCGCGGCGGTGCTGGACCGGCTGCGCCAGCACCAACCCGACGTGCTGATGCTCGACCATCTGCGGGTGCACGAGGACGGTCGACGGGAGGTCGACGCGAGCAGCCCGCTGCTGCGCGGGATCACCGGCGTCACCCGGCTGGCCGACCAGCCGCGGCTGCTGCGGGTGCAGCACACCGCCTGGAACAAGGTGGTCCGCCGGGACTTCATGGACGAGCTGGAGCTGCGTTTCTTCCCCGGCTGGTACGAGGACATCCCGTTCAGCCACCCCCTGCTCATCGGAGCCGAGAAGATCTCCGTGCTGGACCGGGTCTGCTACCTGTACCGCCAGGGCCGTCAGGGCGCGATCACCTCCACCCGCAGCGGCCGGCACTTCGACGCCTTCGCCCAGTACGAGCGTCTGATGGACTGGGTCGCCCGCAAGCACCCGGACGAGCGGTTGCGGGCCGAACTGTTCGAGCTGATGATCAGCCACTACCTGGTGGTGGTGGGCAACGACGGCCGGCTGCACCCGCACCTGCGGCGCGACTTCTTCCACCGGGCCGCCGCGCACTACCGCCGATACCTGCCCACCGGCGGCTACCCGGTGCCCCCGGGCGCGACCGGGCTCAAGCACCGCCTCGTCGGGCGGGGTGACTGGTTGGCGTACTCGGCGCTGCGCCGGGCCCACCGGGTCACTGGTCGGCTGCGCCGGCCCGGCCCGGTGGGCGGCACCGACAGCGGTTCGCCCGCCGTCGACGATGACCCGAGCCGCCGGGCGGACGCCACGCCGACGCGCGACGGTGGGCTCGCCCCGGAACGGCGTGACGCGCTGGCCGCTGGTTGGCTGCCGTGATCGACCCCACCGCACAGCACACCGGGCGTCGGGGCGACTCCCGGTGTCCTGATTTTCCAGGTCGTCCGCCCGCCGGGTGGACGACGACAGCACCACCGCACCCCGGTGCGGGCGTACCTGAGCAGAGGTCGGAATGACGGCGACAATCAAGATCGGACGGCACGCGGTCGGTGCCGGGGAGCGACCGTTCGTGGTCGCCGAGATGTCCGGCAACCACAATGGTGATCTCAACCGGGCGCTGGCCATCGTCGACGCGGTGGCCGACAGCGGGGCGCACGCGTTGAAGCTCCAGACGTACCGACCGGACACGATCACCATCGACGTCGACACCCCGGCGTTCCGGATCTCCAGTGGGCACGAGCTGTGGGGCGGGGAGAACCTGTACCGCCTCTACGAGCGCGCGCACACCCCGTACGAGTGGCACGCCCCGATCTTCGAGCGGGCCCGCGAGCGTGGCCTGACCGTCTTCTCGTCGCCGTTCGACGCGACAGCCGTGCAGCTGCTGGAGTCCCTGGACGCGCCCGCGTACAAGATCGCCTCGTCGGAGCTGGTCGACCTGCCGCTGATCCGACTGGTCGCCAGCACCGGCAAGCCCATGGTGATCTCCACCGGAATGGCGACGGTCGCCGAGATCGACGCCGCGGTGCGCACCGCCCGGTCCGGTGGCGCGGCGGGCATCGTCCTGCTGGCCTGCACGGCGTCCTACCCGGCGCCACCGGCCGACAGCAACCTGCGCCGGTTGCCGGTGCTGGCCGGTGCGTTCGACGTGCCGGTCGGGCTCTCCGACCACACGCCCGGCATCGGGGTGGCGGTGGCCTCGGTGGCGCTTGGCGCCTGCTTCATCGAGAAGCACGTGACGCTGGACCGGGCCGACGGCGGCGTCGACTCGGACTTTTCCCTGAACCCGGCGGAGCTCACGGCTCTGGTCGCCGAGTCAGGCCGGGCGTACGCGGCGCTGGGCGGGACCGCGATCGGCCCCACCCCCGCCGAGCGGGAGGGGCTGCGGTTCCGCCGGTCGCTCTTCGTGGTCGAGGACGTCCGGGCCGGCGACCCGGTGACCGCGGACAACGTCCGTTCGATCCGGCCGGCCGGCGGGCTGGCCCCCGTGGAGATCGACCGGGTCCACCGGGCGGAGTGCTGCTGCAAGCTGGTCGACGTGCCGGTGGCGGCCTGGTGGCGGCGCCACGGTCTGGGTACGCCAGCCGACGGGTCGGCGGTCTGGCGGACCCTCCGGGTAGCCGACCTGGTGGTCAGCGTCGGCTTCGCCCCCGCGATCCTCCCGCCCCGCGATCTTGCGCTTCCGGACGCCGAATCGCCGCTTTCGCGCCTTCAGCCGCGACGGTAACTGCGAGATCGCGAGGGCGGGGTGGGGTTGGGGTCAGATCAGGTTCCAGCTCAGCGG
>NZ_QGSZ01000273.1 GCF_003857055.1 Micromonospora inaquosa | reverse complement strand
CGGATGACCCCGTTCTCCACCTCACGCACCCGCAGCCCGGCCGGATCCAGCCCGAGCAGATCCCGGTAGCCGCCCAGCGCCGCGTCGTAGCCGGCGTCGGTGAGCAGGTCCGGTGAGAACTCGGTGTACTCGACCAGGGCGTAGCGGTCGCTGACCGGCAGCACGTACCCGAAGGAGACGCCCCGGGGCGGCTGCGGGGTACGGAAGTCCATCAGCACCGCGCGCGTGGGGTCGAACACCGGGCGGTCAGCCTCCAGCCACCATCCCCGGAAGTGCTGCAACCAGGTGGTTCGCCCCGCTCGGGCCGGCGGGCGGGGGCGGGAGTCGAGCACCCAGCCGGCCCGTACGGTGCGCCCGTCGCCGGTTCGCACCAGCACCCGGGTGCCGTCGTCGCGCACCGTGTCGGCCGGCGCGACGATCCGGGTGGCGTCGAGGCGACGCTCGGCCGCGGCAGCCCGGTCGTAGACCGGGCCGGAGCGGAGCATGGCGTACCGCAGCGGGGTGAGGTCCAGGACGCGGTGGCGCGTCGCCGTCGCCACCTCGACCTGCTGCCAGCTCGCGCTGAGCAGGGGGTCGAGGTCGGTGTCGGGGTGGCCCCAGAACGCCCAGGTACGGTCCTGACCGCGCCGCCGCACCGGGTCGATGATGGCGATCCGCAGGCCCCGGACGCCGTGCCGGTCCAGTGCGGCGAGCAGCAACGATGCCGCGCCGCCGCCACCGAGCAGCGCGAGGTCGACGTCGAGTGGCACGGAGTCGGTCACTCGCACCACGCTGCCACATTGCCGCGCCCGACCGGGCGCCGGCAGGGCGGCGTATTCGCGCCGTCGCCGGCAATACCTCGCCATCGGCCCAGCGGCGACAGCTCGCGGCTCTCCCCGCCTTCGGGTGGACACGTGACGGCAACGAGGATTTCTCATTTTCACCTGATCGAGGACCCAACCCACCTAGTGTTGGGCACACCGGTGCTAGTCACGGAGTTGGCCACCCGAACGACGTCCCACGCTCTCAGCGGACGAAAAGTGAGGGAAGACGCGTATGAAGGTCTCAACAGCACTCTGCTCGGCGGCGCTCGGCGTGGGCCTCGGCACGCTCCTGCTGCCAGGCGCCGCACTGGCCGACACCACGGTGTCACCGGCCACCACACCGGTCGGTGGGACCGTCGTGCTCACCGCGACGACCTGCAACCCCAAGTCGGGTGACGCCATCTTCCGGGTCACCGGCCCCAACCGCGACCAGAACGTCCGATCCACCACGGCCGCCGCCGGCGGCGGGCTGAGCGCCGAACTGTTCACCGCCGGGTTCACCCTGGGCACCTACACGGTGGCGGCCACCTGCGGCGACGGCAGCTCGGCCGGCACCGCCACGTTCGCCGTCACCCCGATCGGCGGCGCGCCGGCCGGCTCCGGGGGCGACAACCGTGACACCGGCGCTCTCGCCGCCGGCGGCACACTGCTCGGCACCGCCCTCGCCGGCGCGGTGATCCTGATCCGCCGGCGTCGTCCGGTGTCCACTGTCGCCTGATCGGCGACCGTTCCATCCCTGAGACGGGTGCCCGCGCCGGTGACACCGGTGCGGGCACCCCGACGATCCCAGACGGAGGCGCACACGTGTGGTCGCGGCGGACCCTACCGGCCGTGGTCGCCCTCCTCGGCGTGGCCGGGCTCGGGCTGATCACCGTCGGCCTCACCGCCGACCCGGCACAACCACCCTCACCGTCGGCCGACGCGCCGAGACGCACCCACCCCGCACCGGACCTTGCGCCGCTGCCACCCGCCGCGCCGGTCCGGGTGCAGATCCCCGCCATCGGCGTACGCGCCGACATCGTCCCCGTCGGCGCGGACGCCGCCGGGGTGCTGGAAGTGCCGCCACTGGATCGGCCCACCCTCGCCGGCTGGTACCGGCACGGGGTCAGCCCCGGCGAGACCGGCAACGCCGTCCTGGTGGGACACGTCGACTCACCATCCGGGCCGGCGGTCTTCTTCGACCTCGGTCGGCTCCACGCCGGGCAGCAGGTCCAGGTCACCCGCGCCGACACGCGGGTCGCCACGTTCACCGTGGACGACGTCCGCGCGTACCCCAAGGAGCACTTCCCCACCACGCTGGTCTACGGCCCGACGGACGCCGCGGGGCTGCGCCTGATCACCTGCGGCGGCCGGTTCGACGACGCGACCGGCAACTACGTCGACAACATCGTCGTTTTCGCCACCCGCACCGCCTGAGCCGCAACGCCCCGCTGTCCGGAGGCGGACCCCGCTCGGCAGAACGCGGTCGGGCCGCTCAACGGCGCGCGGAGAGGAAGGCGCGGATGCGGTCGCGGGGGTTGTCGGTCAACTCCGGGCCGTGGGTGAAGGCCGCGAGGTCGTAATCCAACTCGCCCAGGACGTGCGCGGTTTCGCGGGTCATCTGGAAGTCGCTGCACAGCCACTTCATCGGCCACCGGACGCCGAGCACGTTGAACAACGCGTCCCCGGTGATCAGCAGGCGGGTCGGCTCGTGCAGCAGCGACACGTGCCCGGGCGAGTGCCCGGGAGTGTGCACCACCCGCAGGCCACCACCGACGTCGAGCAGGTCGCCGTCGGCCAGCGGCTGGGCCACCTCGACCTTCGGAAACCGGCCGCTGTTGAGCCGGGCGAAGAGTCGACCGCCGGTCACGGCCGGATCGCTGACCGGCGCGCGACCCGCCTCCGCGTACGCCACGTCGGCGGCGTGCGCCGCGACCGGGGCGCCGGTGCGGCGGGCCAACTCCGCCGCGCCGCCGGCGTGGTCGGGGTGCGCGTGGGTGAGCACGATCCGGGTGACGTCCGCCGGCGCCTTGCCGATCGCCGCGAGCCCGCGCACGATCCGGGCCGGCGCCTTGGCCAGCCCGCAGTCGACAAGCGTGACGCTGCCGTCGTCGTCGACGAAGGCGTACGAGTTGACTGCCGAGCGGCCCACCGTGGGGATGCGCCAGACGTTCGGGGCCAGTGGCACCGCAGGGGCTCGCGTCATGCCGCGAGTCTAGGAACAATCGTCAACTGTCGTTGTCGACCGACCGGCGGTCCGGCCGAGTCGCCGGAGGGCTAACGTCGCGCGGGTGATGTGGCAGCGGTACGTGGCGATTGGCGACAGCACCACCGAAGGGCTCGACGACCCCGACGGTGTCGGCGGCTACCGGGGCTGGGCCGACCGGTTCGCCCTGGCGGTGGCCCGGGCCCAGGGCGGTCTGGAATACGCGAACCTCGCCATCCGTGGCCGGATCACCGCGCTGATCCGGGCCGAGCAGCTCCAGCCCGCCCTCGACCTGGCCCCCGACCTGGCCACCGTGGTCGCCGGCATGAACGACGTGTTGCGCCCCTCCTTCGACGCGGACCAGGTCGCCGGTGATGTGGCGGCGATGCAGCAGGCGCTGGTCGAGCAGGGGGCCACAGTGCTGACGTTCACGATGCCGGATCCGGCGCCTGTGATGCCGCTGGCCCGACCGCTGCGGGGTCGTATGCTGGCGCTCAACGAGGCGCTGCGGGCCGCCACCGCGCGGACCGGCGCCACCCTCCTCGACCTGGGGGCTCACCCGGTCTCCTCCGATCCCCGGCTGTGGAGCGACGACCGGCTGCACGCCAACAGCGCCGGGCACGAGCGGATCGCCGCCGCCCTGGCGTACACGGCGGGTCTGCCCGGGTTCGACGACTCCTGGACGCGGCCGTTGCCGCCGGCACCGCTGCGGCGCCGCGGTGAGGTGTTCGGCGCCGAGCTGGCCTGGACCCGCCGGCACCTGCTGCCCTGGCTGGTGCGGCACCTGCGCGGCCGGTCGTCGGGCGATGACCGGGTGGCCAAGCGACCGGTTCCGCTGCCGGTGCCGCTGGATTAGGGCCGGTGCGGCAGGATAGCGACGTGGGTAAGGGTGCGGGACGTCGGCGGGCGAACGCGACGACGGGGCGGGTGTGCCCGTGTGGCTCCGGCCGGGCGTACGCGGAGTGCTGCGCCCCGGCGCATGGAGGCGACGCCCCGGCGACGGCCGAGGCCCTGATGCGTTCCCGGTTCAGCGCCTTCGCCCTCGGCGACTCCGGCTACCTGCTGCGCAGCTGGCACTCGTCGACCCGGCCCTCCTCCCTGGAGCTCGACCCGGGGCAGCGGTGGACCCGACTGGAGATCGTGGAGACCGAGCGGGGCGGCCTGCTCGACACCGCCGGCACCGTGACGTTCCACGCCCACTACCGGGACGCGGGCCGGCCCGGCACGTTGACCGAACACAGCCGGTTCGTCCGCGAGGACGGCCGGTGGGTCTACCTCGACGGTGACCAGCCCTGAGGGCTGCTGTGGCGTAGGATGGCGTTGGCGTAGTCCTGCGCCGCACCTCCCTCCCGGCGCTCACGCCGCCGGCAACGCGGAGGCAAAGGGGGCCTGGAGCCCTCGGGACGTGGTGCCACATGCCCCACTCCGGCGGGGTCGGCGGGAGCGTGGGTCCCGGTGACCGTGCCGTTGACCGGGAGCATGTGATGACCACCCAGAGATCGTTCAAGGCCCGGGTCCGGACCCGGATGGAGAAGACCGGCGAGAGCTACACCACGGCCCGCCGGCACCTGATCAATCGGGCCGCCGAGCCGGCCGCACCGCCAGCTCAGGAGTCCACCGCCGCGGCGCCTCCCGCGGCCGCCGCGGCGCAGACCGAGCGGATCGCCGACGACCTGATCCGCGACCGTACCGGCCGCGGCTGGGCCGAGTGGTTCGGCCTGCTCGACGCCGCGTCCGCGACCGGGTGGACGCACACCCGCATCGCTCGTCACCTGGGCACCGAGCACGAGGTGGCGGGTTGGTGGGCGCAGACCATCACCGTCGGGTACGAGCAGGCGCGCGGCCTGCGCGCGCCTGGCCAGCGACGCGGCGGTGGCTTCGAGGCCAGCGCGAGCCGGACGGTGGCGGTGTCGGCGCGGCGACTGTTCGAGGCGTTCGCCGACGAGACGGCACGCGCCCGCTGGCTGCCCGACGTCGAGGTGCGCGTCCGCACCGCCACCGCGCCGCGCAGCTTCCGGGCCGACTGGGCCGGTGGCCCCACCCGGATCGTCGTCGGCATCGACGCTGTCGGCGAGTCGAAGGCCCGGGTCAGCGTCCTGCACGAGAAGCTGACCGGGGCCGAGCAGGCCGCGGAGCTGAAGGCGTACTGGCGGGAACGGCTCGCCGCACTGAAGGCATTGCTCGAGACGGACGGAGACCACCGATGACCATGACGTTCATCAACCTGCCGGTGCGCGACCTGACCACCGCGACCGAGTTCTACCGGGCGATCGGTTTCACCAGCGACCAGGCCGAGCCGGACGGAGACAGCATGGTGCTCACCGTCTCCGACACCACCCGACTGGTGCTGCACCTCCGCTCGGGCTTCGAGGCGTACACCGGGGTCGCCGCGACGGACACGGCGAGCAGCCGGGAGGTCATCGTCGGGCTGTCGGCGTCGAGTCGGGGGCAGGTCGACGAACTGGTCGACCAGGCGGCGGTCGCCGGTGGGGAGTCGCTCGGGCCGGGGATGGCCAACGGGCCGATGTACATGCGCGGCTTCCGGGACATCGACGGCCACCAGTGGTCGTTCCTCCACATGGCCGGCTGACCGTGCCGCCCGGCGACGGTCTCTTCGGGCCGTCGCCGGGCCCTTCGTCGATTCGGTGACTAATCCGGCAGGTCGGCAGCCAACTGGGCGAGCCCGGGCAGGATCTTGTCCCGCCAGCCGGGCCCCATCCGTGCGAAGGCGTCTCGGGCCCGGGGGTCGTCAAGGTCGAATCCCGAGTGGTCCAGGAACAGTCGGGTGCCGTTGCCCTCGGGAACCAGTCGCCAGGTCAGCGTCCAGTTCTCGTTGAACGTGTAGACGAAACGCCGCTCGGGCTCCACCTCGGTGACCTCGCAGGCCACAGCTCCCCAGCCGGGCATCTGTAGGTGGAAGCGGTGACCGACGACGGCGGCGACGTCGCCCGGCACCCACCAACGGGCGAGCAGTTCCGGCTCGGTGAGGCTGCGCCAGACCTTCGACGGCGGCGCGGCGATGAACTGGTCCACGGCGATGGTGGCGGTATCTGTCATGGTCTCCTCCTGGAGCATGTCGGCAAGGGTGCGGAGGCGCTGGCGCCAGAACCGCTCGAAGGGGTGCAGCCAGTCGCCGACCTGGGCGAGCGGCTCGGCGGTCAGGTGGTAGTGCCGTTGTCGTCCGGTGGGCTGGTCCTGCACGAGCCCGGCCCGCCGCAGGATCTGCAGGTGCTCGGCCACGGCCGGCCGACTCAGGTCGAAGCTGGCGGCGAGGTCGCCTGCTGTGCGGGGCCCGTCGGTCAGGATTTCCAGCAGACGGCGGCGGACCGGATTCGCCAGCGCGAGAAAGAGGTCGTCTTCGGGCACGTCAGGATGATGCGTCGGAACTTCCCGACGTGTCAAGGATTCCCGACATAACCTTAGGTGACGGTGTCTGATGTCACCGCGACTTCCAGTCGAAGGCAGGCTCCGGCACCGCGGCCGAGGTGGCCGGCGGCCGACGGCGGGTCAGCAGCACCAGCGCCACCACGAGGTACGCCCCGGCGGTCAGCGCGAACGCCACCGCGTTGCCGGCCGCCGTGGCGAGCAGGCCGTAGCCGGCGTACGTCACGATGATCAGCACGTCGGTGGCCATCCCCGCCAGGGAGGTGACGGTGGCGCGGCTGGTGCCGGTGATCCGCGCCTGAAGCCGCGCGTCGGCCAGCACGGTGGCCAACTGTGCCGCGCCGAACGCCACCGCGATCAGCACGAACCCCGCCGGGTGCCGGAGCAGGGCACCGCCGGCCAGCGCGACGCCGACCAGCCCCAACAGGGCGGCGTACCCTCGGCTGCCCAGCCGCTCCCCCGCCGGCGCGAGCAGCCCGCCGACTGTCACCCCGGCCCAGAGCAGCAGGAGCAGCAGGGGTACGGCCTGCGCCCCGACGCCGGTGTCCAGGGCCAGCAGCGGCGTGTACTCGTCCAGGGCACCCCAGTCGGCGGCGACGACGGCCACCAGCAGCACGGCGCCCCGCACCGGCGGACGGGTGCGGACCTGCGCCACTCCGGCGCGCAGCGTCTCCCACCACCCCAGGTCACCATCGTCGTCCGGGTTCGCGGGTGGGACGGTGTCCGGCCCGTCCGGCCGGGGTGCTGCGGCAGCCACCGACCGAGCGGCCATCGCCGCCTCGGCCAGCGGGACGGGCGCGGCGGCCGGCAGGCGGTGCTCCGGAAGCCGGGTGGCGACGAGGGTGGCGAGCAGACAGGCCAGCACGCTGGCCGCGCCGACCGCCGGGTACCCGCCGGCCGCGAGCACCGGGCCGGCGAGCACTCCGGAGAGCACCACGCCCAGCACACCCGCCGTCCGCGCGCGGCCGAGCACCCGGGCGTACCGGCCGACCGCGCCGAGCCGGTCCAACTCGGTCCAGACCAACGCCTCCAGGGCGCCGGAGACCAGTGCGCCACCGGCGCCCCAGAGCAGGAAACCGACAGCGAACGCCGGGTACGACGGAACCAGCACCCAGAGCGCGAACCCGGCGGCGGCCACCAGCGGCGCGAGGCACAGCAGCAGCCGGCGGGACAGCACGTCGGCCCAGGCGCCGGAGGGCACCTCGAACAGGATGCCGGCGGCCGACCAGATGACGAAGAGCGACGCGATCTGCCCCACCGACAGCCCGGTGTCGGCGAAGAACACCACGTACAGCGGATAGAGCAGGACAAGATCACTGAGGAACGCGTACCCGTAGAGGGTCGCCGTCAGCCGACGGACCGCCGGGTCGGGCACGCGCGAAGCGGTGGGGATCATGGGGCCTTCCCGTGGGAGTGGACACGGACACCGGACGTGCGGTGCCCGCGGTGGCCCACGGGATCGGCCGACGCTGCTGGATCAATGTCGCCAGGTCATGCCCGCGATGCTAGACAACCGGTGCGGCTGCGGCCAGCGTTTTCGGCGTGCCGGGCGAGCGCGGCGGGGCGGAACGGCCGACGCGCGGCGGGGCGGGATCAGATCGATCCCGCCCCGCGCCGTACCGCTGGTGTCAGCGCCGGTCCACCGGCGGAATGACAGTGGTGGTCTCACTGTCGTCGCTGGTGCGCTGCCCGGGCACCGCGTGATCGGTGCTGCCCCGGACCACCTGGGTCGCGTCGGGGTCGGCACCGGCGCCCACCACCTGCGTGACCTCCGAGTCGGCCGAGCCGCTGACCACCTGGGTCGTGTCGTCGGTAGCGGAGGGCCGGGCCGGTGTCGTATCGCCGTCGAGGGCACCGCGACCGACCGCCTGGGTGGCGTCGGAGCTGACCGGGAAGTGGACGACCTGGGTGGACTCCGGGTCGGCGGGTCGGGTCACCACCTGGGTGGCGTCGGCGTCGGCCGGCCGGGGCACCACCTGAATGGCCTCCGCGCCGCTGGTGGTGGCCGACTGGCGGGCCAGCTCGGCCTCGGCGTCGCGGCGACCGGCCCGGTACGCCTGGGCGTGCTCGGCGATGAGCTGCGACTCCTGCTCCGCGCGCGTCAGCCACGACTCCCAACGACTCTGCATCGGACGGATCAGACCGCCGCCGACACCGACGACGAGGATGCCGCCGATCGTGGCCAGCACGGCGATCAGCACCGGAGTGGTGACCGCGGTGGCCACGCCGATCTGGTTCAACGCGGCGATGACACCGAGGCCGAGAATGAACACCGAGGCGATGGTGGCCAGCACCCGGCCGTACGACAGACCGCCGAGCGCGCCGCTGATGATGTCCTTGACCGCGTTGGCGATGGCCGCGGCGACCACGACGATGACGATGGCGACGAAGGCCCGGGGCAGCCACGAGATCACCGCGCCGAGCAGGTCGGAGATCGGGTTCGGCCCCCAGATGCCGAAGGCGAGCTGAAGGGTGAACAGCAGCACCGCGTAGTAGGCGAGCTTCGCGACGATGTCGCTGGCGTCGTACCGGGAGCGGCTCAACGCGCGGCGGATGCCGCCGCGTTCGACGGCGCGGTCGAAGCCCACCCGTTCGAGGACCTTCTCCACGATCTTCAGTACGGCCTTGGCGATCAGCCATCCGGCCACCAGGATCGCCAGAAAGGCGACGGCCTTGGGCAGGAAGAGCATCACCGAGCGGAGAGCGTCGCCCACCGCGTCGCTGACGTTGTCACTCATCTGGTCATTCCTTAAGGGGCAGCCGGTTGGGTCAGCTCGGACCTACCCCCGACCCGCGACGCGGAAACGCCGACCAGGCCGGGTCACCCGCCCGAGGCTGGGCACCCTCTAGCGCGCGAGCGAGTCTTGGCAATATTCTCCGGAGTGCGTGCGGCCACTGGAGCTACTTTTCATCCCCCGCCGTCGGCCGCAGGAGGAGATGCAATGCACGTCGACCATTCCGAAGTGGATCGCCGGACGCTGCTGCGGGCCGGTCTCGGCGCCGCCACGGTCGCCGTCGTCGGGAGCGAACTCGCCTTCCCGGCCGCGGCGCAGGCAGCGCCGGGCACCGACCTGGACTGGATCATCAGCTGTGACGAGTGGGCCGCCCGCCCACCGAAGGACCCGCTGTCGGTGAGCGCCATCGCCACCAACAAGATCATCGTGCACCACATGGCGTTCCCGAACGTCACCGACTACTCCCGCGAGCAGGCGGTGAAGCTCGCGCACGACTGCCAGGACCTGCACATCGACGGCAACGGCTGGTCGGACACCGGCCAGCACTTCACGGTGAGCCGCGGCGGCTACGTGCTGGAGGGCCGCCGAGGCAGCCTGGAGCGGCTCGAAGCCGGCGACCGGCAGATGATCTCGGCCCACTGCCCGGGTGAGAACGGCCGGGCCATCGGCATCGAGAACGAGGGCACCTACGTCACCGAGACGCCGCCGGAGGCGTTGACCGACTCACTGGTCAAGCTCTGCGTCGCGATCTGCCGGCAGTACGGACTGCACGCTCACGACATCTTCGGCCACTGGGACTTCCGCACCACCGAGTGCCCGGGCGCCGCCTTCTACCGCCAGTTCCCCGAGCTGCGGCGACGGGTGCACGCCGCCCTGGGCACCAAACTCGGTGACGTGCCGGCGCGCCGCTGGCCGGACCTGTGGCGCTTCGTCAACTCCCCCTCGGTCCGGGTGGTGCAGCACCTGCTCGCTTACCGGGGCTACCCGGTGACCGTCAGCGGCACGTTCGACGCCGCGACCGTCGCGGCCGTGCAGGACTGGCAGGCCCGCAACGGCATCGCGGTGGACGTGGACGCCACCCTCACCACGCCCACCTGGGAGACGCTGGCGCCGGAACTGGACCAGCACGCGGCCGGAGCGCCGGTCACTGCCGTGCAGGAAATCCTCGCCACCAAGGGGTACGCGGTCACCGTCACCGGGGCGTACGACCACGCCACCCGCAGGGCGGTGCAGGACCTTCAGGCGCTGCACGGTCTGCCCCGCAACGGCAAGCTCAGCACGAGCACGTGGTGCACGGTCGTCGGCGGATCGGTCCGCGAGTCGTTCCGGCACCGCTGAGGCGTGGGTGGCGGTGCGGGGCGCACCCGCACCGCCACCAGCCAGCTCACCGGTTTGATCCGCCGCCGGGGCGGAAAGAGTCCCCGGCATGACCTGGGCCCGTCGAGCCGTACCCGCCGTCGCCGCCGCCGTCGCGGCGCTCGCCGCGCGGGACCTGATCCAGCGCGACCACGCGCTGCTGCGCAACTTCCCGGTCCTCGGCCGCGCCCGCTACCTGTTGGAGACGATCGGGCCGGAGCTTCGGCAGTACATCGTGGCCGGCAACAACGAGGAGCGGCCGTTCACCCGCGACCAGCGCCGCTGGGTGTACGCGTCGGCCAAGCAGGAGAACAACTACTTCGGTTTCGGCACGGACAACGACATCGAGTACACCCCCGGGTACCCGATCATCAAACACCGCACGTTCGGTCGTGCCGTGCCGCCGTCGTCACCGGCCGCCGGCCACGATGTGCGGTTGCCCTGCGCGAAGGTGCTCGGCGCGGCACGGGGACGGGCCCGGGCGTTCCGGCCGGAGTCGGTCGTCAACATCTCCGGGATGAGCTTCGGCTCGCTCTCCGGCAACGCCATCACCGCGCTCAACAAGGGGGCGGCGCTCGCCGGCTGCCTGCAGAACACCGGTGAGGGCGGTCTGTCGCCGTACCACCGCAACGGCGGTGAACTGGTCTTCCAACTCGGCACGGCGTACTTCGGCTGCCGCGACGAACACGGCCGGTTCAGCCTCGACCGGCTGAAGGACCTGGTCGCCGGCGCGCCGGTCAAGGCGTTGGAGATCAAGCTGAGCCAGGGCGCCAAGCCGAGCCTCGGTGGGTTGCTGCCCGGGGCGAAGGTGTCCGCCGAGATCGCCGCCACCCGGGGCGTTCCGGCTGGTGAGGACTGCGTCAGCCCATCCCGGCACGCCGAGTTCTCCGACTCTGACAGCCTGCTCGACTGGGTGGAGTTGCTGGCTGCCGAGACTGGTCTTCCGGTCGGCATCAAGTCGGCGGTGGGTGACCTGGGCTTCTGGCAGGAACTGGCCACCCTGATGCGGGACACCGGCCGGGGTGTGGACTTCGTGACGATCGACGGCGGCGAGGGCGGCACCGGCGCCGCACCGCTGATCTTCACTGACTCCGTGTCGCTCCCGTTCCAGCAGGGCTTCTCCCGGGTCTACAAGATCTTCGCCGAGCACGACCTGCACGAGCAGGTGGTCTTCGTCGGCGCCGGCAAGCTCGGTCTGCCGGACAACGCCATCGTGGCGTTCGCGCTCGGCTGCGACCTGGTCAACGTCGGGCGGGAGGCGATGCTGGCGATCGGCTGCATCCAGGCACAGAAGTGCCACACCGACACCTGCCCCACCGGTGTCGCCACCCAGAACGCGTGGCTCGCCGGGGGCCTGGACCCGGCGTCGAAGGCCGTCCGGGCGGCAAACTATCTACGGACGCTACGCCGGGACCTGATCAGGGTCGCCGAGGCCTGCGGCGTCGAACACCCCGGCCTGATCGGGACGGACGCCGTGGAGATCCTGGACGGCCGCACCGGTTCCACGCCACTGCACGAGGTGTACGGCTACCGGCCGGACTGGGGGCTGCCCTCGCCCGCCGACCGGGCGGAGATCATCCGGCTGATGGTTCCGGAGGCACCACAGGGCGGCACTGCCCCGCCCTCAGCCACCGCCGTCGGCTGAGATCACGCCCGGAGGGCCGGCGAGGCCCGCACGCGCGGACCAGAGAAGTACCAGGCCCGGAGTGGCGGATCGCGGATCGCGGATCGCGGATCGCGGTGAGCTTGATGACTGGGCGGCATCTTGATGACTCACAGACATCAAGCGTTTCCCCGCCATGTCCGCGAAGTGCCGCCCGCCGGCCACCACGACCGCCACCCACCACGACCGCCAGGCACGACGACCGCCGGCAGATCGGTGCCTGCGATAAACGCGTGGAGCCGGCGACTCACCGCGTCTATGGTGGCGCGGTGCTGATCAGACGCGAGACGCCCGCCGACGTCGACGCCATCCGGGCGGTGCACTCCGCCGCCTTCGCGAAGGCCGAGGGCAGCGATGGCGTGCCGGTCGAGGCGACGCTCGTCGACGCGCTCCGCGTCGACCCGGGCTGGCTGCCCGCGTACTCCCTGGTGGCGGCCGATTCGGACGGCCAGGTGGTCGGTCACGTGGTGGCCACCCGCGGCCTGGTGGGCGGTGCGGCGGTGGCGTTGGGCCTGGGGCCGCTGGGCGTGCTGCCCGGGTGGCAGCGGCGCGGGGTCGGCAGCGCGTTGATGCACGCGGTGCTCGGCGCGGCCGACGCGCGCGACGAGCCGCTGGTGGTGCTGCTCGGTCACCCCGACTACTACCCGCGTTTCGGGTTCCGGCCCGCCGTCGAGTTGGGCGTCACCCCGCCGCAGCCGTGGGGGCCGCAGTACTTCATGGCTCGGCCGATGCACGCGTGGAACGAGTCGATCCGGGGCGAGTTCCGCTACGCCAGCCCGTTTGACGACCTGTGAACCCACCGCGCATCCGCCGGCGGCGCGCCTCCGACGTGGACGGCTGCGTCGCGGCGCTCGCCGAGGTTCACCGGGTCGACAGGTACCCGCTGAACTGGCCCGCCGACCCGCACCGCTGGCTCCGCGAGCCGCACCCGGCGCGGGCCTGGGTCGCCGTCGACGATGATGCTGCCGTGGTGGGACACATCGCTGTGCATCGGCTGCCCAACCCGGCGAGCGGGCCGCTGGCCCAGCCGACGGCCGAGGTGGCTCGTCTCTTCGTGGTGCCGAAGGCCCGGGGGTTGGCGCTGGGCAGCGCACTGCTGGACCGGGCCCGCCAGTGGGCGGACAAACGCGCAACGGACCTGGTGCTGGAGGTGGCCGCCGGTGACACCGCGGCCGCGGCACTGTACGAGCGCGCGGGATGGCGGTGTGTCGGCACCAGCACGGCACCATGGACCGCTCCTGACGGCGGCCCGGTGTCGCTGCGCCGTTACACGCTGCGTCACCGCGCGCCGGGCTCCGACGTCGCACCGGCCAGCACCGCGAGGCGACGGGCGAGCCGGCCTGCGGCCTCGCGCAGCTCGGGAGGCTCCAGCACCTCGACCTCATAGGTCAGGCGGGCGAGGTGCGCGGCGAGCCAGTCCAGGCTGTCGCCGCCGAGGACCAGCACGGACCACCCGTCGCGGTCGGCTTCGACCCGTCCCACCTGGGGCGGGACCACCTCACGTAACTGGTCGGCCGGGGCGTGCACGCGCATTCGGGCGAGATACCGGTACGGCGCCCCGGTCACCGCCCGCTGCACGAAGGCGACCGGATCCGGGTGCTCGCGTGCCGGGAAACGCCAGGTCGTGGCCGCCGCCGACCGCATCCGGTCCAACCGGAACGTCCGCCAGTCGTCGCGGTCGACGTCCCAGCCCATCAGATACCAGCGGCGGCCGGTCGTGACCATCCGAACCGGCTCGACCGTGCGTTCCTGCTCGCCAGCGTCCCGACCGGGGTAGTCGAATCGAACGCGCACCCGGTCCCGACAGGCGCGGGCCAGTGTCACCAGCAGCTCCGCGTCGATCTCGGCCACCGGGCCGATGAGGGTGTCGGTGGCGCCGTGCACCGCCCGCACCTCGGCGCGGAGCCGCGACGGCATCACCTGGTCGAGCTTCGCGAGCGCCCGCAGCGCCGCCTCGCTCGCCCCGGCGACAGTGCCCCCGGAGGCGAGCCGCAGTGACACCGCGGTGGCGACCGCCTCCTCGTCGTCGAGCAGCAACGGCGGCAGTCGGGTGCCCGCACCGAGTTGATAGCCGCCGCCGACGCCCGACACCGCGCGCACCGGGTAGCCGAGTGTCCGCAGGCGCTGCACGTCACGGCGTACGCAACGGTCGGTGACGCCCAGCTCGACGGCGAGCTCGGTGGCCGTCCAGGACAGTCGTCGTTGCAGCAGCGCCAGCAGCCGCAGCACCCGCTCGGTGGTCGCCTCGACGGTCACTCGTCGATCGTTGCACGGATAGCGGAACAGCTCTGTCCGCTATCCGGGAGAGGGTGGGACCATGACCGACCAGATCAGGAAACAGGGATCCGCCGTGACCCGCGACGTCCAGATCACGTTCGACTGCGCCGACCCGGCCCGGTTGGCCGCGTTCTGGGCCGAGGCGCTCGGCTACCAGGTGCAGGCCCCGCCCGGAGACTTCGAGTCCTGGGACCAGGCGCTGGAGGCGATGGGTGTGCCACCGGAAAATCGCAACGACGCGTCGGCGGTGGTCGACCCCGAGGGGACGCGGCCACGGCTGTTCTTCCAGCGGGTGCCGGAGGGGAAAACTGGTGAACCAAGAACCGGTCGCCCGGATGCATCTTGACGTCATGTCCACCGACCGGAGTCGCGATGACGCGGTTCCCCGGTGAGCGGACGAGTAGCCCGGCGTCGTCCGCGATCGCCCCGGCCGACCGGGCCGCCGAGGCAAACGGGGGCACCCCGGGCGGCGCGGGCCAGCCTGCTCCGGGCGGGATCGGCGACCCGGGCGGCCGGGGCGGCGGGGTCGGTCGGCATCCGCGCCGTGGCGCACCTGATACCGGCGGCGCGGGCGGCCCGCGCGAGCCTCGCCACCAAGGGCCGGTCACTGTCGCGGGACAACCTCGCGGACGCTATGCGCGACGACGGGCACGGCGTGTCCAACGCACGCGCGTCACTCCTACTCAAGATCCTCAAGGCAGAGCACGACGTGACTACCATCGGCCCGGTGTCCGTCCGGCCCCGTCGGCAAGAGCCGGAACCGCTGTCGGAGGTGGTGGCGTAGCGTCGGCCGTGAGGCGTCGATAGCGAGGGGCCCCACTGGCCCGTCAACGGTCCGCCGCCAACGCGGAGGATCGCGCAGGGGAACGCAACGACACCGGGGGTGCCACCGAGATCCGGTGGCACCCCCGGTGTCGTTGTCCATGATCGCGGAAGCCTTTGCGTCGCCAGGTACGTTGGTTTGGTGACCGCGCGCACTGCCGTCCCGGACGGCAAGACCTACGAGGCCCTGATCTTCGACTGGGATGGCACCCTGGTCGACTCCCGCGACGTCTGCTTCGGTGCCCTCGCTCGTGCGATGGGTGATGCGGGGGTCAAGCTCGACCCGGATTGGTACTGGCCGCGCCAGGCGATTGCCTCGCCGGACATGCTGATCGTGTGGGAGCAGGAGTTCGGGCCGCTGCCCGAGCCGATTGACGAGATCATCGGCAGGTGTCGCTTTTACGTGCAGGCTGCTGCTCCTGACCTGAAAGTAGTCGAGGAGATCGCGCGGGTGGCTCGTGCTGCGCGGCGTCGCGGTCAGCGGCTTGGCATCGGCTCGAACGCGTCCACGAATACCGTGTGGGCAGGGCTGGAAGCCACGGGTCTTGATGCCCTGTTCGATGTTGTCGTGACGTGGAGCGATGTTCCGCAGGGCAGAGGTAAACCTGAGCCGGACATCTTCCTACTGGTGGCACAGCGACTCGGTGCCGATCCGGCCCGCTGCTTGGTGTACGAAGACGCCGAAGTGGGAGTCACGGCGGCCCTCTCGGCTGGCATGACGGCCTACAACGTGCAGACCGGTGTTCTCCACAGGCCGGTTGGCAGTCCGATCAGTGCCGCTCCGGTACATCGGCCCGCGTTCGCGGCACCAAGCTTGGCTGATTGATGAGCCTCGCTCGCTGTATGGAATCCTTGCGTAATGCGTTCTGTGGACGAGGTTCTGGCGGCTTTTTGCGCTGACGACATCCGGGCCGCTGAGCTGCCGGTCCTGGCTCGCCTGCCCGAGGGCGGCTTGATGGACAGGGCCGCTGCGGCACTCAACTCGGTGTGTGCCCGGATACTGCGGGAGAACAGCGGTGGAGTCTACGGCCGCCGTGTCGTGATGCTGGTTGGTAGCGGCAACAACGGAGGCGACGCGCTTCTTGCCGGTGCTCGTCTTCAGCGTGGCGGTGCGCAGGTCACCGCCGCAATGGTCGGAGGCCACGCCTATGAGCGTGGTCTCCGAGCGTTCGTCGGTGCTGGCGGCCGAGTCATAGATGCACGGGAACCCGCAGGTGAAGACCGGGTAAGCCGCCTTCTCGAACGAGCAGAACTCGTGCTCGATGGGATTGTTGGCATAAGTGGTCGGCCTGGCCTGAGCGGGGTGTCGAAGCGACTGGCAGCGGCGGTTCCACGCGCAGCTACGGTCGTCGCAGTGGACATGCCCAGCGGTCTTGACCCGGACACCGGCGAGATCCATGGGGACTGCCTGGCCGCCGATGTGACCGTGTCCTTCGGCACGTTGAAGCCTTGTCTCCTCCTGCCACCAGCGGCCCACGTCGCTGGACGGCTCGTGCACGTGCCGGTCGGCATTGACGAGGGTCTGCCGTCTCGGCCGTACGTGCGCCGGTTGACCGACGCCGGTGTGGCGGCGCGGTGGCCGGTGCCGAACCACGCCGGTCACAAGTACACGCGGGGTGTCCTCGGCGTGGTGGCGGGCTCGGACGCCTACCCCGGCGCGGCCGTGCTCGCCGTGCTGGGCGCGCAGCGGGCGGGCGTCGGGATCGTGAGGTTCATCGGCCCGCGCCAGGTGACGGACCACGTGCTTCGCGCCGTGCCGGAGGCGGTGCCTGGCAAGGGCCGCGTTCAGGCGTGGCTGTTGGGCTCGGGTGTCGAGTCGGACACCGACCAGGACGAGGCGATCGATCAAGCTCTGGCATCTGGCCTTCCATGCGTCGTGGACGCGGGGGCACTCGCGGCGTGCGTCAGGCAGCGGTCCGGTGGAGTTCGAGCCGCCGAGGCGGACACCGTACTGCTGACTCCGCACGCCGGCGAGGTCTCGCAGATGCTCGGGCAGTTGGGCACGCCGGTCCCGCGCAGCGAGGTTGAGGCTCGGCCGGCCTTCTACGCAACGCTGCTGGCCAAGCAGGTGGACGCGACGGTCCTGCTGAAGGGACCGACAACGCTGGTTGCCAGTCCAGAGGGCTGGCTATCGAGTCAGAATGACGGGCCGTCGTGGTTGGCGACGGCGGGAACGGGCGACGTGCTGGCCGGGATCGCTGGCGCGCTCATGGCACAAGGGGTCGGGGCGATGGATGCTGGTGCGATGGCGGCCTTCGTCCATGGGCGGGCCGGTGCTCGGGCGTCGGCGGGCGGCCCCATCGCTGCGGGCGACGTCGCGGCGGCGACTCCGGCGGTCATCGCTGGCCTCCTGACGAGCCGCTCGTCCGGCACCGATGGCTGGATGCGAGGTCATCGTTTCAGTTCGCTGGGATGAGGCCAACTCGTTGGGCGAGTGCGCGCACATGTGTCCGTGCTCTCGCCCTGTCCCGGAAGATCAGTTCACGCAGGAGTTCGCGCACCAGTGTCGAGTCCCGTACCTCCTCCTGCGAGATCTTCTCCGCGTCGAGCAGAACGAGGATTGCTGACTCGTCCTCGCCTCGGCGGACGAAGCCGCGAGCGGTGTTGATCAGCGCGGCGGCCCGACGCTCGACACTTGGTATGTCATCGATGTGTAGACGCGCGGAGTACTCGACGACGTCATCCGCCCGACCAAGTTCGGCGCTGATGGCCAGGCCATGGATGTCGACGTTGGCGGGACCGAAGGCGGTCCATGGATCGTAGTGACGGCCGATCGCGCGGGCGGCTTCCTCGGCGACTCGGTGGAATGCCCACGCGCGCCCGTCGTCGTCGGACTGGGCGGCGCTGATGGACGCGGCTAGGTGAAGCATCCCGTAGTCGGCGAGCAGCTTCGGATCGGGCGCAGATTGATCAATGTGCGCCCTCAGTTCGTCGGCGGCGGCGAGGCACAGGCGGGTGGCCTCGTCTTGTTGCCCGGCCCGGCGATAGGACGCCGACAGCGCCCACGCCCCGATCGCGATCAAGTGGGGATCGTCGGCTTCGCGTGCGGCGTTCATGGCTCGGTCGGCGGCGATCCAGGCGAGGTCTCCGTCTGGGATGTGGTGTAGCCACTGCCGGGCGACCTGGTACGTGCCAGCGAGGTTGCGGGCGGCCGAGCGGCGGTCCTCGGCGGCGCGGTAGGCGGCGACAGCGTCGACGATCAGGCCGGGCAGCACGCCGCCCAGGATGGTGTGCGCGGTCGGCGAGCTGTGCCAAATCGTCCACGCCGCGATTACCCGTTCGCCGATGTTTGGCACGGGCTCGGCAACTCGGGGGAAGGCGGCGGGTGCCGCTGCCCGCATGATCGCTTCTCGGACGGCGGCTACCGCCTCGCCCGCGGGGCGAGGTCCGGGAACGAGGTTGTCCACGGAGCGGCCGATCAGGTCCTCGATCGTGCACTGCACGACCTGCGCGATCCGAAGCAGGTCGGTAAGCCGCTCCGCGTGTCTGCGGCCCTGCTCCACAGCCGACACCCACTGGACCGACTTGCCGATCCGTGACGCGAGTTCCTGCTGCGTGACCCCGGCGGCACGTCGGTGAGCAGCGATGTTCGCCCCGATGCCGCGAATGAGGCTCGGCTCAATATCCATATCCACCACATTCCATGACCATCACGATACGGACACTGCTACCGATGTAGTAGTTCCGGTGCGCGACAGCTCCATAACGTCAGGTCACATAGATCGACGCCGTAAATCGGCGGCAACCAAGGTGGTCGCCCTGGCCGGGCGTGACAGGAGCCTCCGTCCGGCTGGGTGCCCTCACGGTGAGAGGGGGGAACAAGAGATGACAGAGATCGCCGGGAATGGAGCGGGCGCGGTCGACGCCAACGTTCGGTGGGCGATGCAGGCAGTGCGAACTATTGCCCGATCGAGTGGCCGGAATGCAGCCGCTGCTTGAACTGTCACGCGCGGTTCCCCTGCGCTACCTACGGGTGGGCCTTCGACGTGGCTGGTCAACGTCGGATGGAACGCCAGCCAGATTGACGCTCTGGATGCGAGGACAGGCCCATGGTCGTGATCATCGAAGCTGATAAGGCGCACGCCGACGAGATCGCCGACGCGCGGTCGGTCCTGCTGGTGCATCGGGCGGAGCCCGATGGGCTGTGCTGGGGATGCCATGAGGTGTCGTGCAGGTTCGCCTGGTTTCCGTGCCCGCAGGCTCGCTGGGCGCAACGGGTGCTCGCAGCGGACGGGGGTGATGGGCGGTGAAAGCCTTGAGCGCCAACGTGTTGACCGTGGCGAGCGTTCCGCGTCAGCGCATCTATGACGCGCTGCTCGCTGAGCCGGGGCGGGACTGGACGGTCAGCCAGCTCGCCGCGCTGCTGCACGACGTGTCGGTGGAGGCGGTGCGCACGACGGTGCACCTGCTGCTCGGCGACCACCTGATGGAGATCGTGCCTCGCACCCGAGCCCTGACGGTGCGGTTGACCGGCGAGGGCCGGGCCACGGTCGCCGAGATCCGGTCCCGGTGGGCATCAACCCAGACACCGCCTGGCGAAGGAGGATCGTGATGGCGACGGCGACCGTGCGGGCGTCGGTGAACGGCAGCGCCTTGCATGGAGTGGAAGCGGCCCACAGCGTGATCGCTGCGCATCTGCGCTGCGATCGCGGCGGCCGGTGCCTTGCCTGCGGCGAGTTGGAGCCGTGCAGCCAGCGCAACACCGCGCACGTCGCGCTGTTCGGCCACGACCGGCAACTTCCCCGCAGGCGGCCCCTGCAACTGATCGGCCCCAACGGTGACTTCACAGCCGCCGACCGCACACCGTTTCACGCGTTCGGCGCTCCCGCCGATCGAGAGGCTTCCGGCCGTTGACGCCTCGCCAAGGCGGCCGGATGGTTGCCCGCGCGGAGCTGCGTACCGCGCGGGCAACCCACAACCCCTAGTTCGATGCCGCCGACGTGGCGGCAGGAAGGACCACCGCGATGAGAACCCCAACCCTGCCCAGGGTGGTCGCTCCGCTGTTCTCGCCCCCGGCGCTGTTGCCGATGGGTGAGCCCGGCGGCGTGGCCTACCCGATGTCTCACATCCCGGGCGAGCTTCGGCCGTATGCGGCGAGTCTGGCTGTGCCGATGCCGCTACAGGGCAAGCACAACACCACTTCCACCTCGCCACGGACTTCCATGGCGACCGAGACGTCTTCGGACGGCAAGGTGTCCCGCGACAGCCAGACCGACACCGGCTCGGACAGCTAGGAAGCGGGGGCGACGGCCGTGAACACCAAAGACACGATCCTGGTCCTGACCAGCGCTGACGACCCGACAGCCGACGCTGTGGCGGCTGCGTTGGCCCACGCCGGAGGCAAGGTCGTGCGACTCGACACCGGCGACTTTCCGATGGAGCTGCGGTTGTCCGCGACGACCACGGCGGAGGGCGGCTGGGCCGGCATGTTGAGCACCGCCGCGGACACGCTCGATCTGGAGCGGGTGCGCTCGGTGTTCTACTGGCGGCCAACCAGCTTTCGGCTGCCTGCCGGGATGTCACCGGCCGATGAGGTGTTCGCGGCCGTCGAGGCCCGTCACGGCCTCGGCGGGCTTCTGGCCAGCCTGGATGCGCTGTGGGTCAACGACCCGGTCAAGTCCGCCGCTGCCGAGTACAAGCCGCTGCAACTGACGCTGGCCGCCCGGTGCGGGCTGGCGGTGCCGTGCACGCTGCTGAGCAACGTGGCCGCCGATGTGGCCGCGTTCGCCAAGCGGGTCGGCGGGCAGGTGGTGTGCAAACCGCTGTCGTCGCTGGTGTTCACCGAGGACGGCCACCAGGCGACCAAGCCCTACACCACGATCATCGACCCCGCCGACATCTCCGCTGAGGCGTTCGCGGCGACCGCGCACCTGGTGCAGGAGTATCTGCCGAAGGCGTTCGAGGCCCGGGTGACCGTGGTCGGCGTGCTGCCGATCGCGGTCGCGATCCGCTCGCGCTCGCAGGCTGGACGGGTGGACTGGCGGGCCGACTACGACTCGCTCACCTACGAGCACATCGACGTGCCGGAATCAGTCGCAACGGGCGTGCGCCGCTTCCTGGAACGGCTGGGGTTGAGCTACGGCGCGTTCGACTTCGTTATCACCCCCGAAGGCCGCTGGGTCATGCTCGAATGCAACCCGGCAGGTCAGTGGCTGTGGCTGGAACATGAGACCGGTGCGCCGATCGCTGCGGCACTGGCCGATCTGCTGGTGAAGGGAACTCGCGCATGAGTAGGTGGCAGGACCACGCGAACGCACTGGTTGCCGAGCTGACCCGGCGGGATGTGCTGGCTCCAGGCTGGCGGGAGGCGTTCGCCGCGACGCCCCGGCACGTGTTCGTGCCGCACTTTTACGACGACGACAACGAGCGGGTCAGCGCCGACACGCCCGAAGGGTTGGCGGCGGTATACGCCGATGAGTCGCTGGTCACCCAGATCGCCGAACACCCGGGCGGCGGCTTCTGCTGGCCGACCAGTTCCTCGACCCGCCCAAGCCTGATGGCGCAGATGCTCACCCTGCTCGACGTCGATAGCGGAATGCGCGTGCTGGAGATCGGCACCGGAACCGGCTTCAACGCCGCCCTGCTGTGCCACCGCCTCGGCGACGCGAACGTGACCAGCATCGACATCGACACGATGCTCGTGGAGACCGCCCGAGCGCGGCTGGCTGGCCTCGGCCACCGGCCGTTCCTGGCCGCAGGGGACGGGGCGCTCGGGGTGCCGGTCCGCGCGCCGTACAGCCGGATCATCGCCACCGCCGCCGTCGCCACGATCCCACCGGCCTGGATCAGCCAGCTCGTGCACGGCGGGCGCATCGTCGCCGACGTGCGAGGCGAACTCGCGTCCGCGCTCCTGGTCGCCGACAAGACCACGCCCAGCTCGGTGCGGGGCCGCTTCCACGACACCCCCGGCCACTTCATGTGGCTGCGCTCCCGCGCCGACCACCCGCTCCGCGACGGCACCGACCCGGACACCAGCTTCGACTTCACCCAGCCGACGCAGACCACCAGCGACATCCCCGCCGACGCGTTCGACGAGCGCGAGCTGCGGTTCCTGCTGCAACTGGCCGTGCCCGGTCTCGGCCCGATCAGCAAGAACCTGCCAGATGGCGGCGAGGGCATCTTCCTGCACACCGAGACCGACTGCTCGTGGGTGCAGTACCGGCCCGGAACCGACAAGGCCACCGTCACCTACGGCGGACCCCGCGCCCTGTGGCCCGCCATCGAGGACGCCTGGCAGCGTTGGAACCGCTGGCAGCTTCCTAGCATCCGCCGCTTCGGGATGACCGCCTACGACGACGGACGCCACCACATCTGGCTCGACCACGACCAATCGGTGATCCTCACCGGCGAGCCGGTCGCCTAACAACCTAACCCGGCCTAGACAACACACGACGCCCCGGCGGGCGGCACCCAGCAGGCCCGCCGGGTGCCTCACCCTGGCACGCCCACACACTCCGCGCGGGCGGGGCTAGGAGAGGGGCCCGCGCACCGCTGCGGAGTGCGCGTACCGCTCGCCTAGCCCGTGCCTGCCACCACAACCACGCATTTCAGGGACGGATGTACACAGTGGCGTATCAACCGGGGCCGAACGAACTGCTGCGCAACGCTCGGCGGGCGCGGCGGTCCCCATCGGGGTCGGGTCGGCCGATGTCGCGGCAGGAGTTAGCCGAGGCGGTCAACGCCTATCTGTACGAGCACGCGGGACGACACTTCGCCATCCATGCTGGCTACATCGGCAAACTCGAACGTGGCGAGCATCGATGGCCGGCGGCGCACACCCGCACCGCGTTGCGGGCGGTGCTCGGCCGGGACACCGATGCCGAACTTGGGTTCTACATCATCCAGGGGCACGCCAGCGACGCGCCGACGGTCGAACCGGACGCGTCCGGCGAGGCTGGCCCGGCCGAGCCTGGCGCGGCGACGACGGGCGTGGGCATCGCACCGCCCGCCGCGCCGGTGGCCGAGGCGCTTGCCGCCCTCACCGGGGCGGACGCGGACGCCGGGGCGGCGGTGCAGGTGGACGTGAGCGCGGAGGCGGGAACGGCGGTCACGGTGGTGTGCCAGGACGGCGCGGCGGGCCGGGTGGCGGTGCTGGCCGGTGGGGTGTGGGTGCTGATCGACGCGTCCGGCGCCGGTCCGGCGAGCCTCACCGCGGCCGTGGTCGACTTCCCGGCGGTTGCGGGTGGTGCGCAGGTGTACTCGCTGGCTGAGCGGCGGGCGCGGTAGCGGTGGCGGGTACTCAGCTCACGCGGCCGGGCAGGATGGCCCGGCAGGTACCCGGCAAGCCGCGCCGCCTCGGCGCGGCGGGTGGAATCACCCCGGGTCAGGTGGCCGAGGCACGCAAGGATCTCGGCCGGCACTTGGCCGCCTGGCGTGGCGTCGCTGGGATGACGCAGGTCGAGCTTGCCAAGCTCATCTGCTACTCCCGCAGCCAGATCGGCAACGTCGAGATCGGCCGGGAGAGCACCACCCGCCGGTTCTGGCAGGGCGCCGACGCAGCGGTCGGCGCGGACGGAGCCCTGTTGGCCGCGTTCGAT
The DNA here is from genome assembly GCF_003857055.1 of Micromonospora inaquosa. Lineage (GTDB taxonomy): Bacteria > Actinomycetota > Actinomycetes > Mycobacteriales > Micromonosporaceae > Micromonospora > Micromonospora inaquosa. The sequence goes on along the minus strand of NZ_QGSZ01000273.1, from coordinate 21,139 downwards.
CAGGTGGACGCGCTCGTGCGGGACTTCCATGCCCAGGAAGTACAAGCCCGCGAACGGCAACGCCGGCACCACGCGGCGCCGCCGGCCGTGCCCACTGCGGAAGCGGAGTGTCCGGGTGAGTGCGGGTGCACGCCGATGGTCGTCGGCCGGTGGACCGGGCGGGAGGTCCGCGCGTTGCGCGAGGCGCTGCGGATGAACGTCCGCGCGTTCGCCGAACACCTCGGCGTGACCACGGCGACCGTCTCTCGCTGGGAGCACCGGAGGGCGCCCGCACCGCCGAGGGTCGCGGCGCAATCGGCGCTGGATCAGGCACTCACGCTCGTCGACACCGACTCCAAAGCCCGGTTCCGGCTGCTCCTCACCAGTGCTGACGACACCACACCTCGCGCGCACGGTGGCCGAGCCACGAAAGGCAGGTCCACCGTCACCCCGATCCACCAAGCGGACCGGACACGCCCCGCCTCCTGACACCCCAGCGACGGCCGCGACGAGAGGAACGGGGGCCGCGATGCATCGACCGATTCCGACCTTGCGCGGCACTCTGACCCACGCAACAGCTGTGGAGCTGTACCAGCGTCACGAGGGCACAGCGGCTGAGGCGTGCGCGAGGTGTGGCAGACCGACGCCGTGCGCGGTGCGGGCGTTCGCCGCAACGGTCATCGCGGCGGCCGGGGAAGACCCCCGCTGGTACGACGGCGGACGCGCTCTCCCTGCACCTGCCGGACCGGTAGCCGGTCAGAGGCTCGGCAACCCGATCCCATTCCGGCGACCGATCAGGACCGGGGGCGGGCGCAACCGGAGTACGGCGGCTATGCGGTCGGCGGGCGTAGTGCGCCGTTGGACGCCGAGAACTTGCTGTACGAGCGGGAGCACTGATGATCCGCCACGGCAGACACCCGGAGGCGATGCATGAGCGTGCCTGGGCACTGGCCGAGTGGGATGCCGTAGCCGTCCACACCGGTCGAGCGCTTCATACCTTTGCCACGGTCGACCGGGGAGCGGCCGGCCCGGTCCCCACCACATGGGGCCTTGGTGATCGCGCCGTCAGCGCTGACGTCTGCCAGGTCGAGGCCGATCATGCGGTCATAGGCGTCCAACGCGAGTTCGTGGAGTTGTTCGCCCAGCCCGGCCTCGGCCCACAGGTGCAGGCGTCGGCGGATCGTGCGGTCCGAGCACTGGTCGGTGGCTACCCGTTCGTACCCGGATCCATGGACCAGAGAGGCGATGAGCAGTTCGAACACGACCCGGTTCGGGATCCGGCGGCGGTGGCAACCGAGGGGATGGCCCGGGTCGAACCCGGGTTGCTCGGGACACAACGCGGCGAACTGGAGGAAGATCGGTTCGAGCAACGATGATGGCAGCGCAGGCACGGGACGCCATCGGTCACAGAGCGTAGAGAACTCCGATGATCGATGGACCCGTGCCTGCTTGCTGCCTGCGGGTACCCGCCTGTCCGGATCTTGGACCTATTGCCGGTCGCTCTTACTCGAAAGTGAGCATGTACTCCTCGGGCTGGCCGAGTCCGCACACGGAGGGTGGGCGCGACGCCTACCATACGGTTATGTCGCCCTCGACCAGGGAACTCAGCCGGGAGCGGGAGGTCTTCTTCAGGGCCTTGCCGTCGCGTGCGGGCCGCGTTTTGCCCGGTTGGGTGGCCGGCACGTTGTTGATCAGGGTGGAGTACGCTGACAACGCGGAGCTGTGGCGGTTCATCATGCGCGACCGGGCGGTGGCGTTGGACCACGGCGTGGAGCCGGCTGAGGCGACGTTGGCGGTGCCCGCCGCTCTTCTTCATCAGCTGATGGCGGGGAGAGAACAGGTGATCGCCGCGCTGTTGCGGAACGAGGCGACTCTGGTCGGTGACGTCAGGCTCTTGTTGGCCTTCAGGCGGTTTTTTCCCTCGGCACCGGGGTCGGGCGACCCGAGGGGCCGATCAGGTAGCAGTTGGTGGCGGGAGCGGATGAATGAGACCGTCGCCCGCGGTAAGCCCGCGGAGGGGTTATGAACCCTTTGGTCAACATCCTTGACGGCAACACGTTTCTGGTCAGCGACCGGCAGGGAGATGTCGATCCCTCGCCCGTCTTTCCCACGGGGCTCTTCTCCTACGACACCCGGTTCTTGTCGGTGTGGCAGCTGACCATCAACGGCGACCGCCTGACCGCCCTGTCGGTGGATGACCTGCAGTACTACGAGAGTCGGTTCTTCCTGGTCCCTGGTGAGCCGACCCACTACGTTGACACGGAGATCTCCGCGATCCGTCATCGCAGCATCGGCGGGAGTTTCGTTGAGGATCTCGCGGTTCTCAACGAGGGTAACGAACCGGTGGACTTGGTGGTCAGAGTAGAGATGGGTGCGGACTTCGCGGATCTGTTCGACGTCAAGAACCCGACAAACAAGGTCGCCCCGATCAGCGTTGTTGTCCAGGACGGTCTTCTCTGTTTCGCCTACCGTCGCGGCAGCTTTCAACGCGAGACAGTGGTGTCCAGCAGCGTTGCCGGCGATGTCGACGAGCACGGCATGACGTTCCGCATCCGGATCCCAGCGCACGCCGAGTGGCGCACCCGTTTCCATGTGGCGACGAACATCGTAGGCGCGCAGGGACACGACTTCCGTGACAGCCTGCGTCTGCATCGCCCCCGGTCCGCGACGCAGATCGGCGAGGCGCTGAGCACCTGGCTGAGCGAGACGCCCCGGCTGATCAGCGACAACGAGTCGATCACCACCGCCTACCGTCGCAGCCTCACCGACCTGGCGGCGTTGCGCTACACCTCCGTCAGCACGGGCACCCAACTCGTCGCCGCGGGCCTTCCGTGGTTCATGACCCTGTTTGGCCGTGACAGCCTGTTCACCTGCCTGCAGTCCCTGTCCTTCCTGCCGCACCTCGCGCCGCCGATCATCACCACGCTGGCCCTCACCCAGGGCTCTCGCTTCGATGACTTCCGGGACGAGGAACCGGGAAAGATCCTCCACGAACTGCGGTACGGCGAGTCCGCCGCTTTCGGGGAGCAGCCCCACTCGCCCTATTTCGGTTCCGCCGACTCGACAATGCTCTTCGTGATCCTGCTCGATGAGTACCACACGTGGACCGGTGACGATTTGCTCCCGCAACGCTTCGAGATGGAGGCCAGGGCGGCGCTCGACTGGATCGACACCTACGGCGACCTGCTCGGCACCGGCTACGTGTGGTACCAGACGAGGAACCCCGACACAGGGCTGCAGAACCAGTGCTGGAAGGATTCGTGGGACTCGATTTCCTACGCCGACGGCCGGCTACCCGGCTTCCCGAGGGCTACCTGCGAGTTACAGGGCTATGCCTACGACGCGAAGATGCGCGGCGCTCGGCTCGCCCGTCTCGTGTGGAACGACCCTGCCTACGCGCAGCGACTTGAGCAAGAGGCAGCCGACCTCAAAGCCCGGTTCAACCGGGACTTCTGGGTTGATGACGGACGATACTACGCCCTGGCCCTCGACGCGGAAGGCCGGCAGGTAGACGCCCTGTCGTCCAACATCGGGCACCTGCTGTGGAGCGGCATCGTCGATGAACAGCGGGCATCGGACGTCGCCGCCCACCTGCTCGGACCCCGGATGTTCTCCGGCTGGGGCATCCGCACCCTCGCCACCGGCAACGGCCGCTACAACGGGTTGGGCTATCACGTCGGGACGGTGTGGCCATTCGATAACTCAATCATCGCGTGGGGCCTGTGGCGGTACGGGTTCCGGGAGGAGGCCGGCGTCATCTGCCAAGCGATGTTCGACGCGGCCCGTTACTTCGAAGGCCGCCTGCCGGAGGCATTCGCCGGATACGATCGTGAACGAACGAAGTACCCGGTGCAATACCCGACAGCCTGCAGTCCACAAGCATGGTCCGCCGCAACCCCTCTTCTCCTCATCCGGGTGATCCTCGGGCTGCAACCCCACGGAAATCACCTCGTCGTTGATCCCGCGCTGCCCAGCGGCACCGAACGAATCGAACTGCTCGACATCCCAGGCCGGTGGGGAAGGGTGGACGCCCTCGGCCGTCGCCGGCCAGACACCAACCACAACGAACGCGGTATCGCCTCAGCCAACTGAAGGAAAGCCCGAACACGGGCGAAGGAGGCAAGGGATGAAAACAGCAAAAGAGATATTCTTTTTCGAACTCGCGGCGATGCAAGACCTCGAACGCGAAGCGATATCCATCCTCGGGCTCCTTGTCCGATCTCGGGTCCGCGACGACACACTCAAGCAAATCCTCGGCGATATGGTCAGCATGAGTGATCGACACTCCGCCAGAATCGACACATGCCTGCGCCACCTCGGCGTGACTCCCTTGCATACCCGGTCGGGACCGATCCACGGAGTGCGGGAGGACTTCCAGAATCTCCTGCGGATACCTCACGACGACGCGGTTCGCGACCTATTCGCGCTGAACTCCGCACAACGCATAACCAATCTGGCCATCGCAGGCTACGAACACCTCACCGACTGGGCCATCACCATCGGATCGGTGGCCTGCACGAGGTGCCTGATCAAAAACCTGGCAGAGAGGACAAGAATCGCGCAGCAGTTAAGAGAACGGAACCAGACCCTCAGCGAAGAACTGCTTACCAGTCACACTTGACCCTCCGGCCGGGCTCCGGCCGGAGGGGCGAATCTCGTATGCCCAACATCGGCCGGTTCCGCCGAGCGCCCTGTGGTCGGTGTAGAGCCAGGTGGGATGCGGCACTGGCTCGACAACCCACCAAGAGCCGCCCCACCACCCGGTTCCACTACACCCGCGACGTCGACAACGACCCTCTCTGTCGGCTCCGTGCACTTCGATGGACGCCCCAACGGGGACACCCCTTCCTCTGGGGATCAACATCCAGTCTCAGGGTGTCCACATCTCAGAGGGAAGCCCAGGCCGTCGACTTCCCCGACGACAAGGACATGTGCATCAGCCACGAGGCGATCCAACAGGCGCTCTACATCCAAGGACGCGGCGCGCTCAAGCGTGGGCTGGTGGCCTGCCTGTCAATCCTCTGGAATCGTGGAGGGCTCTGTTGCACCGCTGGTTCGCTGGGTGGGACGGTATCGGGGGCCGTGGCGGAGGTGGCAGGCTGACGCATGTGAGCGACCATGACGCTGATCGGCGCGCCGGGGCGGCCGTGCCCGTCGAGGGGGGTGAAGCGGCGCGGCGGCTGGCCGAGCGGCGGGCGTGGCGTATCGCGCGTAGCGCCGAGTTCGCGCTGGAGCTGGCGATTCTGCCGGGGCGACGGTGGGAGTCGTCCAAGGGGGCGACCTTGGCGTTGATGGCGCGGGTCAGTGCGGTCCCGGCGATCGAGGAGGCGGTGTTCGCGGTGTGGGACCTGGCGCGCGAGGACCCGCCGCCGGGTCGTGATCGCGTGTACGCCGCCCGTGGGGACGAAGCCCCGATCGTGGTGGGGCACGCCGAGTCGGCGACGCTGGTGGCCCGATCTGGCGGGCCGGTGCTCGTCGTGGCGGACGCGCTCGGTCGGACGGTGTGGCGGGTCGAGGCTGATCAGATGTGGGCCGAGGACTTGGCGGAGATCTTCCGCGAGTTGTGGGAGGTGGCTCACGGCCGACCCGCCGTGGACGAATCCGCGGTTCCGGCTATGCCCCCTCTGCCGTGGCAGCAGGATCGCGTCTGACGGCCTTGGCGCGCCCACTGGCCGGGCGGCGCCCGGCGATGCAGTAGAAGGCGGCGATGGCCTCCTCGGTTCGGCGGCGGCGTTTGTAGGCGGCATCGACGCTCAGGCCGAGGTCCGCTGCGGCCTCGGTGAGTTGTTGCCGGTCGAGCAGGGTGCGGGCGATCAGCTCCAGACCTTGGGGGTCGAGACGGCGGCCGGCGGCGGTGAAGTCGTCGGCCATGCCTTGCACGGCTTCGGTCCAGTTGTGCGGGCCAGTGCCGGGCGTGGCGGTGGGGTCGGGCGCGTGGAGGGCGTACTCGACGGGAAGGTGGGTGCGGCGGGCCTTGCGGGCCTTGCGCGCGTTGTACCTTGCGGCGTCCACAAGCCTGCCCGCGATGTTGGGCCTGCTGGTGTCGACGGTGGCCAGGCGGTTGAGGAACCCTTCGAGCAGGTCGGCGTGGATGTCGCCGCGCTCGTCCACGGTCGCGGCGCGCATACGTCGGTCCACGGCCCGCAGTCGTTTGAGCGCGAGCCCGCACGCCAGCAGCTGCCACACCCGCCCGGCCTCGCCGGGCTGACGCGCTTGGGCGATGACGGCGGTCCATAGGTCGTCGGTGGGCTCCTTGTCGTCGGTGCGGCGTTCGAGTTCGGCGCGCAACAGCTCCGGGGTGCAGTCGGTCGGCGGGAAGTCGGCGGTCAGCGCCAGGGCCGGGATGTGCACACGCTGGGCGAGGGTGAAGAAGACCGGGTCGAGCCAGCCCAGGATCGGCCGCTCGGCGACGAACACCGGGGCGACCGCGACAGGCTCCACAGCTCTCGATTGTCGCGGCGACAGGCTCGCCACAGAGCACCCGCCGTGCCGCTGCCAGGTGGGCGTTAGACGTGAACTGGATCACACCTTGTCCAGAGACGCGGGTTTCGGTTGCCCAAGAGGGGTGCCAGGCGAACCTGTCAGGCCGCACGCCGCACCCCCGCTGAGCTGCGTTGTCAGGTCGCATCCGGCCGTGGTCAGGTCGGGTCAGGTTCGGGTGGCGTTCGCCAGACCGGACAGGCCGGGTACTGGAGTGCAGCGACGCTCTACTCGACAACCCGCCCCGCGCCAATCCGCCGCGCCCCGCCCCGGCGAGGCCATACCGAAGGAGGAACCCGCAACCGAGCCTATCGTTCGACCGCGTCCGATCGCAGACCAGTCCCCGTGAGGATGACGGACCCGACAGCCGCGACGACCACGCCGAACCCCACCCACGGCTGTCGGCCGCTGCACACAGCGGCCCTCGCCCGTGCCACCCAGCACCGCCGCACCGCCGTACCCGGACCGTCGAGGCGCGGCCGGGAGCGTCGGTCAGCGGACATGAGTCCCGGTCCCGTCCGTCCGGTCCTCGGTCGCGTCCAGTATGGCGCGGACACGGACGAGACGGCCGAGGACTCGTCACGACCGTCCGCACCCGACCTGTCAGCACCTCGACCGGAGCGCTGACAGGACCTCGACCGGCGCATCACGCTTCTGCCGGACCCCGCAAGCACCACGGACATGCCCATCAGACAGATGTCTGGCTCTCGAAAGGCTTCACCCGATGAACATCGTTCGCTATCTCACCCACCATGCCGACAAGCTCTTCCCCACAGACCCGGATGCCTTGTGCCGCTTGGCGTTTGCTGCTCGCGGTGCCGGTGTCCGTGGCGGGGTCGGTGTTGGGCTCCGTCCGGCCGTCCGTCTTGACACCGACCCCCAAACCGACCCCATCAAACGCCTAACAGTGCAGGTCGGGCCGCCCAACAGCGGTCCGCGAAGTATCCAGACAGACCCTTCACGGGGTCTCTCCCCCCAGGGGTGTACGTGAACACATCCAGTAGACGAGCAACGCTCGTGCCACCGCTGCTGCGGCTGCAAGCCTCCATCACGAACCGAGACGATCGCCTGCTCGCCTGGCTCTACGACCACGGAGTCCTGACCACCGACCAGATCGCCAAAGCCCTGTTTCCCTCCCTCGACTTCGCCCAACGCCGACTCCTGCGCCTGAGCACTCTGGGCGCGGTGGCCCGCTTCCGGCCGAACAAGCTCGACGGAGGTTCCTACCCCTATCACTACGTCCTGGCCCAGCTCGGCTACGAGCACGTCATGGGCCAACGCGGCGAGGGCTTGCCCCGCCGGGACCAAGCCCGCCGCCGCTACCAATCGTTGATCTCCCGGCCGGATCTTCCGCACCTGCTCGGCGGGAACAGCGTGTTCATCGACCTCGCCTTCCATGAGCGCACCCACCCCGGCGCGAGGCTCGCAGTGTGGCGGCCGGCAGCGGCGTTCCACGAGCCGGGGGCCTTGTTCCGCGACGGCTCCGACCACAGGCTGATGACCAAGTTCCTTGGCCTACCGCGCCCGGACGCAGCGGGCGTGTGGGTCGAGGACGGGCGGGCGGTGCCGTTCTTCGCCGAGTACGACACCGGGAGCGAGCGCCTCGACCTGCTCACCGAGAAGGTGAGCAAGTACGGGCTGCTGTTCGCCTACGCCAAAACGTGGGGCTGGCCCGTGCTCTTCGTGCTGCCGACCGTGCTGCGTGAGCAGCACTGGCATGACCGGCTCCGCGTCGCCTACGCCGACCGGCCTCCGGCGATCGTCGCCACCACAGCCGCCGACTACCTCACCGGCACCGGCAAGACTCCCGCCGAGGATGTGTGGCACGTCTTCGGCAGCACGACCACCGGGCGGCAACGCCTCATCAAGCTGCCCTACATCGACCCCGACCACGACGCCCGCTGGAACCCGACAAACAAAACAGTTCATCGATGAGTCCAGGCCAAGCCTTCCTCCAACCCGCAACCCACCTTCTGCACACCGAGGGTCCGAGCCTTCCGCCGCGACCGTCGCGGCGGCCACGAAGCGCCCCCGAGGCGCAGAACAGGAGAACCCCGTGAACGCAACACCGAGCCCCAGCCAGACACACACATTGATGGAGCCGTATGGCCGAAGACGTCCCGGCCACTGACGCCGGAACCCCAACCCCTCAACGCCAGGCACTGCCAGATCCACAGTCCGCATCCCACCCGAGCGCCGCAGCGCCCACCGTCGCCGTCGGCGCTCGGCCCGATGCGAGCCACGCGACCACACCCGAGCCGCAGGAGCCATCGCTGGTCGGCCGGCAAGCAATGCGGGTCTTCCGGTCCGCACGCCGCCGCAGGCTGGCGATGCCTGCCGATCAGCGACCCCGGCTCAGCCGCGGGCTGATCGCCGAACTCGTCGCCCGCGGCTGGGACGTCCCCGCCGAGCTACGCCCCGTCGACACCACCTCGCCAGCAGACAGCGAGAATCCCGAACCCGGATGACGTCACGTCGTAGCGTCAGCCGCCAGGCCGGGCGTGCAGCGGCTTCCGCCAGATGACCTTCACCCGGTCGGAGTCGAACCGCTGCAACCCCGGCCTGGCGCGCTCGATGACCACCTTCTCGATGTAGTCATCGATCACCTCACGTCGCTCGTCCAGCGTCATCACGGCCCAGTCGGCCAGGATCGCCGCCGGATCACGACCCTTGCCAGCCGTAGGAAGCCTGCGAAGTTCGGACTCCAACCGATGCTGCTCAGCATCCAGAGCAGAACGCGCCTCAGCCCACTCGACACCGGTCAACTGCTTCAACGCCCACATCCGAGCGAGGTCCTTGCGCTGCTCATCCACGTCGTTCAACGCATTGTCGAGTTCGTCGCGCCGAGCACCGACGGCCCCATCGTCAATCTGCTGATCGTCCTTGCGGCGCCTGATCTCATCGAACAACTCGGCAACCACAAACTCCTCGGTCGGAATCGCCATGATGCCGACGCAAGACTTGCCGCCGGTCTTCGGATGACAGAACAGGTACGGCACGGTGTAGACGCCCCGAGACTTGTTGCGCAGCTGCTTCTCCGAGCCCACCAGCTCGGCCTTGCACACGCCGCACCGGGCCTTCCCGCCGGTGAGCAGGTACCGGCGGCCAGGAGCCCGGCCACGATGACTGTCACCGATGACGTACGTGCGCCCCTTGACCGTCGTCACCTGCCGGTCGCCGCCCAGCTTCGCGCCCACCAGACGCCACGTGGACCTGTCGAGGATGGGCGTCCAGTTGCCGTCGCCGACCTCGACGTCCCTGCGCACGTTGATTCCGGCGACCGCCCGGTTGGTGAGCATGCCCTTCACCGTGGCGCCGGTGATCTCCGATGGGCGAGTGACCGGCCGACCGGTCTCGTCGGTGACGACCTCGCCGTTCTCATCGCGGACCTTCACCCGGTGAGCGCCACAGACACCCCGCTTCCGCAGCCGTCGCGCGATGTTCTCCAACGACCAGCCATCCAGAACCAGCCCGGCCGCCTCGCGAATCACTGCCGCCTGATCCTCCACGATCACGTACGTCCGGTCGCCGTTGTCCAAACGACCGTGTACATACCCGTAGGGCCGCGAGCCGGGCGGAACGCCACGAGCCGCCTGGGCATCGAACTTGTCCGCGATGCGCTTCTTCATCTTGCGGACCTCAGACGCCGCCAGCACCGCCTTGATACCAGCCACCTCGTCCTGAACCCGCACAACGCCGTCGCGGTGCGTGTGCAGCAACTCGATACCCACCGAGTCCAGCAGCGCCGCCATCTGAAACCACGGCACCTCCCGCCGCTCGATGCGAGTCTGCTCCACCGCCCACAAGTGCCGCACCAACCCGGCCTTGATGGCCTCCTTCAACGCCTCATAACCCGGCCGATGAACATCGTCGTCGAACGCCGACAGGTCCGGATCGGAGTACACCACCACCGGCACACCCGGCCACATCCTGTCGGCATACCTCCGCCCGATCGCTTCCTGATCGAAGCAACTCTCGGCGTTGCCGTACTTGTCCTTACTGATACGCGTGTATAGCGCGACGTGGGGATACGTCACGCCGATCGGGGCCTGGGGATCGATCGCTGCCACAGGATCAGCATACCCATCGGTTCTTACCGAATCTAGGTTGCCCGAGCACAAGCGGGTGAAGAATCGCGTCCACCTCGACGTCCGCGCCGCCCCCGGGCTGGCGGGTGACGAGCGGATGGCGGCCCTGGAGGTGGAGGCCGATCGACTCGTGTCGCATGGCGCCAAGCGGCTCGGTCGGCACGAACCCGCTCCCCCGTTGGGTGCCGGTCACCTCATCATGGCCGACCCCGAGGGCAACGAGTTCTGCCTCGACTGAGCCGGATCGGCCGGGAGCCGGGTGCCGCTACTGCCGGACTGACCGATACGCGTGCGGCGTCCGCGGCCCAGTTGCGAGCTGAGACACATCACGGCAGGTCGGGGGTTTAGCGGGCGGCTGACGGGTGACCCTTGGGGGGTACAGCCTGACGAGGGGGGCCCACCATGTCCGACGACACCAGCAACCGACCGAGCCGCACCGCCGAGCGCCCGCACGACGTGACCGACCCGCTGCTCTGGCAGCTGGCGGTCGACGTGCTGAGCGCACACGAGGCGGACGACGATGGTCAGTGCCGCAACCTTCAGTGCGCCGGGCAGCCCTGGCCGTGCGCGGCCCGCACCGGTGCCGAGCACTCACTGCGACTGGCCCGCAGCGCACCCGGCTCGGTCGAGCTGACCGTCGACGGGACCGACGGCGAGGACGTCGACACGGACGGGCGCCGCGAGGCGGCGGTACCGGCCCCCCGTTGGGGCTGGAACGCCGGTCCGGCGGCGTCGCACCGCGGGTCGAAGGCCGCCTCCGCCGCGTGACGGGGCACCAACACCGGGGCTGATCCGCACCACCTAGTTGAACGCTCGGCCGGTGATCCGGCCGAGCGTTCAACTGTCGTAACCCAGCCCGGCCTTACAGGGTGCGGGCCAGCCGATCGGCGAGCGTCCGGGTGAAGCGGGCCGGGTCGGTCAGCTCACCGCCCTCGGCGAGCACCGCCAGACCGTAGAGCAGCTCGGCGGTCTCGGTCAGGGCGGCCGAGTCGCTGCCCTGCTCGTGGGCCTTGCGCAGCCCGGACACCAGCGGGTGACCCGGGTTGATCTCCAGGATCCGCTTGGTGGTGGGGAGCTCGTGCCCCATCGCCCGGTACATCTTCTCCAGGGTCGGGGTGAGGTCGTGGGCGTCGCCGACGACGCAGGCCGGTGAGGTGGTCAGCCGCGACGACAGGCGCACCTCCCGGACGCTGTCCGTGAGGGTGGTCCCGAGCCAGTCGAGCAGCGCCGCGAACTCCTGTCGCTGCTGCTCACGCTCGGCCTCGGCCTGCTTCTTCTCCTCGTCGGTGTCCAGGTCGATCTCGCCCTTGGCGATCGAGCGCAGCGGCCGACCGTCGTACGTGCCGACCCGCTCGACCCACACCTCGTCGACCTGGTCGGTGAGGAGCAGCACCTCGTGCCCCTTGGCCCGGAACGCCTCCAGGTGCGGGGAGTTCTCGATGGCGGCCCGGGACTCGCCGGTGGCGTACCAGATGTCGTTCTGGCCGTCCTTCATCCGGGACACGTAGCCGGCCAGGTCGGTGGGCTCGGCCGGGTCGTGGGTGGAGGCCACCGACAGGAGGTCCAGCAGGGTGTCCCGGTTGTCGGTGTCGTCGATCAGCCCTTCCTTGACCACCGCGCCGAACTCGGTCCAGAAGGTGCGGTAGCGCTCGGCGTGGTTGGCCTTGAGGTCCTTGACCGTGGCGAGGACCTTCTTGACCAGGCGGCGGCGGACGATCTGGATCTGCCGGTCCTGCTGGAGGATCTCCCGGGAGATGTTCAGCGACAGGTCGTGCGCGTCGACCACGCCCTTGACGAAGCGCAGGTAGGTCGGGACCAGGGCCTCGCAGTCGTCCATGATGAAGACGCGCTTGACGTAGAGCTGGACGCCTCGGCGGCCCTGCGGGGAGAACAGGTCCAGTGGGGCGTGGCTGGGCAGGAAGAGCAGCGCCTCGTACTCGAAGGTGCCCTCGCCCTTCATGTGCACGACCTCGAGCGGGTCGGCCCAGTCGTGGCTGACGTGCTTGTAGAACTCGTTGTACTCGGCGGCGTCGACCTCGTCGCGGGGCCGCGCCCACAGCGCCTTCATCGAGTTGAGGGTCTGCACCTCGCTGGTGGCGGCCTCACCGTCGGCGCCGGGGCGTTCGACGCTCATCCGGATCGGCCAGGCGATGAAGTCGGAGTAGCGCTTGACGATCTCGCGGATGGTCCACTCGGCGGTGTAGTCGTGCAGGTTGTCCTCGGTGTCGGCCGGCTTGAGGTGCAGGGTCACAGTGGTGCCCTGCGGCGCCTCGTCGACCGCCTCGATCGAGTAGGTGCCCTCGCCGGTGGACTCCCAGCGGGTGCCGCCGGTCTCGCCGGCCTTGCGGGTCAGCAGGGTGACCCGGTCGGCGACCATGAACGCGGCGTAGAAGCCGACGCCGAACTGGCCGATGAGGTCCTGCTTGGCGTGCGCGTCGGCGGACTCGCGCAGTTGGCGCAGCAGCTCGGCGGTGCCCGACTTGGCGATCGTGCCGATCAGCTGGACGACCTCGTCGCGGGTCATCCCGATGCCGTTGTCCCGAACGGTGAGGGTTCGGGCGTCGCGGTCGATCTCCAAGGCGACGTGCAGGTCGTCGGTGTCAGCGACGAGGTCCTTGTCGACGAGGGTGGCCAGCCGGAGCTTGTCCAGTGCGTCGGACGCGTTCGAGATGAGTTCCCGCAGGAAGACGTCTTTGTTCGAATAGATGGAGTGGACCACCAACTGGAGGAGCTGACGCGCCTCGGCCTGGAATTCCAACGTTTCGGCCTGGTTGCTCACACCGTCTCCCATCTCGGCTCGTACGGAGGTTCGCGGAAAGGATACGAGTCGTCACCGGTCGGGGTGTGGGCGCGTCCGGGTCGTATTCCCGATCCAGCCGACCACCCCCGTGACATGGCTGACTTTGCTTTACAGAAGTCAGGTCGGATAGCGTGACCGCCATGAAGATTGCTGGAAGCACCGCCCTCGTCACCGGCGCCAACCGGGGCCTCGGCCGACAGTTGGCCGCCGAACTCCTCACCCGGGGCGCCACGGTCTACGCCGGCGCCCGCAATCCCGACAGCGTCGACCTGCCCGGCGTGACGCCGGTGCGGCTGGACATCACCGACCCCGCCTCGGTGGCCACCGCCGCGAAACTGGCCGGCGACGTCAACCTGCTGATCAACAACGCCGGCGTCGACAACCGGGCCGACCTGCTGGACGGCGACCTGGACCTCATCCGGCTGGAGTTGGAGACCCACTACCTCGGCACCCTGTCGATGATCCGGTCATTCGCGCCGGTCATCGCCGGCAACGGTGGCGGAACCATCCTCAACGTGCTCTCGGTGCTGTCCTGGGTGAACTTCCCCCTGCACGGGTCGTATGGCGCTGCCAAGTCCGCCGAGTGGGCGATGACCAACGCGCTGCGCCTCCAGCTCGCCGACCGGGGCGTCCGGGTGGCCGGCCTGCACGTCGGCTACCTGGACACCGACATGGCCGCGACGGTCACCGGCCCCAAGTCCGACCCGGCGGTGATCGCCCGGCTCGCCGTCGACGGCGTCGAGGCCGACGCCTACGAGATCGTGGCCGACGACGTCAGCCGGCGGGTGCAGGCCGGGTTCCCCGGCGGCGTCGCCGCGCTCTACCCACAGCTCCCCTGATCCACGACGCGACGGGCCGCCGCCGGGAAACCCCGGCGGCGGCCCACCTCTTTCGGGTACGCGGTCAGCTCGCCTGCAACGTCACGTCGTCGATCACGAAGCTGGTCTGCAACGACGAGTCCTCGGTGCCGGTGAACCGCAGCGTCACCGTCTGCCCGGCGAACCCGGCCACGTTGAAGCTGCGCTGCACGTAGCCGGTCGCGGCGTTCAGATTCGAGTACGTCGCCAGCGTGGTCGAACCGACCTGCACGGTGAGCCGGTCGTACGCCGTGGAGCTGGTGGTCTCGGCGGTGTCGATGTGCAGCCAGAACGCCAGCGTGTAGGTGGCGCAACCGGCCGGCACCGTCACCGACTGATACAGGCTCTCGGTGCGGGTGCTGCCGTTGCCGCCCAGCCACGCCTTGTACGACCCGGTCCGGGCGGGCTGGCCGCTGGAGTTGGTGATCACGCCGGAGGTCGCGGTCCACGGCGTGCTGCCGCTCTCGAAGCCACCGTTTCCGACCACCTGACCGCCGGTGCAGGTCGGGGTGCCGCCGCTCACGGCGAGCTGCCACAGCGCGTACGCGACACCGTCGGCCGCCCGGTTCAGCACGGTGGCGCTGACGTTGGCGGTGGTGTCACAGGACCGGTGGTAGCACGGGTCGTACGCGGAGTTGGCGGTGCCGCCCCACTTGGCCGCCTGGGCGCTGGTCTTGCGGGCGCTGGCGCCGGCGGCGTAGCCGGAGGTGGGGATGCCGGCCTGCTGGAAGTAGTAGTCGTCGGAGCGGCCCTGACCCTCGACGTTCTCCTCCGGTTGCAGGCCCAGGGAGTCCCAGTACGCCTTGAGCGGGGCCGCCGTGGTCGAGGTGACCCGGTTGATGAAGTAGCCGCCGTTGACCGAGCCGACCATGTCGAAGTTGTAGTAACCCTTGATGTAGCCGCGCTGGGTGGCGCTGAGCGAGTTCACGTAGAAGCGGGAGCCGTTGAGCCCCTGCTCCTCGTCGGTCCACCAGGCGAACCGCACCCGCTTCGTCATGGTCGGGTTCTGCGCGGCCAGGACCAGCGCGTTCTCCAGCAGGGTCGACGAGCCGGTGGCGTTGTCGTTGATGCCCGGACCGGCTGAGACGCCGTCCAGGTGCGCGCCGAACATGACCACCTGGTCGGCTGGACCGCCGGGCCACTCCGCGATCAGGTTGTTCGAGGGGTACCGGCAGTTGGAGCAGTACTGCTCGCTGACGGTGTAGCCGGCCGACTGGAGCCTGGTCTTGACGTAGTTGAGCGAGGCCGTGTAGCCGGCCGAGCCGGCCCGTCGGTTGCCACCGTTGCTGTTCGCGATGGCGTTGAACTGGGTCAGGTGCGCCTGGACGTTGGTGACGGAGATGTCCGGCGCCGCCAACGCCGCGACGGGCGCGGCGATCGGCCGGGCCACCGTCGTGGCGGTCGGGGGTGACGCGGTCACCGGTTGGGCGGCCAGCGTCACCGTCGTTGCGGCGAACACGGCGAGCGCGATTCTCGCGCTCAGCGTTCTGCCTCTCATGGGGGCTCCTCGGGGTCGGAGGGATACCCGAGACAATTACAGATGTCGATGTATGAGGCATCGGTCGTTCGTCCCGAACCACCGCCGGTTCGACGGTGGGTACCGGCGTCGGCACAACTGAGTAGAAGTGTCAGGATGGGTAGGTAACGCGGCAGGGGTCGTCAGGCCCGGAACGGGGGCTTGCGATGGGGCCGGATCGAGCGTGACACGACCCAGCAGCGACCTGTTCCTCGGCGGCGGCGAAACCGGACGGTTGATGGCAGAGCTGGACTGGGCCCGCACCCCGCTCGGCCCGGTCAACGGATGGCCGCACAGCCTGCGCGCCGCCGTCCGGATGGTGCTCTCCTCGCGGTACCCGATGCTGCTGCTCTGGGGTGAGAGTTACTCCCAGCTCTACAACGACGCGTACTCGGCGCTGATCGGCGACAAGCACCCCGCCGCGCTCGGCGACGACGTGCGGATGACCCTGGCCGAGGGCTGGGACGTGCTCGCACCGCTGGTCGAGAAGGCGATGGCGACCGCGGTGGCCAGCTGGGTCCCCGCGCTGCAACTGCTGCTGGAGCGCGCCGGCTACCGCGAGGAGGCGTACTTCAGCGTCTCGCACGCCCCGGCCCGCGACGACGACGGCCACACCGTCGGCGTGCTGACCGTGTGCAGCGAGGTCACCCAGCAGGTGATCGGCGAACGCCGGCTCCGCCTCCTGCGCGACCTGTCCGTGCTCGGCGACGGGCGCACCGTCGACGTGGACGCCACCGGCGCACTACTGATCGACGTGATCGACGACCATCCCCTGGACGTGCCGTTCGCCGCCATCTACCTGCGCGACGGCGCGGTACTGCGACGGGTCGCCTGCACCGGCGGCGAGCAGGGGCACGCCCGGGCCCTGCCGGACGCCGTCGAGCTGACCGACCCGGGCCCGCCCGCGTACGCCTGGGGGCTGACGGACGCCGCCGAGGGCCGGGCGACCCAGGTGACCGACGTCGCCGACCGGCTGCCGCTGCCCGCCGGCCCATGGAACGACCCGGTCCGCACCGCGCTGGCGCTGCCGCTGCCCTCCGGCGACGAGGATCAGCCGCTCGGCGTCCTGCTCGCGGGGGTGAGCCCCAGCCGTGGGCTCGACGAGGCGTACCGCTCCTTTCACCAGCTCCTCGCCCAGCAGATCTCCGTGGCGTTGCGCAACGCCCAGGAGTACGAGGAGGAGCGGCGCCGGGTCGAGGCGATGGCGGAACTGGACCGGGTCAAAACCGACTTCTTCGCCAACGTCAGCCACGAGTTCCGTACCCCGTTGACCCTCATCCTCGGCCCGCTGACCGACGCCCTCACCGACGCCACCGCGCCGTTGCCGGCGGTGCAGCGGGAGCGGGTGGAGACTGGCTGGCGTAACGCCACACGACTGTTGACGCTGGTCAACAGCCTGCTCACCTTCTCCAGCCTGGAGGCCGGGCGCGCGCGCAGCGACGCCCGGTTGGTCGACCTGGCGGCGCTGACCGCCGAACTCGCCGGGGTGTTCCGGGCGGCCGTCGAGCGGGCCGGACTGACTCTCGAGGTGAACTGCCCACCGCTGCCCCGACCGGTCGCGGTCGACCCGGTCAACTGGGAACGCATCGTCACGAACCTGCTCTCCAACGCCCTGAAGTACACGTTCATCGGCCATATCCGGGTCACCCTGGACGCCGACGACGAGGAGGTGCGCCTCACCGTCGCGGACACCGGCATCGGTATCGCGGAACGGGACCTGCCGAAACTCTTCGAACGCTTCCACCGGGTGCGGGGTGCCCGCTCGCGCAGTCACGAGGGCACGGGCATCGGCCTGGCCCTGGTGTACGAGTTGGCCCGGCTGGAGGGCGGCGACGTCCGAGTGACCAGCCAGGTGGGCGTCGGCAGCCGGTTCACCGTGACGCTGCCCTGGTCGGCGACGCACCGCACCGCGGTCAGCGGGCCGGCAGTGGACGGGCGGGGTGACGCGGCGCGGGCCGCTGTCGAGGAGGCGGTGGGCTGGCTCACCGAACCGGACGACGTGGCGCCCGCGCCCGATCCCGCGTTCCGACCGGCCACGGACGAGCTGGCCGGGGCCCGGATCCTGCTCGCCGACGACAACGCCGACATGCGGGCGTACCTCAGCCGGCTGCTCACCGGGCAGGGCTGGCGGGTGCGTGCCGTCACCGACGGCCAGCAGGCCCTCGACGAGATCCACCGCGACCTGCCGGACCTGGTTCTGACCGACGTGATGATGCCGGTACTGGACGGCTTCGACCTGGTGCGCCGGCTCCGGGCCGACCCGACCACCCGGGCGCTGCCGGTCCTGGTGCTCTCCGCCCGGGCCGGCGGGGAGGCCAGCGTGGAGGGTCTGAGCCTGGGCGCCGACGACTATCTGGTGAAACCGTTCGCCGCGGCCGAGTTGATCGCCCGGATCCGGGCCAGTATCCGACGAGCCCGCGACCGGACCCCTCCGGCGGCCCTCGGCGGCGACCCGGCGACGGTCGTCGCCCCGGCACGACCTGCCCCGGTCGGCCCCGTCAAGCCGGCCCCGACGCTCGATCCCGTCCGCGACGCGTCCGGGGTCGCGGAGCCGCCGGCCGACCCGGACGTGCTGGGTGACCTCCTGGACGTCGGGTGGACCTACCCGTCCGAACCCACCTCGGCCGCCGCGATGCGTCGGGACGTCCGCGGCGCCCTGGGCGACCTGAACGTCGACCCGGACGTCCTGGAAGATCTCCTGCTCGCCGCCTCGGAGGCCGTGAACAACGCCGTCGAGCACGCGCAGCGCCCCAGCCGTCCGGAGGTGCGGATGCGCGTCCAGGTGGGTGGCGGCCTGATCCGGATCTCGGTACGGGACTTCGGCACCTGGCGGGACCGCCGGCCGGCGATGGACCGGGGACGCGGCGCGCTGCTGATGAACGCCTACGGCGACGTGCGACTGGTCTCCACCGCCGAGGGAACGACGGTGACCATCGAGCGTCGGCTGGCCTGAGCGCCGGGGACGCGTCAGAGTCGGCAGCGCGTCAGAGTCGGCGGCCGCCGCCGTCGCGGGCGACGATGCCGTCCAGCCGCTCCCCCGGAGTGAGGTGCACCGGGTCGAACCAGAAGATCACCACCTGCTTGTCGAAACTCCACCGCGCCACTCGGGCATCGACCTGCCGACCGTCCACGGTGCCGATGATCCGCTTGGCGGGGCCGACGAAGTAGCCGAAGGTGGGCACCGGCGCGGGGGCCGAGCCCTCGTCGTAGCCGATCTGGTGGAACCCGGCGCTGCGGTCACTGCCTTCGACGTCGTTGACCAGGATGTCCGTGGTCAACGGGCCGCCCGGCGCTTGGCGACCGGCGGCCAGACCGATGGACACCTTGGGTTCGCCCGGCACGGAGACCGGGACGAAGTAGTAGACCCGACGCTCGGTGCCGTGCCGCACCCCGCTGTCCACCAACTGGCCCAGGGGCTTCGGTAGCGGCTCGTCGTTACGCACCGTCGGCGGTGGCGTGGATTTCAGCGACTTCTCCGCCATCGGCGAGACACCGACCGAGGGCGGAGCGACAGCGACCGGCGGTGGGCGTTCGGTCGGCGCCGGAGCGCCCGGCCCGGATGCGCCGACCGCCACCACGACGACCACGGCGGCCAGGCCGGTCGCGAGGGTCGCCGCCCCGGCTCCGGCGACGCGCCGTCGGGTACGCAACCGACGTCCCTCGCGCATCACGCTGGCCAGATCGAGCACGGCGTCGGGACGCTCGGTCGCCCGCATGGCGTGGCGGAGTCGTTCCAGCTCGCTCATCGGCGCGCCTCCTCATCGGCCATCCGGGGCGTGGCGCTGCGCAACTTCTCCAGAGCTCGCGAGCTGGTGCTCTTGACCGTGCCAACGGATACCGAGAGTTCCCGGGCCACCTGCGCCTCCGGCAGGTCGAAGTAGTAGCGCAGGATGACGATGGCGCGCTCCCGGGGGCTGAGCGCACCGAGGATGGCGATCAACCAGCGCCGGGTTGCCACGTCGTCGGCCACGTCTTCACGTCGCTGTTCCGGCACCTCGTCGGTCGGGTACTCCCGCATCGGTCGTCGCCACCCGTCCACCAGATGGTTGACCAGCGTGCGGCGCGCGTACCCGTAGGCGTCGTCGTCGTGGATCCGCGACCACGACGCGTAGGTCCGGACCAGGGCGGTCTGCGCGGCGTCCTCGGCCTGGTGGTGGTCGCCGGTCATCAGGAACGCGGCATGTGTCAGTCGCGCGGACGCCGCCCGCGCGAACTCGACGAAATCCGCGTCACCCCGCGCCACCGCGAATCCTCCCCCGTGCCACAGAGCTAGAGACGGGCGGGGCCGGCGAAAGGTTGAGCCCTGGGTCACATCAACTTTTCGCCACGGTCACCCGTCTTCTCCTCCGCGCCGCCGCCGAGCGACGCCCGAGGGGAGAGACATGTCGACGAAGGTTACCCGCCGCTGGGGTACCGCCTCGATGGCGTCGCTGCTGGTGATGGCGTTGCTCACCGGATGCGGTCTGCCGGCCGCCGGGCAACCCGTCACCGAGCCGGTCGCCGCCGGACCGCTGGCTGGCGGGCCAGCGACAACCTCTGCTCGGCCGACCGCAACCACCGACGTCCGACCCAGTTCCGCGCCGGTCATCCCGGTCAGCTACCCGGCCACCGGCGGTAACCGCTGGTCGGTGGCGTCCGGCGAGAAATCGCCCGGACGCGCGACAATCGGCCGGTTGCTGCGCTACCGGGTCGCCGTGGAGCGTGACATCCGAGGTCTGCCAGTGGCTGACATCGCGACGGCGATCACCACGACGTTGAACGACCCGCGCGGGTGGACGGCGGGCGGGGCGTGGCGGCTGCGCCGGGTCGGTGCCGACGAACCGACCGACTTCACCATCTACCTGGCGACCCCCGGCACCCGCGACACTCTCTGCCAGGACGTGCCGGACGCCTACACCTCGTGCCGCAACGGTGCCCGTGTGGTGCTCAACGTGGCGCGTTGGGTCAAGGGGGTGCCGCGTTACGGCGCGAGCCTGGACACCTACCGGCAGTACATGGTCAACCACGAGGTGGGCCACAAACTGGGGTACGGCCACGAACGGTGCCCGGGACGGGGCCGGCCGGCGCCGGTGATGCAGCAGCAGACGCTGGGGCTGCACGGGTGCGTCGCGAACGCCTGGCCGTACCCGAAGGGCAAGGTCCGCTACAGCGGGCCGGTCGGGGCGTACGACGACGAGATCCCTCGGCGTGAGGGTGCCTACTCGGCACGCTGAGACCGGTGGCGGCGGTGCGCCTTCAGGTTCGTCGGCGGCGTTCCTGTTCGAGTCGCTCGTCCAGCCGGCCCATCTCGTAGATGACGTTGAGGCTGGTCGGCAACTGGCTGACGTTGTCCGGCACCGGGTCGGGGTCCGGGGCCGGTCCCGAATCCGGCGCGGGACCGGGGCTCGGCACGGGACCGTCGGCCGGCGCGGGGCCCGGG
>NZ_QGSZ01000341.1 GCF_003857055.1 Micromonospora inaquosa | reverse complement strand
GGTAACCCGTGCCCCGACGTCTCGCCACCCTGCTCGCCTCGGGCGCGTTAGCGCTGCTCACCACCCTCGCCATCGCCTCTCCCGCCGCCGCCGTCACCCCCGCCCAACGGCTCTCCGTGCTGTCCAGTTGGACCCAGACCAGCGCGTCCAGCTACAACTCGTGGAACAGCGCCCGGGTCAACCGGGCCCCCTGGGCCGAATACAACTTCAACTGGTCCACCGACTACTGCTCGTCCAGCCCGGACAACCCGCTCGGATTCACCTTCAACCTGGGCTGCTACCGGCACGACTTCGGCTACCGCAACTACAAGGCGGTCGGCCAGTTCCCTGCCAACAAGTCCCGCCTCGACAGCGCCTTCTACGCAGACCTGAAGCGCGTCTGCGCCACGTACAACTCGGTCGTCCGGCCGGCCTGCTACAGCCTGGCCTGGACCTACTACCAGGCGGTCAGCATCTTCGGTTCGGTGGCCGCCGTCCAGCAGGCCGACATCGACCGCGCCGCCCGCATGAAGGCCGAAGCCGAAGCCAAGGCCCAAACCCGCTAACCC
>NZ_QGSZ01000319.1 GCF_003857055.1 Micromonospora inaquosa | reverse complement strand
CGATCGCGGTGGCCACCAACGCCACGCCGCCGACCACCAGCAGTGAGCCGGTGCCACGACCGCCGGCCATGCCGCCGCCGCCGGTCGCCGGCCCCTTGCTGGGTGAGGCCATGTTCAGCACGGTGAGCGTGGTCGAGGCGGTCTGGCCGTTCTCGCAGCGCAGGTCGACCGGGTAGTTACCGGCCGGCTTGTCGGCCGGGATGGTCACCTGCCCGGTCAGGAAACCCTTGTCCGGTTTGAGCATCACGTGCCCGAACGCGTCGGAGTGCACGTTGGATTGACGGTTGTTGTTGTCGTTGTCGCAGCTTGCCTTGATGCTCACCCGGCTACCGGCCTGGGCGCTGTTCGGCGTCACCTCGACGAAGACGTTCTCGCCGGCCCGTGCCGGTGCGACCGACAACAGGACGAACGCCCCAACCAACCCCACCAGTGTCAGCACCGACGAGAGCGCACGGCTGATCGTGCGGATTTTCTGCATGATTTTTCCCCCCAACCGGCGACGACCGCCGGAACCCTCCCCTGGGCACGCGCGTTGCTTTCCCGCTGGCGCGGGGGCAAACCCGCGGGCGGGCAGGGTG
>NZ_QGSZ01000092.1 GCF_003857055.1 Micromonospora inaquosa | reverse complement strand
AGACAGACGGTGCCCTGTTCGCGGAGGTCGACGCCGGCGGGTTCGGTGCGGCTCCGGAGGGGCAGCTCAGCGCCGAGCAGATCATCGCGCACCTGGTCGCCAACGACGAGCTGATGATCCAGGCCACCGAGGCGCTGCTGGCCGGGTCGCCGTTCGCCTATTACGAGTTGGAAGAGGACATGCACCGTCCGCAGCTCGACGCGCTCGCCGCCGAGCAGGGTGGTCTGCGTGGCCTGACCGCACTGCTGCACGGCACCAGCGACCGGCTGTGCGGGCTGGTCGACCAACTCGGCCTGGCTGCGGAGACCCCGGTCGAGACGCACCTGCGTGAGGGTTTCGACCTCATCGTCGACGAGTCGCTGCCGTGGTCGCGCACCCTGGACCTGCACACCCGGGTCCACCTGCCCAAACACCAGTCCCAACTGCACGTCCTCCGGTCCTGAGCGACGCCGATCGGCCGGTCGGCGTCGCAGGTCTTGCCCAATTGAGCGTGCTGCCCCCGGCCCCAAGCCCTCCGTCGATCTTGCACTTTCTGTCCCGACAAAAGTGGCATAAGGGGGCAAGTCAACAACAGTAAATGCAAGATCGCGGGGCGGGGCGGGGC
>NZ_QGSZ01000002.1 GCF_003857055.1 Micromonospora inaquosa | reverse complement strand
GAAGTCAGCGTCGGGTCGGGGGCACCGGGTACGGCGGAGCGACTCCACTCGGGTTGAAGAACGGCGCATAGCCGTAATACCAGTACACGTCCTCGTAGTAGCCGATCTCCTCGACAACCTCCGGGTCGTACGTCGGGGCCTGCTCGATCTTCTGCCGGGTCAGGTCGACCCGCACCGTGTCGTCGGTGACGTCGCTGACCGCCTCGACGGGGATGAAGGTGGCGGTGGCGCCGATACCGAGAACTCCCCCGTGCTCGACTCGCAGGAACCGCACCTTGTGCTCCTCGCGATCGATCAGCAGGTCGTCGACCTTGCCCAGGTCGTCACCGTCAGCGTCGAGGACGTGCCGGCCGCGCACGTCCTGCTCGGCAGCCGCGATCGTCTGCCCGGAGTCACCGAGCTTGACCAGAATCGCCGTGATGTCGTGTGGCATGAACTGCTCCTTCCGTAGCGTCTGCTCCCTTTGCGCTACCCGTATGACGTCCCGGACTAAGGGACGTCTCGTAACCCCGACATCTGTCTGTTGAGGACGATCATCCAGGATGTCTGGGTGCAGGTGATCTCCGCAGCCCGGCCCGAGTGGATCTTCCCGTTCACCGGGTTGCAGCCGGCTCA
>NZ_QGSZ01000001.1 GCF_003857055.1 Micromonospora inaquosa | reverse complement strand
AGGGCATCCTGTACGTCGCCGCGCACCTCCCCCGCCCCAGCGTCTCCGGGCTGCCCGAGGCTGCCGGAGAGGAGCTGCTCGGGCTGGTCCAGGCACTCGGTGGTCGTACTCTGGGGCTCTTCTCCTCCCGGCGGGCCGCGCAGCAGGCGGCGGAGCTGTTGCGGGCGCGGACCGACCTGCCGGTGCTGCTCCAGGGTGAGGAGGCGCTGCCGCTGTTGGTGCGTCGCTTCCGCGAGGAGCGCGCCAGCTGCCTGTTCGGGGTGATGTCGCTCTGGCAGGGGGTGGACGTGCCGGGTGACGCCTGCCAGCTCGTCGTCATCGACCGGCTGCCCTTCCCGCGCCCGGACGAGCCGCTGGCGGCGGCCCGCGCCGCGGCTGTGGATGCCGGTGGCGGCTCCGGCTTCGCGGCGGTCAGCGTGCCGATCGCGGCGGTCCGGCTGGCTCAGGGTGTGGGCCGGCTGATTCGGGCGACCGGCGACAAGGGCGTGGTCGCGGTGCTCGACTCCCGGCTGGAGACGGCCCGCGGCTACGGGCCGTTCCTGCGCCGTTCGCTGCCGCCGTTCTGGTACACGACCCGTCCCGAGGTGGCCCGGGGAGCCCTGGAACGCCTGGCCAAGTCCTGACC
>NZ_QGSZ01000003.1 GCF_003857055.1 Micromonospora inaquosa | reverse complement strand
GGCCAGCACCGCGCCCGCGCCGGGCGGCTCGACGCCCACGTCGGCTGCCGCCGCGGCGCCACCCGGCACCCCGCCAAGCGCGGTGACCCTGCGCGACAACCGGGACAGCATCGCGCTGAACTGGACCTACCCGGCCGGCAGCGAGGGCCCGGTGGTCATCGCGGGTGGTCGTACCGGCGAGGCCCACAACATCTTCGCGACGCTGCCGGCCGGCACCACCAGCTTCGTCATCTACGCGCTCAACCGCACCAACGACTTCTGCTTCACCGTCGCAGTCGCCTGGTCCACCGACACCGTGGCCCGATCCAAGCAGGTCTGCACCCGCCGCCGCTGACCCGCCAGCCACACCCACCAGGCCGCGCAACCCCGCCGCCCTCACTCAGGGTGAGCTCACCCGTTGGCGAACTCGCCGTGACCCATCGTGACACAATATCACCCCAGGCACGCCCAACCAAACCGCCCACCCCGCCTTTGCTCTGCTTACCTCCATGCGCCACGTCGGATGACCAGCTGAAACGTTGCGACCACTGCCCTGACAAACACCAGCAAGCATCACGTTACGTAGCTGTCGCACCCGCGGGTGCAGAGCAAAGGCTCATGGGCGGGCGGGTTGGGGTGGGTCGGCGTCACTGGCCGTCACCC
>NZ_QGSZ01000245.1 GCF_003857055.1 Micromonospora inaquosa | reverse complement strand
GGCGGTCGGGTTCTCCACCAGGCGTCGTTCCAGGTTGACCTGCGCCTGCCCGGTGCCGCCGACGGTGATCGTGTCGTACGCCTGGAGCATCTTCTGCTCGTCGAAGTAGAGCACGCTCATCGACAGCGGGGTGGGCTTCTCGCCCTCCAGGCCGCGCAGCCCGGCACCGCCGGTGGACCCCTCCACCATCAGCGTGGTGGGCTGCTGCCCTGGTGTCTCCGGCAGCTTGGAGATCTGCCGGGCGTGGGTGTGCCCGGCCAGCACCAGCGGGCAGGTGCCGGCGAGTGGCCCGGCCGACGCCGGGTCGTGCACCAGGGCGATGTTGACCGGTCGGGGTGAGCTGCGGATCGTCGCGGCGAGCTGATTGCCGGCCCCGATCACCTGGTCGGCCACCTGCTGGGTCAGGCCGCTGCCGGCGGGGGAGGTGTTCTTGTCGGGGGTGAAGCGCGGGTCGCCGATGCCGGCGATGGTCAGCCCGGCGACCGTGGTGGTGGTGTTGTTCAGCACTATCGCGTTCGGCTGGCGGGCCACCGCGGCGGCGGTCTTGCCGGAGTCGTGGTTGCCCCGGATGAAGACGTACGGCTTCTTCAGCAGGCCGATCGACGCGACGAAGGAGGCTTCCGGTTCGCTGCCCCAGTCGGTGATGTCCCCGGTGTCGATCACCACGTCGATGCCGAACTGCTCCACCACCGTCCGGATCAGCTGCCAGCCGGTCGGGTTGAGGTGCATGTCGGAGACGTGCAGCACCCGCGTGGTGCCCGGTGTCGGTTCCAACAGTGGCAGCGCCGAGACGGTGGTGTAGAGCTGGCTGACGTTGCCGACCAGGCGCTGCAACTGCTCCGCGTACTTGCTGTAGTCGTTGGCGATCCGGCGGGCGTCACCGACGATGGCCGGCGCGTTGACCAGCAGCCCCTCGTAGCGTGGTTCCTCGATGGCCTGCGGACGAAGGGTCGCCGCCGCCGTGCCGAGGCTGCCGGCGGTGACCAGCAGTGCCAGCCCACCCGCCCAGGCGGTACGCCGAACGTTGCGGAAGATCAGCCCGGCCAGGATCAACGTGACCAGCACTGACGCGCCGAGGGTACGCAGGCCGAGGCGCATCACCCCGGAGCGCACGTCCTCCACGGCGCTCTGGCTGGCCCGGCTGATGCTGGCCGGGTCGTCGATCAGCGCCTCGGTGCGCCCCTGGTCGAGCGCGCCCAGCCGGACGGTGAGGTGGGTCGGCCCGTCATGGCTGTCGAGCAGCAGCGCGCCGAGCGGCGGGATGTCGACGGTGGTGCCGCCGTCCCGGGCGGGGGAGATGCTGAGGTTGGCCCGGAACGGGCCGATGTCGGTGCTCACCTGGCCACCGGCCAGCACCCCGAGCACCGCTCCGGCGAGGGCCACGGCGAGGACGGCGACGATCAGCCCGACGCGGCGCAGCGGGCCGGCGGCACCGGCCCACCAACCCGTCGGGCGCGGCTGGTCCTCGCCGGTCACCGGGTCGTCCCGGTCATCGGCGTCGTCGTGCCGGTCGTCGTGTTGGCCGTCCATGCTGAAAGTCTGACCTGCCCATCAGAAGATCTTGATAAACCTGAACGGATGGTGACGAAATCAGCTGCGCCCGCCGTCACCGCCCGCGAAGACCACCCGCAGCAGCCGGTCGTCGTCGCCGGCCGGGTTGCCCCGCCCGTCGTGGTTGGAGGTGCTCACCCAGAGCGACCCGTCCGGTGCCGCGGCCACCGCGCGTAGCCGACCGTAGCGGTTGGTGAGCAGCTCACTGGGCTGACCGAGCAGCGTGCCGGTGTCGGTCAGCTCCATCACCCAGAGGCGCTTGCCGCGCAGGCAACCGGTGACCAGCAGCCTCTCCGTGGCGGCCAGACCGGAGCAGGACGCGTCCGAGGTCGCCCACTGCGCGATCGGGTCGGTGAACCGCTTGTCGCCGGCCTGACCCTCGACCTCCGGCCAGCCGTAGTTGCCGCCCTTGGTGATCTGGTTGATCTCGTCCCAGGTGTTCTGGCCGAACTCGACGGCGTACATCCGCTTCGCGGCGTCCCAGGCGAAACCCTGCACGTTGCGGTGCCCCATCGACCAGACCGGCGAGTTGGGGTACGGATTGCCGGCGGCGGGCTTGCCCTCCGGGTTGATCCGGAGGATCTTGCCGCCGAGGCTCTTCACATCCTGCGAGAGCGGGCGCTGACCGGCGTCACCAGTGCTGACGTAGAGCTGCTTGTCCGGGCCGAAGCCCAGCCC
Source organism: Micromonospora inaquosa (assembly GCF_003857055.1). Lineage (GTDB taxonomy): Bacteria > Actinomycetota > Actinomycetes > Mycobacteriales > Micromonosporaceae > Micromonospora > Micromonospora inaquosa. The sequence goes on along the minus strand of NZ_QGSZ01000245.1, from coordinate 43,286 downwards.
ACCGCCGTTGTGCACATTGGCTTTGGGAATGCCGGTGAGGATCGGGGTGGCCGGCCCGCCGAGTTGCAGCCGGGCGACCCGGTTGTCCCGCTCGGCGGTGTAGTAGACGAACAGCGTCCGGTCCCGGGCGTAGTCGGGGGAGACGGCGATGCCGAGCAGGCCACCCTCGCCCGCCGCCGCCACGTCGGGGATGGTCTGCACCGGTCGGACCCGCAGCCCGTCCGGCCCGGACTCGGGCCCGACCTGCAGGATCCGGCCGTTGTCCCGCTCGGTGACCAGCGCGCCGCCGTCCGGCAGGAAGGCAATGGCCCAGGGCACCCGCAGACCCTTGGCCAGCACGGTCGCCACCGCCTGCTGGCTGGCACCGCCGGGGCTCGCCGCCACGGACGGGGTCGGCAGGTTGGGCGGTTCGCCGGCCGGGTCGGGCTCCGGCTCACCGAAACTGCAACCGGCGGTGAACAGCAGAGCCGCGCAGGACGCCGCGACGGCCACCCGGAGGCGGCGGATGCGAGGGTACGGGGGACGGGCGCTCACCCGGCCCAGGGTAGCCCGCCGGGCGGCCCGGCCGGGCCCGTCGAGATCCAACGGGTGCCAACGGACCCGCTCGACGCGCCCCGGTGGGCCGGTCACCGTGCCCGTACGGCCAGCAACGCGGTGTCGTCCTCACGGTGCCGGATCGAGGCGAGCAGCAGGTCGCACAGGTCGTCGAGGGGCAGCGTGTGGGTGCCGGACAGCCGGCCCATCAGCTCGACCAACCCGTCGTCGATGGAGCGGTCCCGTCGTTCGATCAACCCGTCGGTGTAGAGCAGCAGGGTGTCACCGGTGGCCAGGCTGGTCGAGTGGCTGCTCCGCCGCGACGGGCGGGCCAGGCCGAGCAGCGGCTCCGGCGTCGCCGCCAGGACCTCGACCGCCCCGCCGACGCGGACCACCAGGGCCGGCGGGTGCCCGGCGTTGGACCAGGTCACCTCGCGCACACCGGCGCGCTGCGGACAGATCCGGACCAGCGTCGCGGTGGCGGCGATCGGCAGCCGCAGGCCTCGGATGGCGCCATCCAGGTCGCTCAGCAGTGACCCGACCGCGTCCGGGCGGCCGAAGGCGTTGCCCCGCACCAGGTTGCGCAGCTGGCCCATGGTCGCCGCAGCCTCGATGTCGTGCCCGGCCACGTCCCCGATCGCCGCGATCAGGTCGCCGTCGGGCTGCATGAAGGCGTCGTACCAGTCACCGCCCACCTCCACCCGGTCGGCTGCCGGCTGGTAGCGGGCCGCCAGCTCCAGCTCCGCCACCACCGGCAGCCGGGGCAACATGCTGTGTTGCAGCACCTCGGCGACGTGCCGCTGCTCGCCGTACATCGAACTGTTGCCGACTGCCTGGCCGGCCCGGCGGCCGATGTCGACAGCGGTGAGCAGGTCCCGGTCGTCGAACTGCTGACGTTGGCCGCCGTTGACGAGGGTGATCGCCCCGAGCACCGTGCCGCCGACGCCCCGCACCGGAACGCTCAGGTAGGAGGCGATGCCCAGCCGGGCCGCGATCGTCGCCATCTCCGGATGGGTGGTGCCCCGCTCCACGTCGGCCAGGGACGCCACGCTGCCGAGCCGGGGCTGGCCGGTCCGGAGCACCGCTCGGATGATCGAATCAGGGCTCAGCCCGGTGCGTAGCAGCTCAGCGAAGCGGTCGACGTCCACCGCGCGGGCCGGGTCCCGGTGCACCGAGACCACCTCGCGGGGCAGACCGGTCGGCCCGATCAGGGTGAGCAGGCACCAGTCGGCCAGCAACGGCACCATGGTGGCGGCGAGCCGGCGCAGCGCGGTGCCCACGTCGAGGGTGTCGGCCAGCGTCTCGCTCACCCCGGCCAGCAGCTCCAACCGCTCATGCGCCTGCACGACCCGCCGCCGCGCCTCCTGCGCGCCGTCGAGGGCGATCCGCAGTCGCAGCTCCGACGAGCAGGCGGCGGCCAGGTCGGCCAAGGTCCGCAGCTGCGCAGCCGTCCAGTCGCGGGGCTTGCTGTCGATGGCGCAGAGCGAGCCGAGCACCCGGCCGGAGAGGTCGGTCAGCGGCATCCCGGCGTACGCGACCACGCCGAGGTCGTCGATGGCCAGGTTGTCCCGGACGCGGGGGTAGAGCCTGGCGTCCGGCAGCACCATCGGCACCTCGATGTCCACCACGTGCTGACAGAACGAGTGACTCAGCGGGGTCTGTCGGTGCTCCGACCAGGGCTCCGGCAGACCGACCGCGCCCGGGAAGAACTGCCGGTCGGCGGAGACCAGCGAGACCAGCGCGACCGGCACGTCCAACAGATCGCTGACCAGCCGGGCGAACCGGTCGAACGCTTCGTCCGGAGCGGCGTCCAGCCCGGTGTCGGCGAGCGCGCGCAACCGCGCCGGGTCGCCGAGCACCGAGGGGGGCGCAATCGAACGCCGGGCGGAGGCGGGGGAGCCGTCGATCATCGTGCACCTGTCTGCCGGGCGGAGGCGGACCGGCCCTCCGACCCTTCCTTATACCTCGCGGGGGACTGGTTGGAACATCGCTGTGCTGAGTCTCGCCCGCCGCGGCCGTGTGCGCCATCGCCCGGGGTGCCGGTTCGCCGCCGTGCCCGCACCCTCCGCGCCGACGGGGACTATCGTCGGCGGACGTGAAGGTATGGATTCCGCACCAGGCCGGCCTGAACCTCCTGGGCGAGCTGCCCCCGGACGTGACCGTGGAGGTCTTCGAGCACACCGACCGGATGCCGTCCGAGGCGGCGGATGTCCGCTTCTGGGTGCCGCCGTTCCTGGGTGGCTCGGACGGGACGGCGGTGCTGCGTGAGCTGCCCGACCTGGCGGTGGTGCAGTTGCTCTCGGCCGGGGCGGACGCCTGGGCCGGTCGGACCCCGCCGGCTGTCACGCTCTGCGACGCCCGGGGCGTGCACGACCCCTCCACCGCCGAGTGGGTCGTCACCGCGATCCTCGCCCAGCTCCGGGCGTTCCCGGCGTTCGTCCGCGCCCAGGCCGAGCGGCGCTGGGCGAACGCGGAGAACGCCCCGACCGACGAGCTGACCGGCAAGCGGGTGCTCATCATCGGCGCCGGCTCGATCGGCACCGCGGTGCGCGACCGGCTCGCCCCCTTCGACGTGAGCTTCACCCTGGTCGCCAGGACGGCCCGGCCGGAGCAGGGGGTGCACGCCGTCGAGGAGCTGCCCCGGCTGCTGCCCGAGGCGGACGTGGTGGTGGTGCTGGTGCCGCTCACCGACCAGACCCGTGGGCTGATCGACAAGGCGTTCCTGGCCGCGATGGCGGACGGGGCCCTGTTGGTCAACGCCGCCCGGGGGCCGGTGGCGCAGACCGAGGCGCTCGTCGCCGAGCTGGGCACCGGTCGGATCTCGGCGGCGCTGGACGTCACCGATCCGGAGCCGCTGCCCGCCGACTCCCCGCTCTGGACCATGCCGAACGTGCTGCTCACCCCGCACGTGGCCGGGTCGGTGCGGGGTTTGCTGCCGCGGGCCTACCGACTGGTGGGCGACCAGGTACGCCGGTTCGCCGCCGGGCAACCGCTGATCAACAGGGTGGTCGACGGCTACTGACCGGGCGCGTCCAGCCCAGCGTCAGGCAGTGGCTGGCCGGTTGCCGCGACCAGCTGAGGCAGATCTGCCCCACGGACGGCCGGCAGGGTGACCTGCTGGCCGTCGTCGAGCCGGGCGACCGCGCGCCCACGCTGGTCGGTGCTCAGCTCCAGGACCTGGTCCCAGTCGATCCGTCGTTGCCCAACCAACGCCCGAAGGCGCAGCCCTCGCGCGTCGGCGTCGGTGCCGGCCCGCCAGGCCCACACCGCGACGGCGAGCGGGACGAGCAGCACCGGCAGCAGGTAGGCCCGGGCGTTGGCCAGCGGCAGGGCGCCGACGAAGGCGATGATCGCGGCCACCAGGATGGCTTGGTTGTACCGGAAGCGGACCGTGTCGGGCTTACTCACCCTCCGATGATCCCACTTCCGGTCGTTTCGACTCGCGGCGGGCGGTGCCAGCAGCCTGGGGCACACCGTACAGTGACACGGGTCGTTGTTTTCCCTGAGTAACCGGCAAGTAACCAGTTTGGCCGTCCATCGTTGTCAATCGTGGACAGCGGATTCGCAACGTCCGATGTCCCGCACCGCCGCACCGCCCCCGTGCCCCCTCACGAAGGCGCCCGCCGTGCTCCTCGCGTACCCGCTCCGCGTCCTGATTCCCCGCCGTGCGGCACCGGAGGCCGCCACGTGCGCGGCGGTGGCGCTGCTCCTCCTCGCCGGTGCCGCCGACCTAGTCCCGGCCTCGGTGGTGATCGCGCTGGCCGCCGGTGCCGGCGCCACGCTCGCCGGGCTGCGACTCTCCCGGCTGGCCACCCGGCGCGGCACCGACCCGACACCGCGTGCGGCGGGCGTGCTGCTCGACGCGGCGGTGGTGGCGGCCGGTCTCACCGCCGTCGTGCTGCCCCTGGCAGACATCGGGCAGACCCGCGCCGTGCTGATCGGGTCGCTGATCGTGGCGGCCCTCGCGGCGAGCGGTCTGTACCGACTCCCCGGCCGCTCGTGGCCGGCGACCTCCGTCTGGTTGCGCGGGCTGGTCGACTCGACCGGCCCGGCCGTCGGTCTGGCCCTCGCCGGCTGGCTGCTGCTGCCCGAGGACGGCCTGCCGGCTGCGGTTCGGCTGGGTTGCGCGCTGACCCTCGGCGGGTTGGGCATGGCCGCGCTGAACGCGTTCGCGGGGCCGCGGCGGCGCTCGGGTGCGGCGGTCTGCCGGGGTGGCGTCCTGCTCACCCTCGGCGGGCTGGTGCTGCTGGCCGCGTTGCCGTCCGCACCGGCCGGGCGGCTGGCCCTGCTGGCCGTACCCCCGTTGGTGTTCGGAATGCTGCTCGTCGCGGTCGGCGCCGCGGCTGCGGCGCACCACGCGGAGCCAGCCGAGCCGGTCGCGGCGGCCTGGCCTCGGGCGGTGCTCCCCGCGGCGGTGCTGCTGCTGGCGTCGGGTCTGCACCTGGGCGCCGGCCGCGCACCGGACCGGACGAGCGTGCTGTTGGCCCTGGCGGCGGTGCCGCCCCTGGTGCTGCGCGAGCTGTTGCGCGCGGGTGAAACGCCCACGTCCGTTCGGCGGGCCGCCCATCGCCGGCCGCCCGGTCGGTCGCTGCGGCACCGCCGTGCGGGCCCGGCAGGCTGGTCGGGCACGCCGGAGCCGCCCGAGCGTGGCCCCGACTCCCCGGACGGCGCGGGCCCCGCGACCGGCGCCGGCTCGACCTGGTCGCCTGATCACAATCCCGCGTGGCCGGGGCTCGACCGCCGGCCCGTCGCGGCGGCGGGCGGCACGCCCGGCGACCGGGCTGCCCTGCTGGACGCCCTGGCCGCGATCGGCGACGTTCCGGTGCCGGCCGGCGCGCTGCTCCTGGTCGACCTGCACGGCGCCGAAGGGGCCGGCCCGGCGGCCCGGGAGGACGTGCTGGCCGAGGCGGTGCACCGGGCTCGCGCGGTCATCGCCCCCGACGATCTGGTCGCCGGGTGCGCGGGTACCGGGTTCGCGGTGGTCACCGCCGCCGGCCCGGTGCTGGCGTACGCGCTGGGCACCCGACTGTTGAGCGCGCTCAGTCCGCCCTACCGGCTGGCTGGCGCGATGCTGCGCGTGCAGACGAGCATCGGCCTGGCCGAGGTGAGCGGTGCCGGGCCGGCGGACGTGCTCCGGCAGGCCGAGCTGGCCCGGCGGCGGGCCGTGCAGCTGGGCCGGGACCGGGTGGAGTGGTACGACGCGTTCCTGGAGGAACAGCTGGTGCGCCGGCTCGACCTGGAGCGCGAGCTGCCCGGTGCGGTGGCGCGCGGCGAACTGGATCTCGTCTACCAGCCGGTGGTCGACCTGGCCGACTTGCAGCCGGTGGGTGCGGAGGCGCTGCTGCGGTGGCGCAGCCCGGTGCTCGGCACTGTGCTTCCGGGCGAGTTGCTGCCGGTCGCCGAGGATCTGGACCTGGTCGGTGAGTTGGAGTGGTGGGTGCTGGACCGGGCCTGCCGGCAGTTGTCCGACTGGTCGGTGGGTGCCCGGGAGCTGTGGATGGCGGTCAACGTCACGACCCGGGAGCTGACCACTCCCGACTTCGTCCAGCGCCTCGCGGCCGTGCTGGCCGCGTACGGGGTGCCGCCGGAGCGGCTGGTGGTGGAGGTGAGCGAGCCGAGGGTGGCCGGTGACCTGCCGACCGTGGTGGCTCGGATGGCCGGGCTCCGGTCGCTGGGCGTGCGCACCGCGTTGGACGATTTCCGGGCTGAGCACGCCTCCCTGGCTCAGCTTCGCCGCCTGCCGATCGACCTGCTCAAGGTGGGCCCGGAGCTGGTGGGCGCACGGTCGGACGGGCAGCCACCGCTGATCGATGTGGTGGTCAACGTGGGCGAGAGGCTGGGCGTCGAGGTCGTCGCCGAGGAACTGGAGTCGTCGACCCAGGTCGAGGGGGCACGCCGGGGTGGTTGCCGGTACGGGCAGGGGTTCGCGTTGGCCCGTCCGGCGACGGCCGAGCGGGTCGAGGCGTACTTCGAGGAGTTTCCCTCAGCGTCCCGCTGAAACGCGTAGGTTAACCGGTTCACCTGCTCCGCGGTGGTGCGGTGCTGCCGCGCGGGGTGAGGTGGGGCGTCTCATCCTGCACGCGGCCGGCCGGCTGCCCGGCGACGACGGCGAGCAGTTGCCGGGCGGCGTGCGCGCCGTACGCGGGGATGTCCCGACCCAGCGCCGTCAGGGGCGGGTGCACCAGGCGGCACAGCGGTGAGTCGTCCCAGGCCACGATGGACAGATCGCCGGGCACGGTCAGGCCCATCTCCTGCGCGACGGAGAGCCCGGCGATGGCCATCACGTCGTTGTCGTAGATGACCGCGGTGGGCCGTTGGGCCGAGCTGAGCAGGCGGCGGGTGGCCCGGCCGCCCTCCTCGCCGGTGTAGTCGGACCACACGGTGACCGCGTCGACCAGGTCGAGTCGTTGGCGGACCGCCGTGAAGGCGTCGGTGCGGATCTCGGTGTGCCGCAGGTCGGGCAGGCCGGCGACCCGGGCGATCCGCCGGTGCCCGAGCGCGACCAGGTACTCCACCGTCTCGGTCAGCGCGGCGGCGTCGTCGGACCAGACACTCGCCAGCTCACCGGTGCCGCCGGGGCCGCCGATCACCACCGCCGGCAGTTGCAGCTGTTCCAGTGCGGGGATGCGATGGTCGTCGGTGCGCAGGTCGCAGACGAGCACCCCGTCGACCCGTCGTTCGCCCCACCAGCGCCGGTAGACCGCGATCTCGGCGTCGTGGTCGGCCACCACCTGCAGGGTCAGCGCGTACGAGCGGGCGGAGAGTTCGGCTTCCACGCCGCTGATCAGCGCCATGAAGAACGGCTCGACGCCGAGTGTCCGGGCCGGTCGGCACAGGGCCAGGCCGATCGCTCCGGCGGTGGCGGCGGAGAGGGCGCGGGCCGCGCTGCTCCGGCTGAACCCGATCTCCGTGGCGATGGCCAGGATGCGCTGCCGGGTGGCCTCGGAGACACCGGGCTGCCCGTTCAACGCGTACGACACGGCACCCTTGGACACCCCCGCGCGCTGGGCGACGTCGGCAATGGTCGGCCGCTTCACCGGCGTGCTCCTTTGCTGCTGCAAACGTGTTGCTGCGGACGTGCTGCCGCGGGCGTCAACCGGCCGTTGACAGTGCGGAGGCCGAAACGTACGGTTGCCTAGCTTATCCGGTTCAGTAAACGTCCTTCGATGCGGGAAGGTGCGGTGAGGTCTTGCGCCGACAGGCACTCTACGACGGTTGGACCCTGCGAGCGGCCCCCGGAGCGCAGGTGCCCGAGGAGGTCGCCGGCCGGTCAGTGCCGGCGACCGTGCCTGGTTGCGTGCACACCGACCTGCTCGACGCCGGGCTGATCGCAGACCCCTACCTCGACGACAACGAACGGGCGGTGGCCTGGATCGGGCGCGCCGACTGGGTCTACCAGTCCACAGTCGTCCACCGGGCAGGCGACGACGACCGCGTCGACCTGGTCTGCGCCGGCCTGGACACCGTCGCCACCCTCACCCTCAACGGTGTCGAGGTCGGCCGCACCGCGAACATGCACCGCGGCTACCGGTTCGACGTCCGACCGCTGCTGCGCGACGGTGACAACGACCTGGTCGTCACCTTCGACTCCGCGTACCGCTACGCCGAGGCGCAGCAGGCGCGGCTCGGCGACCGGCCGAACGCCTACCCCGAACCGTTCCACTTCATCCGCAAGATGGCCTGCAACTTCGGCTGGGACTGGGGGCCGACAGTGGTCACCGCCGGCATCTGGCAGGAGATCAGCCTGCACGCCTGGTCGACCGCCCGGCTGGACACCGTCCGTCCACTCGTCACCATGGACGGTCGCGACGGCCGGGTCGAGCTGCACGTCGAGGTCGAGCGGGTGGTGGACGTCCCGCTGACCGTCCGCGCCGCCGTGGCCGGCACCCGCGCCGAGGTGGTCGTCCCGGCCGGGCAGCGCACCGCCGTGCTGACCCTCACCGTCCGCGAACCCGCGCTGTGGTGGCCCCGGGGGTACGGCGACCAGGCGCGTCACCCGATCGACGTGACCCTGCACGCACCGGACGGCGACATCCTGGACAGCTGGTCGCACCGGATCGGCTTCCGCTCGGTCCGCCTGGACACCACACCCGACGAGCACGGCACCCCGTTCTCGTTGGTTGTCAACGACACCCCTGTCTTCGTCCGCGGCGTCAACTGGATCCCGGACGACGCGTTCCCCACCCGGGTCACCCGGGACCGGCTGGCCGAGCGGTTCGACCAGGCCGTCGCCGCGAACGTCAACCTGCTGCGGGTCTGGGGCGGTGGCCGGTACGAGTCGGCGGACTTCTACGACCTCGCCGACGAGCGCGGACTCCTCGTCCAGCAGGACTTCCTCTTCGCGTGCGCCGCGTACCCGGAGGAGGAACCGTTCGGCACCGAGGTCGCCGCCGAGGCCGCCGAGCAGGTGACCCGGCTCGCTCCGTACCCGTCGCTGGTGCTCTGGACCGGCAACAACGAGAACATCTGGGGCTGGCACGACTGGGACTGGCAGCCGGCCCTCGCCGGGCGCACCTGGGGACGTGGCTACTACCTCGACGTGCTGCCCCGGATCGTCGGCGAACTGGACCCGACCCGCCCGTACTGGCCGGGCAGCCCCTGGTCGGGCAGCGAGACGATCCACCCCAACGACCCGGCGCACGGCACCACCCACATCTGGGACGTGTGGAACACCGACGACTACACCAAATACCGGGAGTGGGTGCCGCGCTTCGTCGCCGAGTTCGGCTACCAGGCCCCACCGGCGTACGCCACGCTGCGCCGGTCCATCTCGGACGAACCGCTGGCCCACGACTCACCGGGCATGGCACACCACCAGAAGGCGGCCGACGGGGACGCGAAGCTGCAACGCGGCCTGGACGCGCACCTGCCGTCGCCCGCGGACTTCGACGACTGGCACTACCTCACCCAGCTCAACCAGGCCCGCGCCATCCAGCTCGGGGTGGAACACTTCCGCTCCCACCGGGGCGTCTGCGCCGGCACCATCGTGTGGCAACTCAACGACTGCTGGCCGGTGACCTCCTGGTCGGCAGTCGACGGCGACGGCCGCCGCAAACCCCTGTGGTACGCGCTGCGCCACGCGTACGCCGACCGGCTCCTCACCGTGCAGCCCCGCGACGGCGGCCTGGCGCTGGTCGCGGTCAACGAAACCGCAGAGGCATGGGCCGCGCCCGCTGCTGTCACCCGGTTCACGCTCACCGGGGAGCCGAGGGCGAAGACCTCGGTGGACCTCGACGTCCCGGCGTACTCCTCGGTGGTGCTGGCGCTGCCGGCGGACCTGACGCGGCCGGACGAAGGTCGTCGCGAGTTGCTGGTCGCGGAGGCCGGTGACACTGCTGAGCGCGCCCTGTGGTTCTTCGCCGAGGACCGGGACGTGGACTGGCCGGCGGCGGCCTGGGACGCGACGGTCGAGCCGGTCGACGGCGGTCAGCGGGTCCGGGTCACGGCCCGCACGGTGCTGCGCGACCTGACGCTCTTCCCGGACCGCCTCGATCCGGCGGCATCCGCGGACAAGGCGCTGGTCACCCTGTTGCCCGGCGAGTCGACCACCTTCACCGTGCAGGCGGACGCGCCGCTGGACGACCGGGCGCTGACCACCCGCCCGGTGCTGCGCTGCGTCAACGACATCTGACGGGGGACTCCCCGCCGACGACGTGGGCGGACGGTCGCACCGTCGCACCCACCGATTGAAGACTTCTTCAAGTGCTAAAGTCTTCGTATCGATCGGGGAGGGTGTTCATGTCGGTCCCGCTGTACCAGGCGAAGGCGGAACTCTTCCGCACCCTCGGGCACCCGGTGCGCATCCGGGTCCTCGAACTGCTCCAGGACGGCCCGAAGCCGGTCCGCGACCTGCTCGCCGTCATCGAGGTCGAGGCCTCCAACCTCTCCCAGCAACTCGCCGTGCTGCGCCGCGCCGGGATGGTCACCTCACACCGCGACGGTCCCCTCGTCATGTACGCGCTCAGCACCCCGGACGTGGCGGACCTGCTGGCCGCCGGGCGTCGGATCCTCGGCGCGGTCCTCACCGACCGGGACGGACTCCTCGGTGAGCTGCGCGCCACCGGCGCGGACAGGTGAGCGGCGCCATCCCGGTGGCCCGAGAGCGGCTTCTCGGCCTGCTGCCCGGCCGGGCCGACTGGGCAGCGGTCCACCGCTCACCGCGTCGCGACCTGCTGGCCGGGCTCACCGTGGCAGTGGTGGCGCTGCCGCTGGCCCTGGCGTTCGGCGTCACCTCCGGCCTGGGCGCCCAGGCCGGATTGATCACCGCGGTGATCGCCGGCGCGGTGGCCGCTGTCTTCGGCGGCTCCAACCTCCAGGTCTCCGGGCCGACCGGGGCGATGACAGTGGTGCTGGTGCCGGTGGTGCAGCAGTTCGGAGCCACCGGCGTGCTCATGGTCGGGGCGATGGCCGGCCTCGTGCTGATCGCGCTCGCCCTGGCCCGCCTGGGCCGGTACGTCCGCTACCTGCCCACCCCGGTGTTGGAGGGTTTCACCGCCGGCATCGCCGTGGTCATCGCACTGCAACAGGTACCCGCCGCACTCGGCGTCAGCGACGCGCACGGGGAGAAGGTCTGGGCCGTCGCCTTCGACGCGGTCGCCCGTTTCGTCGTACACCCGCGGCCGGCCGCGCTCGCGGTGGCCCTCGCCGTCGCGGCGCTGATGCTGCTGGGTGCCCGGTGGCGACCCGGCCTGCCATTCTCCCTGCTCGGCGTCGGGGCTGCCACCGCCCTCGCCGAGCTCATCCCGGTCGATCTGGCCCGGATCGGCGCGCTGCCGCAGGGCCTGCCCGCGCCCTCGCTCAGCTTCCTCGACCTCGACGCGCTGGGCGTGCTGCTGCCCAGCGCTCTCGCCGTCGCCGCGCTCGCCGCCCTGGAGAGCCTGCTCTCCGCCACCGTCGCCGATGGCATGACCGTCGGCCAGCGGCATGACCCGGACCGGGAGTTGTTCGGTCAAGGGCTGGCCAACCTCGCCGCCCCGCTCTTCGGCGGCATCCCGGCGACCGCCGCCATCGCCCGGACAGCTGTCAACGTCCGCGCCGGGGCCGCGTCGAAGTTGGCGGCCCTCACCCACGCCGTCGCCCTCGCGGCGATCGTGCTGGCCGCCGCGCCGTTGGTCGGCCGGATCCCGCTCGCCGCCCTGGCCGGGGTGCTGCTGGCCACCACCGTCCGCATGGTGGAGGCTGGCTCGCTGTGGGCGCTGGCCCGGGCCACCCGGGGTGATGCGGTAGTGCTGGTACTCACCTTCGCCGTCACCGTGATCTGGGACCTCGTCACCGCCGTCGCGGTCGGCGTCGGCGTCGCCGTGGTGCTCGCCCTGCGCGCGGTGGCCCGCAGCGCCCGGCTGGAACAGGTGCCCCTCGACCCAGGGGAGCACAGCGCCGAGGAGTACGCGCTGCTCACCGAACACATCGTCGCGTACCGGCTGGACGGACCACTCTTCTTCGCCGCCGCCCACACCTTCCTCCTCGAACTCTCCGAGGTCACCGACGTCCGTGTCGTCATCCTGCGGATGTCCCGGGTGACCACCATGGACGCCACCGGTGCGCACGTCCTCGGCGACGCGATCCGGCGGCTACGCGGACGCGGAATCATCGTCCTGCTCTCCGGCATCACCCCCGCCCACGACCAGGTCCTCGCCACCCTCGGAGTCGCTGACGACCTACGTCGCGAGGAACTGCTCTTCCCGGACACCCCCGCCGCCATCCGGTACGCCCGCGCGGTCGCGCTTTCCGCGGTAGGCCAGCCGAGGGTCGTACCCGCCGACTGAGCGTTACGGCCGTTCGGCTCAGGTCGTGCTTCGCGCCGAAGGCCTGAGGTATGGGGTTCACCGGGTTCGGATCACTGCTCCGAGTGACTGCCAACCGCAGAGCTGCTGTCCCGCGCCGCCGGCGTATCGAACTCCGGGCTGTCCTGGGACGAGATGGCGGTGGAGACGAGGCTGGCCGCGACCGGCTGCACGGGCGCCACATCTTCGGGCGTACGCAGGCGCGGCGGCGCGGGCATCCACGGCTTGAGGTTCTGGATGATCTGCTCGTAGAAATCGTCGATCGCCTGCAATACCGAATCGATGAAAGCCCCTCGCCCGCTGCCGCGCTTCGATCCCGCAGTTGTGCTCTGGGCAACCCGGAACGCCCGAAGCTCGCGGGTAGGGTCGATGATCAGCGTCATTGGCTCGGTGCGGACCTGGCGCAGGAGATCGGTCGCGCCACCGCCTCGCGCATGCATGACGAACGCCTCGATGCGAACCGTGTCCGGCGCGTCCTTCAGTTGGCGAATCAACCAGTTCACCCTCGTGGTGGGTCTACCGGTGCGAGGGGCGTCCACATCGACATGGCAGACGATCTGCCCGGCCCGCAGATCGGCCATGACCTGGAGAGGGCCGACCGCGCCAGGAATCCTGATGCTGCCGGTCAGCGTCCCGGTAGTGGAGAGTTGGTTGACCAACGCCTGGCTACGTGCGGCCGGATCGGTAAGTTCGCGGCGGCTCAGCGCAGGGGTGACATCAGTACCCAATTGCCGGCCGAGACGCAGGCAGGCGTAACGGATCAGGGCATCGAAGCGTCCGACCACCTCCGCCGCTCCGCTGTCGGTGGCCCGCAGCGTTCCTGCTGACACTCCGTCGCGCACCTGCACCCAGGCCGGGCCCATGTCGCTGAACTCCAGCGCACCGGAGCGGGGATGCTCGAGATACCTGATCAGCTCGCCCAGGATCCACGCCTGATCCTGATCAGCGACGCCGCGATACTCCTTCTGGATCACTGCTTGGGTCAGGATCTCTGTCCAGGGCAGGTGGTACAGGGCGACCTTGCGCAACTTCCGGCGATCGATCGTGGCCGGATGCTGACCCGGGACGGGGGCGATCTCGTTGGAGATCGTGACGAGGGCGTCGAAGCCCTGCTCACGGGCAATGTCCAGGTATGCCTCCAACTGCTCGGTCTTCAGCGCGTTGCTGCCGGTCTTTACCTCCACCAGCGCGGTCCACTGCCGCTGTCCTCGCGTGACGCGGATGAGACCGTCCGGAAAGTACTGCTGATTCCCGAGCTTGAATGGAACTTCGATGAAAGTTTCCACCGATCCGGCCGGTGCGCCGAGGGACTGGGTCAGGACACGCCCGAACTCCCGGACTGCGCTCATTACCGCCAGGAGGGCAGAGGTCGCTCGACGCTCCTGTTCCTCCGCTCCGTTGATGCCCGACGTAGGGATCAGGCGGGCAGCGAGCCAGGTCTCCTCAGACATGCAAGTGACTCCTCGTGAAGGCGTTGGTACGAGAAGTTACTCCCGATCCGGGACGGAAAGCGGCGTGACCGCCGGCACGTCCGAACGGAAAGAGGTGCCCAATTGGATGTCGGGGGACCCACCTGGCCGATTTCGCCTGCCTGTCGGAGACGTCGACGTCAGCAGTTCGGCCGTTGTCAGCGATTCTGTCTGGTGGCTGACTGCGGGTCACTCTGCTTCCGCGATCGCTACTGACGGCCCGCATGGAGTCGGACCGTAGTGGAGCTGGGTGCTTTGACGGCAGCGATGTTCCTCAGCCGAGGACGCTGATGTAGCGGCGTGCCGCTTCCGAGCTGCCCTGCACGAGGGTCATGGCTTCGGCCAGGCGCTGCTTGCTCTGTTCGCCTCGGGCGATGGCTTCAGTGATCGTCGGGTGGCCGGTGCCGGCGGCGATGGCGCGGAGCCGGGTCAACATCTGTTCGGTGTTGTCGGCGGCGGCCCGGATCTGGTTGATGGTGGCGTTGCCCTGCTCGGCCGCCTGCATGAGCGCCGCCTTGACTTCCTCAATGCTGGCCATGCGCCCTCCGTCTGCCGATCGCGCGACGAGTTCACGTTTGCGTGGTCGGACGGACACTATAGGAGATGAGGGCGGCACGCAGCCCCGCTGATTACAGGTATTCGGCTGCCGTTCGTTCCACGTCGGCGACGAACTCTTCAAGCTGCGTCTCGCTGAGATCGCGCTCTTCGAGCAGCTTGGCGAGGAACACGATCTGCATCTGCAGAGCGGTCTCAGGGCTGAGATTGTCGATCAGCCCCACCTCACCGAGGGCCGCGCGGACGAGCCCTTCCATCTCCAGAGTGGGCAGCGAGTCAGCAGCGGGGAACTGCGCGCGCGTCTCGGCGACGAAGCGGGCGACGTCGGTAGGGGAGTGAGTGGTGGCGAAGCGGTCGTTGACCGTGATGGCGAACGCCGCGCCGATCACCTGGTTTCCCCCGTGCCACCCCGAGGCTTCCAACCCGTCCAGGAGTTGGTCTACAGCGCCCCAGTCACGTCGTGCCATCGCGCGGATCAGGTCGCCGAACTCGGTCCGTACGCTCACGATCTCGTAACCTCGCTATTCCCTTGCGGATCGACTGAATAGAGCGGTGTACGGCAACGCCCGCCACCAGCCCCACCACGACGAGGTGTCCCGCCGCATCCGGTGCTTCGTTGAGTAGGCGCTGCCCCACGGTAGATCCGACCGCTGGCGACGTGGTGCCGGCTTGCTGAACCCCGGATGGACCATGGGGGCCTCGAATAATCTCGAATGCCTCCCTGGCCGCAGCCACGGATTTCTGAGTGTTGTCCTGGATGTCCTCAGCCTTCCTGGTCATCGTACTCAGGAACGAGGCGACATTCCGTCGTGCGGATTCGCGCTCAACAGCCTCGGCGAGCAGACCCTCGCCGGACGGCATGGCTGAGTCGGGCTGTTGCCCGGTGGAGGCTGACCCGGGAGCGACCGCGTTGGAGTAGGCGCCAACGTGGTCGGCCGCCTCAGTGATCAGGCGGGCGAGTCTGCCGGCTTTCTCAGCAGCAGTTCTGCTTTCTGTCAGAGCGCCTGTGAGCTGGGGGTGTCTGCTGCCCCGCGCCGCGCGGCTGTAGTGCGCGTGGGCTTCCTCCGCCTCCGCCTGAGCGCGTTGGGCGACGACGGCCGCACTGTGGAGGGTGTTTATGACGCTTCGTAGCTGGGCGACGACCTCGCCGAGACTTTCGCTCATCCGATCACGGCGAGGTAGGCGGCGGCATGATCCTTGGCGGCCTTGATGCGGCGAAGCACCAGCGCGACCTCGTCCACAGCTTCACGGAGTGCTTTGCGCGACTCCGCCGCCTCCCCGCGTTTGCTGTCGCGCAGGGTGGCGATTGCCAACGCGGACGCGTCGGCAAGTCTCGCACTGGCCTTCTCGATGCTCATCTGGGCTTCGTCGAGCGACTGGCTACCTCTCCGGATGGTCACCTTGACATCGCCGATGGTCACTGTCGCACGGTAGCGGACCCCGGTTGTGAAGCGCAGCCCCGCAGATGGGTGGGTGTCGCGGCGACGGCCGAGGAAGCAACCTCGACGCACTCACCGCCATTTCCCGCACTGCGGGTGCTTCCCAGCCTGAGCTCGAAGCCGGTGAAACCACGGTGTCCGTCGCGGACGCTCAGGGCGTACGTCATCGGGTCTTTGCGACCTGCCGCTCGACGGTGGCCGGCGATGTGTGCGGCACGGCGAGCACGATGGTGACTGCGCTGCCCGGCGGTGTCGGGACCGCCCGTGCCCGTCGTGAACACCACAACCCGCTGTCATCGAGCACACCTCTCAGGGCAGTATTACCGCGTCGTCGCCCGGTGGTGACAGCGCCGACAGCAGCGAAGTCCGACGTCAAACCAGCGGTATCGCGGGGAGCCATGATCACTGAACATGTCCGGGACGCGGCGGCGACGGCGTTCGTCTTCGGTTTCTTCGCCACCAGCTGGTTCGGTTGGGCGCAGGAGGCACCCCCCAAGCGGTGGCGGCCGGTGCTCATCGCCGGGTCGGTTCTTTCAGTGCTCACGGCGGCCGCCGGGGCCGTGTTCGCCGGGCGTCACTGGTCGGACGGCACGGCATTCGACGCCGACACCAGCCCTACCTTCGGCATCGTCGTCGGCATCGAGTTCGGCGTCGCTGCGATCGGTGCCGGGCTGCTCGCTCTGCTGCGGCGTAATGAGTTGGCCGCCCCCTGGGTCGCCCTCGTCGTGGGCGTGCACCTCTTCCCGGTTGCGGCGCTGATCGACTACCCGTTGATTCATCTGGTCGCTGTGCTCGTCACCGTGGTGGCGCTCGCGGCGGTACCGGTGGCCCGGGCCCGCGCCGTGGCGGTAAGCGCGGTGGTCGGGCTCGGCACCGGCGGAGTGCTCCTGGTTGCCGCGGTGTCCTCGCTGCTCATTGCCCTGTTGGCCTACTGAGCCAGGGGGGCAGGGGCGGCTGCCCGCCCTGCGCCTGGCGCACTCTCCGGTTTGACGATGGACTGTCCCGAGAGGACCTTGCTGTCGCCTTCCGGATAGCAGGGATCCCGTCGGCCGGGCGCGGCCGGTTCAATGGCGGGTATGTGGGGGATCAGCGGTAGGGCGGCAGCGAAGGCACTCATCCTGGCGGCTGTCCCCGTCGGCGCCGTCGGCTTCTTCGTCCCCGACGGGTGGGCGATCGGCGCGATCGTCGCGAACCTCGTTCTGCTCGCCGCCGGCGGTGGCCTCTGGTGGTGGGGGGACATCCGGACGCGCCTGTTCCCGAGCGGCTACTACCGCGGCCCGGAGCCCGGGGAGTATCCGGACAGGGCCGGCACCGACTTCGGGGACCCGGGGTCCACGGTATTCGCATCGCGTCGGGTTCGTCGGCATCAGCTGACGTTGTCGACGACGAGCCGGCTTCGCCGCTCCGTGATGCGGCGTTCCTTCAGCGGCGACGACGCCGGCCGTGCCAAGGACCTGACGATGGTGGCGAACACGCTGACCCAGATCCAGGGCGGGCTTCAGTCGGCACAGCGAAAGGCCAGGCGGGAACAGCTATGGTGGCTGGTCGCCGGGCTGGCGGCGTCCATCCCGATCGGCGTCGCCATCAACCTCGCCACCGGGTGACCGGAGTAGCCCGATCGACCGGCCCCATCGCGGCGCGAGCGGTGGTCACGGAGGAACGGGAAACGTCCCCCGGGACCACCGCTCGTCGACAGCGGCGGACGGTCAGGCGCGTGCGGCGGCGAGCACCTGGCCGACCAGCGCGCCCGAGGTGCCGGAGCGCTCGTACTCGGGCCGGTTCAGGCTGCCGCCCATCAGCGGCGCCAGGTTGCGGTGCACGGCCGGGCTGTCCGAGCTGACCAGGGCCGCGAAGTGGTACTCGTCGGCGCCGGTCGCCTCGACGATCCGGGCGATGTTGCGCGGGGTGATCCCACCGCCCGGCATGATGACGATCCGACCGGCGGCCCGACGCACCAGGTCGGCGATGAGCGGAGCACCTTCCAGCACGCTGACCTCCTGACCCGAGGTGAGCACCCGGTGCACGCCCAGCTCGATCAGCTGTTCCAGCGCCGCGTGCGGGTCGCGGGTCATGTCGAACGCCCGGTGGAAGGTGGTGCTGGCGTCGCCCGCGGCGGCGATCAACCGGCGGGTGGTCGGCACGTCGACGTCACCCTCGGCGGTCAGCGCGCCGATCACGATGCCGTGCGCGCCGGCCGCCACCGCGGCCCGGACGTCGCGCTCCATCGCCTCGATCTCGAACGGCGAGTAGATGAAGTCGCCGGCTCGGGGACGGACGATCACGTGTACCCGGATCCGGCTGACCGCGCGCAGGGCCGTCTCGATGGTGCCCAGGCTGGGGGTCAGCCCGCCGTCGAAGAGCGCGGAGCACAGCTCCACCCGGTCGGCGCCGGCCTCCTCGGCGGCGACCGCTCCCTCGACGCTGTCGATGCAGATCTCGAATGTGTTCATGGTTCTTCCTTTTCCGTGCGAGGCGGTGGCGCTTCGGTCCGAGACGGTGCCGTGGTTCAGTCGATGACGGCCGTGAGGGCGCCGACCGGTACGCCGCCGCCGAGCACTGGCACCTGGCGCAGCGCGTCGGCCCCGCCCACCGGTACGCCCACGGCGTCGAGGGCGGCGAGGGCGATGGCGGTGGTGGCTCGGGGCGAACCGTCGATCGCCTTCACCGCCACCGCGTGACCGTCCGGTGCGGCTACTGCGAGCACGCCCTCGGCTCCGCCCTTGGCGAGGACGCCGGGCAGTGCCCGCATCAGGTCGGTGTTCGGGTGCCCGTGCCAGCCGCCGACGTACTCCGGATGTTGACGCATGGCCTGCGCGACCAGCGCCTCGTCGCTGCCGGCGGGTGCGGTGACCAGCGCCTGGAACGTGCGGGCCAGGCCGGTGAGCGGCAGGCCGAACAGCGGTGCGCCGCAGCCGTCGACCGCGTGGTGGGCGATCGGTGCGTCGGCCAGTCGGGCGACGGTCGCGGCGGTTTCCCGTTGGAGCGGGTGGTTCGGGTCGAGGTAGTCGGCTGTGCTCCAGGACCGGGCCACACAGGCGACAAGCATCGCGGCGTGTTTGCCGGAGCAGTTCATCCGGATCCGTTCGCGCTGTCCGCTGGCGCGGATCAGTCGTTCCCGGGTCGGTTCGTCCTCCGGCCAGTCCTCCGGGCAGCCGAGCGCGTCCTCGGTCAGGCCGGCCCCGGCCAGCATCGCCCGCACCACCTCGACGTGCCGGTCGTCGCCGGTGTGGCTGCCGGCGGCGAGGGCCAGCGCCGGGCCGGCCAGTTTGTCGCCCGCCGCGATCCGGCAGGCCAGTGCCTGCACCGGCTTGAGGGTGGAGCGGGGAAGCACGGGCTCGTCGGGTACGCCGGCGGCGAGGGCGACAGTCCCGTCCGGGGCGAGCACCACGACGCTGCCGTAGTGCCGGCTCTCGACGAAGCCGTTGCGCACGACCCGGGCCAGTTCGGCGTAGCGGAAAACGGTCACCGGGGAGTGTTCCCTTCGAGGATTGGCGGGGGTAGTTCGGCGGTCCGCCGTCCGCGCCGGCCGCCGAAACGGCCGTTGCGGGCCTGGAGTACGCGGGCGAACTTCGACAGCGAGGCGTTGACCACCAGGTAGATCAGCGCCACCACCAGGAACGTCTGGATCAGCAGGTGGGTGTACGAGGAGAGCACCTGCCCGCTGTAGAGCAGCTCGGTGTAGCTGACCACGAAGCCGAGCGAGGTGTCCTTGAGCAGCCCGACCAGTTGGCTGACCAGGGACGGGGCGAGTTGGAGCAGCGCCTGTGGCAGGACCACCAGCGCCATCACCTGGCTGCGACGCAGCCCGACCGCGAGGCCGGCCTCGGTCTGCCCACGGTCCAACGCCAGGATGCCGGACCGGAAGATCTCCGCGAACGCCGCCGAGTTGGAGACCACCAACGGCACCACGAGCTTCCAGAACAGCGGGAAGTTCAGCCCGTACTGCGGCAGGGCGAACAGCGTCACGTAGATCAGCAGCAGGGTGGGGACGGTCCGGAAGATCTCCACGTACGCGCCGGCCAGCCACCGCAGCGGTCGATGCGTCGACAGTCGCCCGAGCGCCAGGAGCAGTCCGAGCGCGGCGCTGAGCACGGCGGTCGCGGCGGCGGCGCGCAGCGTGGCCCACAGGCCGTTGAGCAGGTACCGCCAGATGGGCCAGGTGGTGAAGGGTTCCCACCGGGAGGCGGCCAGTTCACCGTGGCTGGCGAACTGGTAGACGGCCGCGACCAGGGCGCCGGCCAGGAGAATGGCGCCCACCACGGTGGCGATCCGGATCCGTCGCTGGGCGCGGGGGCCGGGTTCGTCGAAGAGGATCTGTTGCGTCTTGTTCATCGGACGATCGCCAGCCTTCGTTCGAGCAGGCCGGTGACCTGACCGATGATCAGCGCCAGCAGCATGTAGGCGAGGCCGGCACCGGTGAAGACGGCGATCGGTTGGGCCTCGACCAGGTTCACGTTGTTGGCCGCCTGGGTCAGCTCGACCACGCCGACGGCGGCGGCCAGTGAGGTGTTCATCAGCAGCGCGATGCAGATGTTGCCGATCGGCTGGATCACCGCCCGGAGTCCCTGCGGCAGGATCACGTGCCGCAGGGACTGGCCGAAGGTGAGCCCGATGGCACGGGCCGCCTCGGCCTGGCCGACCCCGACCGTGTTGATTCCGGCGCGGATCGCCTCGGCCAGGTACGCCCCCTCGTAGACCGCGATGACGATCGCGGCGGAGGTGAACAGCGGGAACGTGATGCCGATGGTCGGCAGCGCGAAGACGAAGAGCACCAGCAGCGCCAGCAGCGGCAGGTTCTGGAACACCTCGACGTACGCGGTGCCGATGGCGCGCAGCAGCGGGACGGGGGCGATCCGCAGGGTGGCCACGACGATGCCGAGCAGCATCGCGCCGACGGTGGTCACGACGGTCAGTTCGACCGTCGTGACCAGGCCGTGGCCCAGCTGGCTCAGGTGGGCGGTGAGGGCTTCCATCGGTACGAGAGGTTGCTCAGGAGCCGTCGGCGGAACCGAGGGCCGGCGGGGTGGGCGCGCCACCCTCGACCACCGAGCCGAGGGTGCCTTCCCAGACCTTCGCCCACGTGCCGTCGGCCTGGATCTTCTTCAGCCAGTTGTTGACGAACTCCTTGAACTGGGTGTCCTCCCGGTTGAGGCCGATGCCGTACGCCTCGGTGGTGAACGGCTCGCCCACCACCTTCATCCCCGGGTTGGCCTTGGCGCCCGAGGCGAGCAGCGTGAAGTCCTGCACGTACGCGTCACCGCGCTTCTGCAGCAGGGCCTGTAGCGCCTGCGGGTCGGTGCCGAAGGCGATCTGCTTCGAGCCGGGTGCGGCGGAGGGCAGCGCGGTGACGGCGGGGGTGTTCGCCCCGACGATGACGGTCTTGCCGGCGAGGTCCTTGACGCTCTTGATCGAGGTGTCGTCCTTGCGGACCCCGACGGCGAGACCCGACGTGAGGTACGGCCCGGCGAAGGCGACCTGGGTGGCCCGCTGCGGGGTGATCGTGTACGTCTGGAAGACCGCGTCCACCGACTTGGCCTGGAGCATGGCCTCGCGGGTCTGGGTGCCGATGGTCGTCGTCTTCACCTCGGGCTTGCCGATGATGTACTTCGCCAGCAGCTTCGCCATGTCGGCGTCGAAGCCCTCGATGGTGCCGCTGACCGGGTTCTGCTGGGCGAGCAGCGGCGCGTCCAGGGAACCGCCGATGTTCAGGTAGCCGCGCTTGCGGATCGCGTCCATGGTCGAGCCGGCCGGGATGTCCGCGTCGGTGGCGACCGGGGCGGCGTCGTACACCGACTGGGCGACCACGCCGTCGCCGCCCAGGCCGGGGTTGCCGGGCAGCGTCGGTGCGCTGCTGCCGCTGTCACCGCCGCAGCCGGTCGCGGCGAGGGCCACCGCGACCGCGGTGGCGGTGAGGGCGAGCGAACGCCGCCCGGTGAAGCTCATCTTGAGGATTGACATGACACCCTCCCGTTTGGGGGCTAGTGCTGGAGGATCTTGGACAGGAAGTCGCGGGCCCGCTCGGTGCGCGGAGCTGCGAAGAAGTCGTCGGGGGCGCCGGATTCGACGATGCGGCCGTCGTCCATGAAGACGACCCGGTCGGCGGCGCGGCGGGCGAAGCCCATCTCGTGGGTGACCACGATCATGGTCATTCCCTCGGCGGCGAGGGAGACCATCACGTCGAGCACCTCGTTGACCATCTCCGGGTCGAGGGCCGAGGTCGGCTCGTCGAAGAGCAGCACCTTCGGTTGCATCGCCAGCGCGCGGGCGATCGCCGCTCGCTGCTGTTGCCCGCCGGAGAGTTGGGCCGGGTGGTGGTTCGCCTTGTCGGCGATACCGACGCGGTCGAGCAGGGTCATCGCCTGCTGACGTGCTTCGGGCCGGGCGATCCTGCGGACCCGGGTGGGGCCGAGGGTGATGTTGTCCAGCACCGTCTTGTGGCCGAAGAGGTTGAAGGACTGGAAGACCATGCCGACGTCGGCACGCAGCCGGGCCAGCGCGCGGCCCTCGGCCGGCAGCGGCTCGCCGTCGATCTCGATGCTGCCCTGCCCGGCTGTTTCCAGACGGTTGAGGCAACGGCACAGGGTCGACTTGCCGGAGCCGGACGGCCCCACCACGACGACCACCTCGCCGGCGGCCACCGTGAGGTCGATGTCCTTGAGCACGTGCAGCGGGCCGAACCACTTGTGCAGGCCGCGTACCGACACCATCGGTCGGTCCGCACCCGTCGTCCCCGGTGCCACCAGACGGCCCCACTTTCTTCGATCACCGAATCAAGTCGGCTTCATATCGAACCAACAGCGCCATCTAAAGGTAGCCAGGAAACTAAGTCAACCAGTTGCTTGAACAAACTCCGGGTGCTAAGAAGCTGACGTGACGATTGACGACGCGCCACGCGAAGCCCTCCGGGGCGGCCCTCGGGAGCTTCTGCGCTGGGTGGCCACCGGAGCGGCCGTCAGTCGTGCCGACCTGTCCCGACTCTCCGGGCTGTCTCCGTCGACGGTTTCCCAGCGGGTCGAGACGTTGATCAACCAGGGGTTGCTGGAGGAGACCGGCGCCGGACGGTCCCGAGGTGGACGACGACCGCGCCAGCTCGCGGTGCCCACCGGCGGGGCCGTGGTCGGCGCCATCGACCTCGGCGCGCATCACGCGCGCGTCGGCACCCTGGACCTCTCCGGGCGGGTGGTCCAGGGCCGCACCCTGCCGGTCCGCATCGAGGACGGCCCGGAGCAGGTGCTCGGCGCGCTGCTGGCCGAGGTCGCGGCATTGGCCGCGCCCAGCGCATCGACGGCCTCCGGCCTCGTCTCGTCACCTACCGCTTCGACGACGGCGGACAACGCCGCAGGCGTGCTGCGGGGTATCGGCATCGGCATTCCCGGCCCGGTGCAGCACGCCACCGGGCGGATCGTCAGCCCGTCCCGGATGCCCGGCTGGAACGGCTTCGACGTCGCCGCGTTCTGCGCCGGCCGGGTCGACGTGCCGATCATCGTGGACAACGACGCCAACCTGATGGCGCTCGGCGCGCACCGCACCGCACATTCCGAACTGGACCATGCCGTCTACATCAAGGCCGGCACCGGGATCGGCTCCGGTGTCATCTCCAGTGGACGTTTGCACAGGGGCGCGCAGGGGTCTGCCGGCGACATCAGCCACTGCCGGGTGGTGGCTGATCCCGCGCCGCTGTGCAGTTGCGGCAACGCGGGTTGCCTGGAGGCGGTGGCCAGCGGCGCGGCCCTGGTCACCGCGCTACGCGACCAGGGCGTGCCGGTCTCCGACCTGACCGGCGTGATCCGCCTGATCGACGACGGCGACCGGCACGCCACCGCGCTCGCCCGGCAGGCCGGCCGGGCCATCGGCGAGATCCTGGCCGTCGTGGTCAACTTCTTCAACCCGCAGGTGGTCGCCATCGGCGGCCGACTCGCCGACTGCGAACCACTGCTGGCCAGTATGCGGGCCACCCTCTACGAGCGGTGCCTGCCGTTGGCCACCCAGACCCTGCTCATCGAGCGGGTCGCCACCAGCCAGGACATCGGCATCACGGGCGCGGCCCACCTGGTGATCGACCACGTCGTAGCGGCCGCCTGACCTCGCTCAAACCGGCTCCGATGATTACCCAGGGTGCCTTGCCTTGGTGCGATGTGCCCGGAATATAGCTCTTTGGTCGCGTCCAGCCTCCGATTGCCTTGACATTTTCCTTACAGGCAGTCACATAGCCTTCCGGTGCTTCTCACTCACCAGTGCTCGCTCCTGGAGGTTTCGACGTGCGGATCAACGGACGGCTGCTCGCGCCGATCTCGTTGGCGGTGGTGCTGGCGACCGCCGCCTGTGGCCTGTCCACACCGGCTTCCGGGCAGGCCGAAAACCCACCGTCCGGCTCGACTGCCCAAAGCTCAGAGCGGAGCCCCGGCGATACGCCGACCTCCAGCCCGACGCCGGAGATCCCGGCCGACGCGCAGATCCCCACCAGGGCCGCCGGCACCTTCACCACGGCCACCGGCACCGGTCGCGTGATCGGCGCCGGCAAGACGCGGGTGCGCTACAGCGTCTCGGTGGAGAAGGGCATCGCCTGGGGTGACATCCCCGCCTGGAAGCCGGACCGGTTCGCCGCGAGCATCGAGCAGGTGTTGGCGGCACCGAACGGATGGGCCACCTCGGCGCAGCACCCGGTCACCAACGCCGCGGTGGACCTGACCCGCGCCTCGTGGTCCTTCCAGCGGGTCAGCACCTCGAAGGTCGACGTCGACGTCCGGCTCGCGACACCCAGGACGGTGGACAGACTCTGCGGTGCGAGCGGCGTCGACACCGAGGGGGTCTACTCCTGCAAGTACGGCAAGACCATCATGATCAATCTGCGGCGTTGGCTCCACTGCTCACCGGGCTACCCGGTCAGCATCGACGAGTACCACGCCGGCGTGATCAACCACGAGTTCGGGCACTTCCTCGGCTTCGCCCACATGAAGTGTGGCGGTCGCGGCAAGCCGGGCCCGGTCATGATGACCCAGACGATGGACCTGGGCGGGTGCCTGCCGAACGTCAGCCCGTTCGTCGGGAACGGGCAGTTCGTCAGCGGACCGTGGGCGCCGTCCTGACCCGGTGATCCAGGTACCTCGAAGCCCCACGACGGCCGTCCGGCCTTTCCGGCATCACGTCTCCAGATCTTGGACAGTTTCCGTTCTGCGCGAACGGAAACTGTCCAAGATCTCGACGGAGTCGACGGGGCGGGCCCGCCTGCGACCGCCGGCTCGGCGGTCGGCCCGCCGAACCGGACTGCCTCTACTCCGGGACGCGGCGGTAGGCGCCGTCGCTGGCCGAGGTGGCCATCGAGGCGTACGCGCGCAACGCCGCCGACACCGGGCGCTGCCGGTCGGTCGGGGTGTACGGCTTGTCGCGCTTCTCCTCGGCCACCCGTCGCGCCTGCAACTCCTCGGCGGGCACGTTCAGCTCGATCGACCGGCCCGGGATGTCGATGACGATCTCGTCGCCGTCGCGGACCAGGGCGATCATCCCGCCGGAGGCCGCCTCGGGGGAGACGTGCCCGATGGAGAGCCCGGAGGTGCCACCGGAGAAACGGCCGTCGGTGAGCAGCGCGCAGGAGCGGCCCAGCCCGCGTCCCTTGAGGAACGAGGTGGGGTAGAGCATTTCCTGCATGCCGGGACCGCCCTTGGGCCCCTCGTACCGGATCACCACGACGTCCCCGGCGACCACCTGCTTGGCGAGGATCGCGGTCACCGCGTCGTCCTGCGACTCGTAGACCTTCGCCGGGCCGCGGAAGGTCAGGCAGTCGTCCGGCACGCCGGCGGTCTTCACCACGCTGCCCTCGGGCGCCAGGTTGCCGTGCAGGATGGCCAGCCCGCCGTCGGCGGAGTACGCGTGTTCGCGGTCCCGGATGCAGCCGCCGGCCGCGTCGGTGTCCAGCGACGACCACCGGTTGGTGGTGGAGAACGGCTCGACGGTACGCACCCCGCCGGGGGCGGCGTGGAACAGCTCGACCGCCGTCGGCGTCGGGGAGCCGCCCCGCACGTCCCAGTCGGTGAGCCACTGAGCGAGGGAGGGGGAGTGCACGGCGTGCACGTCCCGGTTGAGCTGCCCGGCCCGGTCCAGTTCGCCGAGGATCGCGGGGATGCCACCGGCCCGGTGCACGTCCTCCATGTGGTAGTTCGGCGAGTTGGGCGCGACCTTGGCCAGGCACGGAACCCGCCGGGAGATCGCGTCGATGTCGGCGACGCCGAAGTCCATCTCCGCCTCGCGGGCGGCGGCGAGCAGGTGCAGCACCGTGTTGGTGGAGCCGCCCATCGCCACGTCCAGGGCGACGGCGTTCTCGAAGGCGGCCTTGGAGGCGACGGTGCGCGGCAGCACCGATTCGTCGTCGCCGTCGTACCACCGCTTGGCGATATCCACGACGGTCCGGCCGGCCTCGACGAAGAGCGACCGGCGGGCGGCGTGGGTGGCCAGCGTCGAACCGTTGCCGGGCAGCGCGAGCCCGATCGCCTCGGTGAGGCAGTTCATCGAGTTGGCGGTGAACATGCCGGAGCAGGAGCCGCAGGTCGGGCAGGCGGAACGTTCGATCTCACCGAGCTGCTCGTCGGTGACCGCCTCGTTCGAGGAGGCGATCATGGCGTCGATCAGGTCGATCTTGCTGTGCACGACGCCCTCGATCGCCATCGTCTTGCCGGCCTCCATCGGGCCGCCGGAGACGAAGACGGTCGGGATGTTGAGCCGCAACGCGGCCAGCAGCATCCCAGGGGTGATCTTGTCGCAGTTGGAGATGCAGACCAGGGCGTCCGCGCAGTGCGCGTTGACCATGTATTCGACCGCGTCGGCGATCAGCTCACGGCTGGGCAGCGAGTAGAGCATGCCGCCGTGGCCCATCGCGATGCCGTCGTCGACCGCGATGGTGTTGAACTCCCGGCCCACTCCACCGGCCTCGGCGACGGCGTCGGCGACCAGGCCACCCATGTCCTTGAGGTGTACGTGACCAGGCACGAACTGGGTGAAACTGTTGGCGATGGCGACGATCGGCTTACCGAAGTCGTCGTCGGTCATCCCGGTGGCCCGCCAGAGGGCCCGGGCGCCGGCCATCGTCCGACCGTGTGTGGAAGTCCTCGATCGCAGCTCAGGCATGCGTACCAGCATGACACCGTCGGTACGCCGACCCACCCGGGTATCTGCCGTGTCCCAACAGATGCACACTCAGCCCCCCACGGCGTGCGCCCATCCGGCACTCTTGGAGATGTGCATCTTCCATCGGGCATGGTCGCTGTCGCGGCGCTCAGCGGGCTCGTCGCCGCGGTGGCCGTGGTACTGCTGACCGTCGTGGCCCGACGGCGGACGGGGCCGCGTCGACCGGCTCACATGCTGCTCGCGGCGGCCGCCGGAGGTGCCCTGCTCAGTCTCCTGACCGGGGTGGTCGCCGCGCTCAGCGCGAACGAACACTGGGCCCACGAGCAGGGGCAACGCACCGGTTGGGCGACAGTGGTGGCGATCGGCACGGCGCTGAGCGGGCTGGCCTTCGCCGCTGGTCTGCTCCGACTGCCCGGGGTGGCCGCCACCGCGGCGGGAACGGCCCGACTCGCCCTGGACGGGTTGGTCATGGCGGCGGCGCTGTGGTTCGTCGGTTGGGTGCTCTTCTCCGAGCCCACCCGATTGCTCGGTGCCTCCACCCCGATGGCCTGCCCGGCGATTCTGGTGGCCACGGTGAGTGCCGCGCTCGGTGCCGGGCTGGCCGTGATCGTCGTCTTCCGGGCCGCCGCCCCACGTCGACGGCTCGCCGCGCTGGGCGCCGGCATCACAGCGGTGAGCTGCGGCGGGTTGGGGTTGAGTGCCGGGCTCTGCCAGGCCGGGCCGACCATGGCGCTGACCGGCGCGGCGATGCTCGCCGCCGGCCTGCTGACGGTCGCGCTCGCGATGTACCGGGCCGACCGGCCGGGCCAGGTCGACCTGGACCTGGTCGGTCGCGACGGCGAGTACGCCATCGCCCCGATGCTGGCGATGGCCGCCTCGGCGATGTACCACCTCGCCCAGGACGGCCGGTTCAACGCGGCCGGCATCGTGGCCGGCAGCGTGGAGGGTTTCGCCCTGGTGGCACGTCAGTACCTCACCCTTCGCGACGTCCGCGGTTACGCGGGCCGCCTGGTCGAGCGGGAGGCGCACTTTCGTGAGTTGGCGCACACCGATCCACTGACGTCGTTGGCCAACCGGCGCGGGCTGCTCCGAGCGCTGCACCGCAACGCCGCTGACCACAACCCCTGCGTGCTGCTCGGCCTCGACCTGGACGGGTTCAAGAACGTCAACGACATGCGGGGCCACGACGTGGGCGACGCCGTGTTGGCCGAGGTGGGCCGGCGGCTGCGCGGCAACCTGCGCCCCGGCGACGTGGCCGCCCGGCTGGGTGGCGACGAGTTCGCCGTACTCATGCAGGGCCGGTCGGTCGAGGCGGACCGGGTCGCCGAACGGCTCCTCGGGGTGCTCAACCGGCCGTACGACCAGCCGGAGGGGCCGGTCTTCCTGTCGGTGAGCATCGGGGTGGCCGACTGGGCCGACGAGCCGGACGTGGACCTGCTGCTGCGCCACGCCGACCTGGCGCTGCGCTACGCCAAGCAGCGTGGCAAGAACCGGATCGAGCGGTACGACGCCGCGTACGACCAGCTGTTGCGCCGGCGTACGACGGTGGAGCACGAGCTGCGCGGGGCCATCGACCGCGACGAGCTGCGGTTGGCCTTCCAGCCGGTGGCGTCGCTGCCGTCGGTGCGGCCGGTCGGCGCCGAGGCGCTGCTCCGCTGGCACCATCCTGAGCTGGGCAACGTCCGTCCGGACGAGTTCATCCCGCTCGCCGAGGAGTGCGGGATGATCGCTCCGCTCGGCGCGTGGGTGCTGCATCAGGCCTGCTACCAGCTCTCCCGGTGGCTGGCGGACGGGCACGACGTCTGGGTGTCGGTCAACGTCTCCCCGCGCGAGTTGCACGCCCCGGCGTACGTGGTCCAGGTCGCCGAGGCGCTGCGCGCCCACCATGTGCCGCCGCAGCGGCTGGTTCTGGAGGTCACCGAGCACGCGGTCGCCACCGATCTGGACGAGCTGATCCGGCGGCTCACCGCGCTGCGGTTGACCGGTGTCCGGATCGCGCTGGACGACTTCGGGGCCGGCTACTCGTCGCTGGGGCAGCTGCGCCGGCTGCCGATCGACATCCTCAAGATCGACCACAGTCTGGTCGCCGAGCACGAGCCGGTCCGCCCCGTCGACCAGGACGGCCCGGCGTTCGCCCCGATGGTCGACATCGTCATGCGACTGGGCCACCAGTTG
This sequence comes from Micromonospora inaquosa, assembly GCF_003857055.1. Taxonomy (GTDB): domain Bacteria; phylum Actinomycetota; class Actinomycetes; order Mycobacteriales; family Micromonosporaceae; genus Micromonospora; species Micromonospora inaquosa. The sequence goes on along the minus strand of NZ_QGSZ01000245.1, from coordinate 14,213 downwards.
GGGCTGGAGGTGATCGCCGAGGGGGTGACCACCCCGACCGAGTTGGCCGCGGTGGTGGCCGCCGGTTGCCGGTTCGGCCAGGGCGCGCTCTTCGGCTGGGGGGTGCCGGCCGAGCACCTGGAGGCGATGTTGGAGGCGGCCACGTCCCCGGGTGCGCGTCCCGCTCCGGTGCCCGCGCCACGTCGCGCTCCGGGCGGGTCCGGGCAGCTCAGCCCGGCTGCCGATGGCGCGTCGCCGACCGACGCGCCGGCCTCCGTTAACCAACATGTGGGATCAGTTGACTCATCGCGTGAGATGCGCAAGGCTTAGCCACATGTCGTCGTACCGGTCGCTGCGAGTACTTACCTGAGCGCACTCTCCCTCACCGAGAGTGCGCTGGCCCCGTGCATCTGCACGAGGGCCGTTTTTATTGCCATCGGAACCTGGCGAAGCGGGCCCCGCCTGCGTCGCATCGCTTGACTAGCCACCAGCCACTCCAGCCGAAGGCCAGAACCGCCATGACGAGACCCACGCCCGAGACCCTCGCCCACACCGCCCGCCGGGCCCGCGCGGCCGCCGACCCGACCCTCGACGTCGATCAGGCCACCACGCGCCCGGCCACCCCGGCCGTTCCGGCGGTACGGCCCTCCGCACCGACCCAGGTTTCCGGGGCCGGCTCGCTCGTGCGGTCCCTCGAGGCGCTCGACGTCGACGTCGTCTTCGGCATTCCGGGCGGCGCGATCCTGCCGGCGTACGACCCGCTCTACGACTCGACGGTCCGGCACATCCTGGTCCGGCACGAGCAGGGCGCGGGCCACGCGGCGACTGGCTACGCCCAGGCCACCGGCAAGGTCGGCGTCTGCATCGCCACCTCCGGCCCGGGCGCGACGAACCTGGTCACCCCGATCGCCGACGCGTACATGGACTCGGTGGCGATGGTGGCGATCACCGGGCAGGTGGCCCGCCCGTCGATCGGTACCGACGCCTTCCAGGAGGCGGACATTCAGGGCATCACCCTGCCGATCACGAAGCACAACTTCCTCGTCCAGACCGCCGAGGAGATCCCCCGGGTGTTGGCCGAGGCGTTCCACCTGGCCAGCAGCGGGCGACCCGGCCCGGTGCTGGTCGACATCCCCAAGGACGTGCTCCAGGCGCCGACCACCTTCACCTGGCCGCCCACGCTGGACCTGCCCGGCTACCGGCCCACCCTGCACCCGCACGGCAAGCAGATCCGGGAGGCGGCGCGGCTGATGGCGGGCGCCCGACGGCCGGTGCTCTACGTCGGCGGTGGCGTGCTCAAGGCCGGCGCCACCGACGGGCTGCGGCGGCTGGCCGAGATGACCGGCATCCCGGTCGTCACCACGTTGATGGCGCTCGGGGCGTTCCCCGATTCGCATCAGCAGCACCTGGGGATGCCCGGTATGCACGGCACTGTCGCCGCGGTCTACGGCCTGCAGAAGGCGGACCTGATCGTCGCGTTGGGCGCGCGCTTCGACGACCGGGTCACCGGCAAACTGGACTCGTTCGCCCCGGACGCGGCAGTGGTCCACGCGGACATCGACCCGGCGGAGATCGGCAAGAACCGGCACGTGGACGTGCCGATCGTCGGCGACGCCAAGCACGTCATCGACGAGCTGATCGTCGCGGTCAGCGCCGAGCGGTCGACGGGGCGCACCGCCGACCTCGGTGACTGGTGGACGCAGCTGAACGACCTGCGCGACCGTTACCCGCTGGGCTACGACGAGCCGTCCGACGGAACCCTGTCCCCGCAGTACGTCATCAAGCGGCTGGGCGAGATCGTCGGCCCCGACGCGATCTTCGTGGCCGGGGTGGGTCAGCACCAGATGTGGGCGTCGCAGTTCATCTCCTACGAGAAGCCGCACACCTGGTTGAATTCCGGCGGCCTCGGCACGATGGGCTACGCGGTGCCGGCGGCGATGGGCGCCAAGGTCGGCAAGCCGGACACGGTGGTCTGGGCGGTGGACGGTGACGGCTGCTTCCAGATGACCAACCAGGAGTTGGCCACCTGCGCGCTGGAGGGCATCCCGGTCAAGATCGCCGTGATCAACAACGGCAATCTCGGGATGGTCCGACAGTGGCAGACGCTGTTCTACAACGAGCGCTACTCCAACACCGAGCTCGGCACCCACAAGCACCGCATCCCCGATTTCGTGAAGCTCGCCGAGGCCCTGGGCTGCGTCGGGCTGCGGTGCGAGAACGCGGCTGACGTGGACAAGACCATCGCCGCCGCCATGGAGATCAACGATGCGCCGGTCGTGATCGACTTTGTGGTCGGCAAGGACGCGATGGTCTGGCCGATGGTCGCCGCCGGCACCAGCAACGACGAGATCATGTTCGCCCGTGGCGTCCGCCCGGTCTTCGACGAGGATGACATCTGACATGAGTGAGCACAGCGAACGAATCAGCAGGCTCAGCCCTGTCCACGGTCGTGGCACGACCGAGCGAAGCGAGGCCGTGGCATGACCATGCACACCCTGTCCGTGTTGGTGGAGAACAAGCCGGGCGTGCTCGCCCGGGTCTCCGGCCTGTTCTCCCGGCGCGGGTTCAACATCGACAGCCTCGCCGTCGGCGAGACCGAGAACCCGGACGTCTCCCGGATCACCATCGTGGTCAACGCGGATTCGTCCCCGCTGGAGCAGGTCACCAAGCAGCTGAACAAGCTGGTCAACGTACTCAAGATCGTTGAACTGGATCCGCAGGTCTCGGTTGCCCGGGAGTTGCTGCTGGTGAAGGTTCGCGCCGACCGGACCGCGCGGTCGCAGGTGCTGGAGACCGTCAACCTGTTCCGCGCCCGGGTGGTCGACGTCGCACCGGACACGCTGACCATCGAGGCCACCGGCACCCCGGACAAGCTCGACGCGCTCCTGCGCGACCTTGAGTCCTTCGGCATCAAGGAAATGGTCCAGTCCGGGCTGGTGGCCATCGGGCGCGGTTCGCGTTCGATCACCGCCGGTCCCGCGCTGCGGGCCGCCTGACCCGCCGCCGGTCGGCCCCGGCGGGCCGTCCCGGAAATCATCCGCACAGACCACGACGGGCCGCCCCGGCCGTCGTACGAAAGGGAAGTTCTCATGAGCGTTGAGGTGTTCTACGACGACGATGCCGACCTCGGCCTGATCCAGGCCAAGAAGGTCGCGGTGATCGGTTACGGCAGCCAGGGCCACGCCCACGCGCTGTCGCTGCGGGACTCCGGCGTCGACGTGGTGATCGGTCTGCCGGAGGGCTCGAAGAGCCGACCCAAGGCTGAGGAGCAGGGCCTTCGGGTCGTCACGCCGGCGCAGGCCGCCGCCGAGGCCGATGTGATCATGGTGCTCGCACCGGACACCGCCCAGCGCGGGATCTACGCCGAGTCCATCGCCCCGAACCTGGCCCCGGGCAAGGCGATCTTCTTCGGCCACGGCTTCAACATCCGGTACGGCCTGATCAAGCCGCCGGCCGAGGTGGACGTGGCGATGGTCGCGCCCAAGGGCCCCGGCCACCTGGTCCGCCGCCAGTACAGCGACGGCAAGGGCGTGCCCTGCCTCGTCGCCGTCGAGCAGGACGCCAGCGGCAACGCGCTCGCGCTCGCCCTCGCGTACGCAAAGGGGATCGGCGGCACCCGGGCCGGCGCGATCAAGACCACCTTCACCGAGGAGACCGAGACCGACCTCTTCGGCGAGCAGGCGGTGCTCTGCGGCGGCGCGTCGGCGCTGGTGCAGACCGGCTTCGAGGTGCTCACCGAGGCCGGCTACGCCCCGGAGGTCGCCTACTTCGAGTGCCTGCACGAGCTGAAGCTGATCGTCGACCTCATGTACGAGGGCGGCATCGCGAAGATGCGCTACAGCATCTCCGACACCGCCGAGTACGGCGACCTCTCCCGTGGCTCGCGCATCATCGACTCCCGGGTCAAGGACGAGATGCGCAAGATCCTGGGTGAGATCCAGTCCGGCGAGTTCGCCCGCGAGTGGGTCGCCGAGGACGAGGCCGGCCGGCCCAACTTCACCAAGTGGCAGGCCGAGGGTGCGGCGCACCCGATCGAGGAGACCGGCAAGAAGCTGCGCGGCATGATGAGCTGGGTCGACCGCCCGATCACCGAGACCGCCTGACCGTCCGGCTCGTCCGGACGACGATTCACCGACAGCCCCCGGGCTGGCGCTCTCCCCAGCGCCGCCCCGGGGCTGCCCGGCATGCTGCCGCCCGTCGATGCGTCGGGCGGCAGTGCTCGTGGGCCACCACGCTCCCGCAAGGGCCGGGTGACCGACGCCACCAGGGGTTCGGCGCGGCCTGAGCGACCGTGTCGGCGCGGTGAACGGCCGATGTCCGTCGCCCGACCGGGCGTGTGAGGGCACTCACCCCGAAGACCGGAACACGCCGACCAGCGGGGCCCCTACGATCGCCTGTAGGTGCAGCAGCCGGCACCTGACGGCCACGGCACGGATCAGCGCAGGGCGCAGTGCAGCGCCCGGCCGCCCGCGCCGATCGCAAACACGACCTCTACGAGGACCGATGAATCCTGTCGTACTGATCGCCGAAGAACTCGCCCCCGCCGCCATCGAGGTGCTCGCCCACGACTTCGACGTCCGTCACGTCGACGGCACCGACCGTCCGGCCCTGCTCTCGGCGCTCTCCGAGGCCGACGCCGTCATCGTGCGCAGCGCGACCCAGATCGACGCCGAGGCGGTCGCCGCCGCGCCGCGACTCAAGGTGGTCGCCCGGGCGGGCGTCGGGCTGGACAACGTCGAGGTGCCGGCCGCCACCGCGCGGGGCGTCATGGTCGTCAACGCGCCCACCTCCAACATCGTCTCCGCCGCAGAGCAGGCCGTCGCGCTGCTGCTCGCCGTCGCCCGCAACACCGCGAGCGCCAGTTCCGCGCTCAAGGCGGGGGAGTGGAAGCGGTCGAAGTACACCGGCGTCGAGGTGCAGGGCAAGACGGTCGGCGTGGTCGGGCTCGGTCGGATCGGGGTGCTCTTCGCGTCTCGCATCGCCGCGTTCGGCACCCGGCTGATCGCGTACGACCCGTACATCCAGCCGGCCCGTGCGGCGCAGCTCGGCGTTCGTCTGGTGGGGCTGGAGGAGCTGCTGCGGGAGAGCGACTTCATCTCCATCCACCTGCCGAAGACGCCAGAGACGGTGGGCCTGATCGGCGAGAAGGAGCTGGCGATCGTCAAGCCCGGCGTTCGCATCGTCAACGCCGCCCGTGGTGGGCTGGTCGACGAGCAGGCGCTCGCGGACGCGATCGCCGAGGGCCGGGTCGCCGGCGCCGGTGTCGACGTGTACAGCAAGGAGCCGTGCACCTCGTCGCCGCTGTTCGCCTTCGACAACGTGGTGGCCACCCCGCACCTGGGCGCCTCCACCCACGAGGCGCAGGACAAGGCCGGTCTCGCCGTGGCCAAGAGCGTCAAGCTGGCGTTGCAGGGCGAGTTCGTCCCGGACGCGGTCAACGTGCAGGCCGGCGGTGTGGTCGCCGAGGACGTTCGGCCGCTGCTGCCGCTGGCGGAGAAGCTCGGTCGCGCGTTCACCGCGGTCGCCGGTGGGATCGCCGCCAGCGTCACGGTCGAGGTCCGTGGTGAGATCGTCAGCCACGACGTGTCGGTGCTCAAGCTCGCCGCCACCAAGGGCCTGTTCAGCTCCGTGGTCGAGGATCAGGTCACCTACGTCAACGCCCCGCACCTGGCCGCCGAGCGGGGTGTCGAGGTCACCCTGGCGACCCTGGCCGAGACGGCCGAGCAGCCGACCCTGGTCACGGTGCGCGGCGCGCTGCCGGACGGCCGGACGGTCAGCGTCTCCGGCACGGTCACCCACACCGGCGCCCGGGACGTGCTGAAGCTGACCGAGGTGGACGGGTTCGACGTGGAGATCGGCGCGGAGGGCATCCTGCTCTTCCTGCGCTACGCCGACCGACCCGGTGTGGTCGGCACGGTCGGTACCCTGCTCGGCGAGTCGGGCATCAACATCGCCGCCATGCAGGTGGCTCGTCGGGAGGCGGGTGGCGAGACGCTGATGACGCTCACCGTCGACCAGGCGCTCGGCGCCGACCTGCTCACCTCGGCCGCCGAGTCGATCGGGGCCACGGCGGCCAGCGCCGCCGACCTGCGCGACGAGTAGTAGACGACAAGCACCGTGGGGGGCCTGGCGATTCGCCGGGCCCCTCGTCATTTCCCGTTCGTGCCGCCGGTCGGGTCAGCCGGGCAGTCGCGCCGGGGGCGGGTAGACCGAGCCGTCCTGCGGGTCGAAGAGCATCAGCCCGTGCTCGCCGGCCAGCCGCTCGATGTCCAGCAGCACCTGGTCCGCGCAGGTCGGGTGCAGGTTCAACTCGACGTGGTCGTGGGCCGCGTGCAGCGGCGCCACCGCCCACGGGCTGTTCGGGCCGGGGTGACGGTCCGGATAGGAGGCTGTGATCGCCCGGTAGAAGCTGACCACCCGCGGGTCGGGGTAGCGGTCCACGTGCCGTCCCTGCCGGCAACCGTCGACCGCTGTCCGCACGTCCTCGGGCGTCGCCCCGTCCTCCAGGGCCCACACGCTCAGATCGAAACTCACGGCGGATAGCGTGCCATCCGCCGTTCACCATGTCGAAATTGCCTCGCCGCCGGTCAACCATCGATTGCCGCGGCCTCCGGTTGCGACGGTCCGGTGTGGAGACTCTTGCGTCGAGTTGCGTCGATTCGCTAGCGTACGCACTGCGGTCACTGGCCGAGTTCGAGGCGCCGGCCCGTCTTCGGGTGGCGCGGTCGACGTCCGGCCCGACCGGTCCGCACCCCTCGGTTGTGCGAGCCACGCGCACTCGTCGCTGACCGGCCCCCACTGTCGTTGCCGAGATCGTGGGGGCCGATCGCGGGCCCGAGCAGCTCAGCGACGGTGGGCGAAGAGCGCGCGATAGTCGGAGTTGCCCCGGAACCACGCCAGACCGGTGGGGCCGGCGGCGTAGAGCGCTGTGGCGTAGGCGTCGGCGACCGTCAGGTCGGGGCCCACGACGGTGGCGGCCACCAGGTGGTCGGCCGGCTCGCCGGTGTGCGGGTCCACCACGTGCCCCTGCCGCCCGGTCACCCCGGAGGTGCCGATCGCGCCAGCGGTCATCTCCAGCACCATTGGCGCGCGCTCGGGTGCGGTCGGGTGGTGCACGGCGACCCGCCAGGGCCCGCCGTGCGGCGCGCGGCCCCGGACGACGAGGTCGGCGCCGGCGAGGACGGCGTAGTCGTGGATGCCGGCGGCGCGCAGCCGCTCGGCGGCGCGTTCCACCGCCCAGCCGCCGAGCAGGCCGCCCGGGTCGAAGCCGCCGGGCACCGCCCAGGCGTCGAACCACCCGTCGGTGGCGGCGCGCATGGCGGCGCAACGGTCCACCAGATCGGCGAGCGGCGGGTACGACTCCGGGCTGATCTCGGCGCGGCGCAGTCGGGAGACCAGGCTCTCCGGTCGGTTGGGGCCGTAGGTGAGGTCGATGGCGCGCAGCTCGGCGACGCTGTCCCGCAGCGCCTCGCCAACGCCCCGGCGGCCGAGCCACTCGGGGGCGTTCAGCAGCAGGGTGTACTCGGCGGTCGCGGTGCGTACGGTGTGCTGCACCGCGATCCGGCCCCCGGTGGCGCCGGCCGGGTCGATCCGGTGCCGGCGGCTGCCGAGTCGAAGGTCCGGCCGGCGGTTGCGGAACGCGGACGGGTCCGGCCAGCGGGTCCGTGGCTGCTCATCGATGCGCATCGCATCTGCCCCCTCGCACGTGGTGCCGCGTCATCGCGACCCCGTTGGTCAGCGGGCCCCCGCGACCCACTGAGCACCACGGTAGGCAGCGGAGATGACCGCCCCATGAGTCCCAGCTGAGAGGGTGCTGTGCATTCCCCGTCCCAAATTATGGACGTGTCGTACCGGGAGGCGGGACGGCGACGTACCGTTGCCCGGACGGAACCGTTGAACAGAGGAGTGCGGTCGTGGCGCGGATCGCGGTGGTGGCCGGGGACGGCATCGGGCCTGAGGTGGTCGCACAGGCCCGCAAGGTCCTCGACGCGGTGCTGCCCGACGTGCAGGCCACCGAGTACGACCTCGGTGCCGCCCGCTGGCACCGTACCGGAGAGGTGCTGCCCGACTCGGTGTTGGCCGAGTTGGCCGGGCACGACGCGATCCTGCTCGGCGCGGTCGGTGACCCGACGGTTCCCCCGGGTGTGCTGGAGCGGGGGTTGCTGCTCAAGCTCCGTTTCGCCTTCGACCAGTACGTCAACCTGCGCCCGTCGCGGCTCTGGCCCGGGGTCGCCGGCCCGCTGGGCAACGTGAAGCCGGGCGAGGTCGACCTGGTGGTGGTGCGCGAGGGCACCGAGGGGCTCTACGCCGGTGCCGGTGGTTCCCTGCACCGCGACACTCCGGCCGAGGTCGCCACCGAGGAGAGCCTGAACACCCGGCACGGCGTGGAGCGGGTGATCCGCGACGCGTTCGCCCGCGCCGGCCGCCGGGAGCGGCGCAAGGTCACCCTCGTGCACAAGACCAACGTGCTCACCCACGCCGGGTCGCTCTGGGCCCGCACGTTCGACGCGGTCGCCGCCGAGCACCCGGACGTCGCCACCGAGTACCAGCACGTCGACGCGGCGGCCATGTTCCTGGTCACCCAGCCGCAGCGCTACGACGTGGTGGTCACCGACAACCTCTTCGGCGACATCCTCACCGACATCGCCGCGGCCGTCACCGGTGGCATCGGGCTGGCCGCCAGCGGCTGCATCAACCCCGAGGGGGCGTACCCCTCGATGTTCGAGCCGGTACACGGCTCGGCGCCGGACATCGCCGGCCAGGGCATCGCCGACCCGGTGGCCGCGGTGCTCTCCGCGGCGTTGCTGCTGGACCAGCTCGGGCACAGCGAGTCCGCCGCCCGGGTCAACGCGGCGGTCGCCGCCGAGCTGGCCAGCCGGGTTCCGGGCGTGACGCTGCGTACCGAAGAGGTCGGCGACCGACTCGCCGCCCACGTCGTAGCCTGACCGTCCCGGCCCGAACGGCGACCGGCAGGGCGTCGGTCTGCCCGGGCAGTCCTGTCCGGCCCGACCGGCGCTACCCGCTGAACGACCGTTCGGGGTAGGTTTTTGGCACAGCCATGTCGGTGTGCGGTCCCGCACGCCGTTGTTCCGCAGGGAGGTCAACGCGATGAGCGGTGGTGACAAGCTCGACTTCGAGATCCGTCCGAATGCCGCGCCGGTATCCGCTGCCGATCGGGCCGCCCTGCTGGCCAACCCCGGGTTCGGCCGCGTCTTCACCGACCACATGGTCACCGTCCGCTACGCCGACGGCAAGGGCTGGTACGACGCCCGGGTGGAGGCCCGTGGGCCGATCCCGATGGACCCGGCCAGCGCGGTGCTGCACTACGCGCAGGAGATCTTCGAAGGGCTCAAGGCGTACCGCACGGCCGACGGTGGCGTGACGATGTTCCGGCCGGACGCCAACGCGGCCCGCTTCGCCACCTCCGCGCAGCGGATGGCGATGCCGGTGCTGCCGCCGGAGGTGTTCGTCGACTCGTTGCACAAGCTCATCGAGATCGACCGGGAGTGGATCCCCACCGGCGCGGACGGCAGCCTCTACCTGCGGCCGTTCATGTTCGCCAGCGAGGTCTTCCTCGGCGTCCGCCCGGCCAACGAGTACCTCTACATGGTGATCGCCTCACCGGTCGGGGCGTACTTCACCGGTGGCGTCAAGCCGGTCACCGTCTGGGTCTCGCCGGACTACACCCGGGCCGCGCCCGGTGGCACCGGTGCGGCCAAGTGCGGCGGCAACTATGCCGCGTCGTTGGCGGCCCAGGCGGAGGCCATTGAGGCCGGCTGCGACCAGGTCGTCTTCCTGGACGCGGTGGAGCGCCGGTTCGTCGACGAACTGGGCGGCATGAACGTCTTCTTCGTCTACGACGACGGCACGGTGGTCACCCCACCGTTGACCGGCACGATCCTGCCGGGCATCACCCGCGACGCGGTAATCACGCTGGCCGGCGCGGCCGGACACCAGGTCGAGGAGCGGCCGATCAGCTTCGCCGACTGGCAGGCCGACGCCGCCAGCGGACGCCTGAAGGAGGTGTTCGCCTGCGGCACCGCCGCGGTGGTCACCCCGATCGGTGGGGTCCGCTTCCCGGACGGCGAGTTCCTGATCGGTGGCGGCGAGCCCGGCCGGGTCACCATGGCCCTGCGTCAGCAGTTGGTCGACATCCAGCGTGGCGAGGCGGCCGACCCGCACGGCTGGGTGCAGCGGGTCTTCTGACCTTTCGTCGCTGTGCCGGCCCGTCCACCGGGACGGGCCGGCACAGTCGGCCCTGCGCGACGCCGGCCTACGCCTCGGTGGGCTCGTCGAGCAGGTGGTCGCGGAGCGCGGCGAGCTGCTCGTCGGTCACCCCGGCGTGGCGCAGGTACGCCTCGACCGAGCCATGCCCCTCCCGCAGCTCGTCCAGGAAGATCTGCATCGCTTCGGCGGGTGAGCTCAAGAACGGTGCCGGCACGTCCACGCCGCCCGGGGTCACAGAGGCCAGCCAGGCGCTGTACCGCGCGGACGCCTCGCTGCTCAACGCGTAGTCCGCGGTGATGTCCGCGTCGTCGACGCCGAGCGCGGCGAGGGTCAACGCGCAGACGATGCCGGTGCGGTCCTTGCCGGCGACGCAGTGCACCACCGCCGGGGCGTTGGCGGAGTCGGCGATCAGCCCGACCGCCTCGGCCAGCCCGGCGGTGCCGGTCTGGGCCAGGTCGGCGTACCGGTCCGCGAGGTATCGGGCCAGGTTCGCGCCCTCCTCGTGCGGCGTACCCGACCAGTCGGCGTGCTCCGGGTGGATGTGCCGGTAGGCCAGCCCCTGGTACGCGGGCACCCGGCCGTCCCGCTCCACCTCGGTGGGGCGGCGCAGGTCGATGACGGTGCGGATCCCGATCGCCGCGAACGCGTCCTGGTCCTGTTCGGTGAGGCGGTGCAGCGAGTCGGAGCGGTAGAGCCGGCCTCGGCGCACGGATCGGCCGTCGTGGCCGAGGTAGCCACCGACATCGCGGAAGTTGAAGGTGGCGGGGAGCGAGAGCTGGGGGTTTTCCTCGGTGGCATCCACGTTCACACGGTAACGGCCGGTGGGATCGTGCCCCACCGGCCGTCGGGCCGAACAGTCAGCGTGCGGTGCCGGGCGGGAGCGCACCGTACGTCTCGTCGTAGTAGCCACCCAGCTGATCCCGGTAGCCCGGGTCGCTGTGGCTGGTCTCGTCGTACTCCGGGGCGGCCTTGATCTGGTCCCGGGTCCGGTCGACGGAGACGGTGCGCTGGTCGTGGTCGACCTGGTTGACGGTGCCGGCCGGCAGCATCACCTTCTTGCCGAAGATCCAGGGCCCGGTGTCCACGACCAGGTAGCTGCCGCCCACCTCGTGGCTGGCGCTGTCGATTTTGCCGACGCCACCGTCGCTGGCCTCGACCTTGTAGCCGACCAGGTCGGCGTCGGCCACCCCGGCCTGGTCCCGGTAGCGCCAGGGGTCGAAGGTGCCGGCCGGCGCGCCGCCGGGCACCGCGCCCTGGTCGCCGCCGCGAAGCGGGTCCGGCCCGGCGTGGGTGGCGTGCGGATCGATCCTGTCCATGCCGTTCACTCCTGCCTGTCACCGATCAACTCATGTCTGTGGCAGGAGCTACCCGGCCGTCGGGGGCCGGAAACGGCGTACGTGCTCAGGCGAGTGCGGCCTCGGCGTCCAGGGTGACCGCCGCGGCGTGCACCACGGCGGAGATCCGTAGGGCATCGTGCACCTGTTCGCGGCTGAAACCCCGGCCGCGCAGCGTCTTCTCGTGCGACTCCACGCACACGTCGCAGCCGTTGATTGCCGACACGGCGAGGCACCAGAGCTTGAAGTCGCCCTTGTCCACTCCCGGCCTCGCGACGATCTGCATCCGCAGTCGGGCCGGCATCGAGGCGTACCGCTCGTCACCGATGTGGTGCTTGGCCCGGTAGTAGATGTTGGTCATCGCCATGATCGCCGCGGCGGCCTTGGCCGCCTCGATCCCCTCCGGCCCGAGGTGCCCGCGTGCTTCGGCAGCGATCTCCCGGAGCACCAGCGGGTTACGGGCGGCCACGGCAGAGGCCAGCGCGGTGCCCCAGGTCTGTGCCGGGGTCAACGTCGAGGTGCCGATGGTGGAGCCGAGGTTGTGGGCGATGTCCCTGGCGTACGCCGGCAGGGCTGAAGTGATCGCGTCGAGGCTCATGGTCAGCCGCCAGCGGTCTCCGTCGGGCCGATGACGGTGACGTCGCTCGGCCCGACGGAAACCACACGCCACTTGCCCTCGTGGGACGCGTGGTTGATCGTCTTGGACGCGTTGGTGGCGCCCAGCGATGCGCAGGCGGTGAGTCTGTGCTCAGGTAAGCGGTCACTGACGGTGAGCACAGGTCCTCCTTGCAAATGGCACATGGCCAGTTCCAGATGTTTCCGCACCGCTGTTTCCGCCGGTGAGCGCCCTGGTGGCTTGTGAAGCCGATCACGAGCGACGGTTCGGGCTGAACGAACCCTCAGTAATCGTCTCGCCATGTGGATTGTTCCTCCCAAAACCACGGCGGGGTGGCAGAGTGGTCGTCGTGACCAGCACCTCCCTGATTATTGCGACCTAGCGCGCCGGCTCTCCCCTCTGCCGAGCGCGCAGACCTCCCGCATCCGCGGGAGGTCTTTTTGTTGCTCCGAGAAAGGATCCTGATGACGTTCCAGGTCTTCGACACCACGTTGCGCGACGGCGCCCAGCGCGAGGGGCTCACCTACTCGGTGGTCGACAAGCTGGCCGTGGCCCGGCTGCTCGACGAGTTCGGCGTCGGCTTCATCGAGGGCGGCTGGCCGGGCGCCGTACCCAAGGACACCGAGTTCTTCCGGCGCGCCCGCACCGAACTGGAACTGCGGCACGCCGTACTCGTCGCCTTCGGCTCCACCCGCAAGGCCGGTGTTCCGGTCGCGGACGACCCCCAGGTGCGCGCCCTGCTGGACGCGCAGACCCCGGCAGTGGCCCTGGTCGCCAAGGCCGACACCCGGCACGTGGAGCGCGCGCTGCGCACCACCGGCGCGGAGAACCTGGCGATGATCCACGACACCGTCGACCACCTCGTCCGCGAGGGCCGGCGGGTCTTCGTCGACGGCGAACACTTCTTCGACGGCTACCGGCACGACCCCGCGTACGGCGCGGCCGTCGTGCAGACCGCGCTCGCCGCCGGCGCCGAGCGGATGGTGCTCTGCGACACCAACGGCGGCATGCTGCCATCCCAGGTGACCGCCGTGATCCTCGACCTGACCGAAAGGCTGGGGATCGACCCCGGGCTGTTCGGCATACACGCCCAGAACGACACCGCCTGCGCCGTGGCCAACACGATCGCCGCCGTGGAGGCCGGCGTCCGTCACGTGCAGGGCACCGCCAACGGGTACGGCGAACGTCCGGGCAACGCCGACATCTTCGCGGTCGTCGCCAACCTCCAACTCAAGCTGGGTATGCCGGTCCTACCGGAGGGCTGCCTGGCGCAGATGGTGCGGGTCTCGCACGCCATCGCCGAGATCGCCAACATCGCCCCCGACACCCACCAGGCGTACGCCGGGGCCGCCGCCTTCGCCCACAAGGCGGGGTTGCACGCGAGCGCGATCAAGGTCGACCCGTTGCTCTACAACCACGTGGACCCGTCGGTGGTGGGCAACGACATGCGGATCCTGATCACCGAGATGGCCGGTCGGGCCAGCGTCGAGCTCAAGAGTCGCGAGCTCGGCCTGGACCTGGCCGACAGCCCGGAGGCCCTGACCCGGGTCACCAAGCGGGTCAAGGAGTTGGAAGCGGGTGGCTGGTCCTTCGAGGCGGCCGACGCGTCCTTCGAGTTGCTGGTCCGCTCCGAGCTGCCGGAGGGCAGCCCGGCCCGACCGTTCACCCTGGAGTCGTACCGGGTGTTGGTCGAGCACCGCGAGGACGGGGCTGTGGTTTCCGAGGCCACCGTCAAGATCCGGGTTCGTGGTGAGCGGGTGATCGCCACCGCCGAGGGCAACGGCCCGGTCAACGCCCTCGATGAGGCGCTGCGGGTGGGCCTCACCCGGCACTACCCGCAGCTGCGCGACTTCGAGTTGGCCGACTACAAGGTGCGCATCCTGGAGGGCAGCCACGGCACCGGCGCGGTCACCCGGGTCCTGCTGGAGACCTCCGGCAGCAGCGGCCGAGACTGGACCACTGTGGGCGTGCACCCGAACGTCGTCGAGGCGAGCTGGCACGCCCTGGTAGACGCCCTGACCTACGGCCTAGCCCCCACCTCCGTCTAACCCCATCCA
>NZ_QGSZ01000114.1 GCF_003857055.1 Micromonospora inaquosa | reverse complement strand
TGTAGCCGCCGCTCTTCAGCCGGCGCTCACGGTCGTACCTGGTCGAGCCGAACGTCTCCTGATCCATCCACCAGCGGTAGAAGTAGTCGCAGAAGAAGCCCCACTCGTTGACGTTCGCGGCGACGCAGCCGTTCGGGGTGCGCTTGTCCTTCACCACCAGCTTGGTCGCCTTGGCGGCGTCCGCCTCCTGCTGGGTGATGGCCTTGATGTCGACCATGTTCTGGATGACGTAGTTGCGCCGGTCCAGCGCGAGCGGGTAGCCGAGTTCGGTGGTCGGGTCGTTCGTGGTCGGCGCCTTGACCATGCCGGCCAGCAACGCCGCTTCCTCGATCTTCAGCTTGCTCGGCGGCTTACCGAAGTAGACCTGGCTGGCGGCGTAGATGCCGTACGCGCCGTTGCCGAACGAGGCGAGGTTGAGGTAGCGGGTGAGGATCTCGTCCTTGGAGAATTCCTTGTCGACCTGGAGGGCCAACCGCATCTCGCGCAGTTTGCGGGCGCTGGTGTCCTCGGTCGCCGCGACGACGTCGGCCGGGTGGGTGGCCGAGTAGGCGATGGCCAGCCGGACGTACTGCATGGTCAGCGTCGAGGCGCCCTGCCGACCGGAGCCCTCGCTCTGGTTGTTGACGAACGCGCGGGCGACACCGTTGATGTCGACGCCGTTGTGCTTGTAGAAGTCATGGTCCTCGGCCGCGATGATGGCCTTC
>NZ_QGSZ01000382.1 GCF_003857055.1 Micromonospora inaquosa | reverse complement strand
GTGCCCATCAACTGCAACGTGCACGGCAACGAGCCCGGCGACCGCGAAGCCTGCCTCATCATGGCCCGGCAACTCGCCTTCAGCACCGACCCCCGGATCACGGACCTGCTCAGCCGCACCACCGTCCTGATCGTCCCCACCATCAACGGCGACGGCCGGGCCGCCAACACCCGCGGCAACTCCACCGGCCAGGACCTCAACCGCGACTACTCACTGATTCGCCAGCCCGAGACGGCCGCGTACGTCAAGATGGTCCGCGACTACCGACCCGTCGCCGGCTACGACGGCCACGAGTACGGCAACTCCCGCGCCGGCGACCTGCCGATGCTGCCGCCCCGACACCAGAACGTCCCCCAACCGATCTTCGACCAGTCCCTGGACATGATCGAAAACCACATGTACGCCAAGGGCGCCGAAGCCGGCTGGTGGGCCTGCCCCTACGGCTGCGAAGGCGGCGGCAACGTCGGCCTCAGTGAGGAAACCATCCTGCGCAACACCCTCGGGCTCAAGAACGTCGCCAACTCCCTGCTGGAACTCCGCAGCTCCGGCGGACAGACCCGACCCGACGAGGGCAACACCGCGAACAACCGGCGCCGCAAGACCTACTCGGCCCTGTGGACCTTCCAGCAGTTCCTGGACTACCACCGCGCCGACCGCGGCGACATCCTCACCTCCCGCGCCGAAGCCATCGAGATCCAGGCCGCCAACACCGGCCGCCTGGTCTTCCGCGGCTCCCGACCGATCCCCGCC
>NZ_QGSZ01000133.1 GCF_003857055.1 Micromonospora inaquosa | reverse complement strand
GCTCAATGAGGACGAAGAACCCGGCGACGACGAGCGCCCAGGTGAACCGGCCGCCGTCCTCTTCTCCGTCGCGGCCGCCGGCCGGTTCACCTGGGCGCTCGTCGTCGCCGGGTTCTTCGTCCTCCTTGAGCTGATCATGCGTTACACGCTGCTCGGTGAGGGCTTCCTCCCCGCCCTGGCGGCGACCCTCGAAGAGGGTTCGCTGCTCGCGGCCGTGGTGCTGCTCGCCGAGACGATCCGCACCCGCCGGGTCCGGCTGGCCGAGGCACAGCAGCGGCTCGCCGTGATGCGTCAGGAGCGTCAGCACGAGGTAGCCCAGGAGCGGCTCCGCATCGCCCGCGAGATCCACGACGTACTCGGCCACACGATCGCCGCGATCAGTGTGCAGGCGAGCCTCGCCGACGACATCTTCGACAGCAAGCCAGCCGAGGCGCGGGCCGCGCTGCGGAGCATCCGGGGCGCGGCCCGCGACGCGATGCACGAGGTCCGCTCGGCGATCGGCATGGTCCGCGACGCCGGGGAGGTGCCCGATCTGGCCCGCGTCTTCGCGGTCGCCGAGCAGGCCGGCGTGAAGGTGCGCTCGGGGGTCGCCGGCACCCCGCGTCCGATCCCGCCGGAGGTGGCGCTCTCGGTCTACCGGATCGTGCAGGAGTCGATCACCAACACGGTCAAACACGCTGAGGCGACGACCGTCCACGTCACCATCACCTACGCGGGTGGTGCCGTCACGGTCGAGGTCGTCGACGACGGGGTCGGGGTCGCGGCGGGCCGGCGGGGGCACGGGG
>NZ_QGSZ01000010.1 GCF_003857055.1 Micromonospora inaquosa | reverse complement strand
ACTTGAAGTCGCGCACCATGTTGTAGACGCCCTGCGTCTTGGCGTGCGTCCAGTTGTCGGTGTTGTAGTCGTTGTAGCAGAGCTTCGCACCCGGATCCGCGGCCCGCGCCGCCCGGAACGCGGCCTCGATCCAGTCGTTGCCGGTGCGCTGGAGGTTGGAGTCGCGGCGGCCTCCGGAGTTGCCGTCGGCGAAGGCCTCGTTGACCACGTCCCACGCCACGACCTGACCCCGGAAGTGCGTGGCCACCTGCGTCACGTGGTTGAGCATCGCCTGCCGCAGCGCGCTGCCACTCATGCTCTCCATCCAGCCGGGCTGCTGCGAATGCCACGCCAGTGTGTGGCCGCGCACGCTCATCCCACGGCTGCGGGCGTGGTTGACGATCTGGTCCGCCGCCCCGTAGCTGAACTGATTCTGCTGCGGCTCGGTGGCGTTCATCTTCATTTCGTTCTCGGCCGTCACCATGTTGAACTCACGGTTCAAGATCGTGGTGTACGCGCTGTCCGAGAGCTTGAATCCGGCCACCGCCGTGCCGAAGTAGCGGCCCTTCTCGGCGGCGGACGCACCGAGCGTCGTCCCGGCGGCGGCGGGTGCTGTCGCAAACAGCGCCATGCCGGCGGCGAGGGCGCCCGCGCCGGCCAGCGCGATAGCGGCTCTGGAGGCCGCCTTCCATCTCGCATTTCTCATCGTGCGACTCCTTCTCGGGGTGGTGGGGTGGGAGGGGAACTCAGGACACCGAACAGGCGGCACCGTTGAGGGCGAACGAGGCGGGCTTGCCGGCGCCGCCCTCATGCG
>NZ_QGSZ01000390.1 GCF_003857055.1 Micromonospora inaquosa | reverse complement strand
ACCGTCATCGACCTCGTCGGCGTCATCGGCACCCACGTCCTGAACCACCTACTGCCCGACCGCCGCATCCGCGTCAAGTCCCGCATGATCAAACGCTCCAACAGCAAATACCAAGCCCGCGGCCCCACCATCAACCGACAGACCTACAAAGCCACCACCAGCATCGACATCATCACCACCGACCCTTGACACCCACCGCCCAGCCCTAACTGAACGGCGTTGGGACTAGTTGACGGGGCCCTGGCCTGCCTAAGCAGGCCAGGGCCCCGTGCCGCTTTGTCACCGCAAAGGAAGTCTGCGCAGACGGTGTCAGAGCTAGCGGAATGCATCCAGTTGGTGCGGGGCCCAAGCGGCCTGGGTTGTTGACCTTCGATACTCAGGCAATCGAGCTAGTCGCCCGGCTCTTCAGCTCAGCGAGCAAACCCAGCCAGGCTGTCCCGTCGAAGTGCAATCTTGGACCTGCTGGATCCTTGCTGTCGCGGACCTCGACGGTTTGATCGACGTACCTGGCCTCGACGCAGGCACCGTTGCTGCCGCTGCGGGTGCTCTTGCGCCACTGCGAGTCCACCGCACGTCTCCTACGCCTCGCGCCTCGCGCTCCGGATCTCCTCGATCATGGCGGCCGAGTCAGTAGGTGACATGGCCGCAGCGCGCAGACTGTTGAACACCACGGGTCTGCTGCACCGATAGGTGACATCTGAGATGGCTTGCCTTGGTGGCGGGCTGGAAGGATGTTGCTGTGCCTAAGCCCTACCCCCGTGAGTTCCGCGATGACGTCGTGCGGGTGGCCCGTGATC
>NZ_QGSZ01000004.1 GCF_003857055.1 Micromonospora inaquosa | reverse complement strand
GGCGGCCATCAGTACTTTCCCCGATAGTCCACAGTTGGAGTACTAGGAACTCGGCGTGTCAGTCCCGTCGCATGGGACACCGATACCCAGCTGCACTTGTGCCGTCTGCCCCCGCGACCGAATTGTCAGCGGTAGGCAGGTTGCCCGCGCAACCCACGTGCCGCCGACAAAGGCCAGCCACTGAGGTTGGTCATCGACAGGTGCGCAGGCACGCACATGGGCGCTCACGGCTGGCACCACTGAGGAGCCCCATCCGAGACGTGCCCTGTCCTCCCAGCCAGGTGCCACCCGAAGATCAACCACTGCGCCGCCGCGTACGACCAACCCCCATTTGGCGAACAGCCGGGCTGCCGGATCCGCTTCCCCCGATTCCTCTGCTTGAAGCACCGTCCGGTCGGGTACCGCGACGTCCTCTCCCACGAGCCGATAATCTGTCGGCGGTTCCTGTAGCGGAAAGCCCGATACAGTGCATGACTCCTGCCTGGCGCTCCCGTCGGTTGACGGGGACGCACTGGGGTCAGCCCTCAGAGATGCAGTTGGTGCCGGTGATCGGGCCTCACCCTGGCTGGACCCTTTTGAGGACGTACAGGCAGCCGGCGTCACCATCAGGCAGATGCTGAGCGGCCACCACACCATGCGGCTAGTCCTTCGCATGCGCGTTACCCCCTGAACGGCGAGGCCTACGACGGTAAGGGCGCGATCCGTGGAGCGTCACCGTACCGGAAGGCGGGATTCATCCGATGCGCCGTGCCATCAACGTGCCAGTAGCCGGTACCCCCGCCGGTCACCAGGGGGCACGAACGGTC
>NZ_QGSZ01000224.1 GCF_003857055.1 Micromonospora inaquosa | reverse complement strand
GCAAAACGCAACCCACCGTGACGAACAAGGCGCCCACCACGACACCTGACCTCTGCAAGATCAGCCGTACTCACCTCTGCACTCCAACGAGTACCCCGACACCCGTGGACGCGTCAGGACGAAGTCAGATCGTCTCAGCAGTTCAGCCGATGCTTCAGGGCAGTTCGGGGGGCCGTGTTGGTCGCCTGGGGGTCAAGGGTCGTCGGTTCGAATCCGGCTGTCCCGGCAGAGAAGAAGCCCTGACCAGCGGAGATGCTGGTCAGGGCTTTAAGTTTGTCTATGGGGTTTTGAACCGCCCCCCGAAAACCCCCCTTTTACTGGGGTCGGCGACCAGGTTCGTCATCCCTGCGCATCGTTGGGCAATGCGGCTGTGGGACGTCGCCCGCGGTCGGCGCCGAGTCGCTCGAGGATGTCCGAGACGTCCGGGGCTTGGGCGGGCTTGGCGATGTAGTACGTGGCGGTGACCTCCTCGCTGGAGTGTCCCAGCTGTGCTGCGGCGCTTTTCGTGTCGGTCTCTTCCTTGATGAGGGTGGCGACGGTCTTGCGGAAGGTGTGGGGGGTGACCCAGGCGAGGTCGGTGTCGGCGCGAGCCTCACGCCACTGGCGGCGGACGTTGTTGGGCGAGAGCCAGGTGCCGCGTCGGGAGGCGAAGATCGCGTCGTGGGGGTTGTCGGCGGCGACGATCTTGCGGGCCATGATCATGCCGACGGCGAACCGGGGCAGCACGACCATTCGCCAGCCGGCGTCGCTTTTGGTCCAGGGTTGGCGGAAGACGCCTTGGCCTTTGACGAAGACGAGCGTGCCGCAGATCGTCAGGGTGGGGCGTTCGGCGGCGAGGTTCAGGTCTTCCCATCGCAGGGCGAGGACCTCGCCGATGCGGGCGCCGGTGGCGAGCATCAGGTCGACGACGTCCGCCAGGTCGCCGCTGTGCCGTGGTCCGGGCTTCCCGGGGATCGGTCGCTGCCAGTCACGGATCGCCGTCCGGACGGCTTGGAGATTCTCGTCGGTGAGGGCGACGACCGTGCGGCGGGGTTTGCGGAGCCGGCCGGTGTCGCGTACGGGGTTGGTGGGGATCGCGCCGTGGCGAACGGCCAGGGCGAACATCTGGCTCAGGACAACTTTCGCGCCTTTGGCTGCCGAGGGACGGTCTTTGGCGATGTCGCGCAGGAACCGATCCAGGCGCCCGACGCTGGTTTCCCGGATTCGGAGGTTGCCCAGGGCGGGCAGGATCGCGTTGCGCGCGCTGGTCTCATAACGCTGGATGGGCTGCGGAGCGATCCGCTCCTCGGTGGTGATCTCTCCGATCCATTGTTCGGCGAGTGTGCTGACGCGGGTCTCCCGCGTGATTTCGTCGTCGTTGGGGGTGGTGCGGTCACGTAGCTTGACCTTCAGCGCCCGTTCGGCGGCCGGGCCGGTGGTGCCGGTGGCCTCGATGTCGCGGGTCTTACCGTCGTAGTCACGGAACCGGGCTCGGGCGCGGAACCGATTGGGTCCGAGTTTCTGGGTGCGGATCCTGCCCCATGTGCCGAGGGGTAGTTCAGGTCGGGCCATGGGTCAGCGCTCCGCGTCGGTGTGGTCGTCGAGCCAGCTTTCGACTTCGCTGCGCCGGTATCGCAGGGTGTTGCCGACGCGGATAGCGCGGGGCCCCTTGCCTCGGCTGTGCCAGGCGTGGAGGGTATTTTTGGGCTTGCCCAGCAGAGGAACCGAGCTGGGGGCATCCTCGTCTGTGCTCAGGCTGCCGGAGTTCTGGCCGCCGACCCGTAGCCGACGTCGATGATCCGATGGGTGGTCTCGGCGTAGGCGTCCTGGCCCTCGGGCGCGAAGGTGCCGAGACCGTCGACGTACCGGTTGAACATGCAGAACGCGGCGGCGATTAGGACGGTGTCGTGGATTTCCAGGTCGGTGGCGTCCTCCGCGCGGGCGTCGGCGACAAGCTCGGCGGTGACGTTGCGGCCGCTGATCTGTACCGCGCCGGCGATGCGCAGCAGCGCGCGCAGCTTCGCCGAGATCGGCGCGGTGTCGAGGTCCGCGCGTACGTGGTCGACGAGGTCCATGCCCTCGTCGAGCTGCGCCGCGGCGAACGCCGAGTGCGACGCGCAGCAGAAGGTGCACTCGTTGCGCCCCGAGACGTACGCGGCGATCAACTCCCGCTCCCCGGCCGGAAGCGAGTGCGGCGCGCGCAACAGCACCTCGGCCAGCTCGTTGAGCGGCTTCGCCGTCTCCGGACGGTACTGCATCGGACCCGTGACGCCCGGAAACTGCTTCTCGTCGACACCGAGATCGATGTGTGCCATGGTTTTCTGCCTCCAGCCGTGAACTGTGGCCCGACCGGGCCACGCCTCTGCCGTACCTGACAGGCCGTGCGGGACGGTGTGGTCTGACGCCGCGCAGCCACGATCCCATGCCGACCGCTGGTTGCGCTTCATCGATCGTGCCCTTTGTGTCACTCCGACCGGACGGATGACCAAGGCCGGGGACATCACCCCGCGGGGAGACCGCTGTGGTCGTCGTCGGGAGCCGGTGCCAGGTGGACCGGGCCGGCAGCGGACACCGGTGGAGGAGGCAGGTTGTGAGCGCACGGATCGCCCCGAGCGGTGCCGCGAGCGGCCGGCGCGGCCGGTGGGTCAGCTGGTGAGCTGGTCGCGGCGGCGGGTGAGGTACGCCCGCTCCGCGGAGTTGCCCGTGAGACCGATGGCTCGGTCGTAGGCAGCCCGCGACTCGCCGCCGCGTCGGGCTCGCCGCAGCAGGTCGGCGCGCGCGGCGTGGAAGGCGTGGTAGCCGTCGAGAACATCGGCGAGCCGGTCGATCTCGGCCAGCCCGACCGCGGGGCCGTCGACTTCGGCGACCGCGACCGCCCGGTTGAGCCGCACGATCGGGGAGGGGTCGAGCAGCATCAGGCGCCCGTAGAGGGCCACCACTGTGGACCAGTCGGTGTCCCGGGCCGAGGGGGCATCCGTGTGGACCGCGTTGATGGCGGCCTGCAGCTGGTAGCGCCCGGGTGGCTCACCTGCGGTCGCCGTCGCCTCGACCCGTTCGCGGATCAAGGCGTTGCCCTCGGCGATGAGGGCCCGGTTCCATGCGCCGCGGTCCTGCTCGTCGAGGGTCACCAGCTCCCCGGTGCGGGACACCCGCGCCGGCCGACGGGCGTCGGTGAGGAGCATCAGGGCGAGCAGCCCGGCCACCTCGCCGTCGTCCGGGAGCAGGGTGCGGAGCAGACGACCGAGGCGGATCGCCTCGTCGCTGAGGTCGACGCGCATCGGGTCGTCGCCCTCGCTGGCGAGATAGCCCTCGTTGAAGATGAGGTAGACGACCGCGAGCACCCCGGCCAGCCGCTCACGGATGTCGGCGGCCCAGGGCACCCGGTAGGGGATATGTGCCGCTTTGATCTTTGTCTTGGCGCGGGTGATCCGTCGCGCCATCGTCGTTTCCTGCACCAGGAAGGCGCGCGCGATCTCGGCTACGGTGAGACCACCGAGCAGGCGCAGGGTGAGCGCCACCCGGGCCTCCATCGCGAGCGCGGGGTGGCAACAGGTGAAGATCAGCCTGAGTCGGTCGTCCTCGACCGGGCCGGTCGGCTCAGGAGGGGTGTCGTCGTACACGATCAAGGCCTCCTGGTGCTTGGCGTCGCGCTGCGTTTCGCGACGGAGCCTGTCGATCGCCTTGCGGGTCGCGGTGGTGGCGAGCCAGCCGCCGGGGTTCGGCGGTACGCCCTCGCGCGGCCATCGCTCCGCAGCCGCTGCGAACGCCTCGGCCGCGGCCTCCTCGGCGACGTCGAGGTCACCGAAACGGCGCGCGAGGCTGGCGACCACCGGTGCCCACTCCTCGCGGTGGGCACCGGTGATCGCCTGCGCGACAGTGGTGGGGCCAGTCACGGCTGCAGCAGTGTCCCCTCGGATCCCTCGGTACGGAAGGGACGTACCTCGATCGCACCACCGCACGCTCTCGACCCCTCGGCGGCAAGCACCAGGGCCACGTCGAGGTCGGCCGCCTCGACGACCCAGAAGCTGTCGAGTTGCTCCTCCGTCACCAGGTAGGGCCCGTCGGTGAGGAACGTCCTCTCACCCTGGCCGTCGACGGTGGTGGCGGTCGTCACGGGCTCCAGGCCGTCAGCGAAGACGAAGTGACCGTCCCGGCGGAGCCTCTCGGTGAAGGCGCCGACGTCGGCGGTCGCCTGCGGCATGGCCTTTCCGGAGGTGCTGGTGCCGAGCTCGGTGCGCTCTGCCGGTCCGTAGACGGACAGCAGGTACCTGGGCACCAGGCTCACTTGTCTCCAGAACTGCTGAACCGGTTCTGCCCGGGATTGGGGAACCGGTGCACCTCCTGCGGCCACTCGAGCGCGGTCGCCAGTTTTCCGGCCCAGTGCCGCGCCGCCGCGTCGTCGGCGACGTCGACGACGGCGAAGCCGCCGAGGTGCTCCTTGGTCTCGACGTACGGGCCGTCACTGAAGACGGGCTCACCGTTGACCGACTCGACGCTGCACACCACGGTGGACTCGTCGAGCCCGCCGTTGCTGGAGATCAGGACACCATGGGACCGCATCTCCTCGATCACGGCCAGGACGGCCACGCCCTTCTTGCCCATCTCCTCCGCCGTGTGCCGACCCACCCACTCGTCGTTGAAGGCGATCAGATATTCCGTCAAGTTCGTCTCCTCTCAATGCCCGGACGAGGGCCTCTCCCGACTCCTCGTGTCCGGCGGCCCGGCAGACCGCCGTACGTTAGTTCCACGAACGGGCGCACCTTGATACGACACCATCCCGGAAACTTCTTTTCAAGCAGCCTCGGAGTAGACGTCGGCGAGACCGGGCGTGGCGGAGCCGATGCGCCCGGTCGACCTGGCGAGCGAGGTCGCGGGCCTCACCCCCTGTGGTGGCCGCTGAGGTCGTCTCCGGTGTCCTGAAGTCCCGCGATGTGGCGGGCTGCGGTCATGCTCGCCCACGACGTGATCTCGATCAGCGCCGCGTCGTCCGCGCCGGTGCCACGTAGGTCGGCGATGACGGTGTCGGTGACCCGGTAGGACGAGACGGCGGTGAGCAGGGCGAGGCGGGCGGTCGGGCGGTCGCGCTCGGGCAGTGTGGCGAGTCGCTCCCGGAGCCACGGGGCTGTTCCCGGGTCGCGGCCGGGCTTTCGCAGAGCCGCCCGGACGAGCTCGCGCGCCGCGGTCGTGAGACGCCGCTTGCCGCCCTCGTCGATGGCCCTGGCGGCGCGGGCCAGGGCGTTGGCGATGGTGGGGCGACCTGCGGCCCAACGCAGGTCGTCGGGCAGTTCCGCGGCGGGGAGGAGGTCGTCGGTGTCGTGTGCGGACCGGGGAGTGGAGGAAGCCAGGCGCCGCATCACCCGGGCGGCACCCCGCCGCACCACCTCCCGTGCGAAGCCCCGGACCGGTGGCAGAGGTGACTCCTGCAGGAAGACGTTGACCATGCGATTGATGTAGTGAAAGGTCAGGACCGTGCCGACCAGCTCCGGTGCTTGTGCCCGGGGGAAGGGGGCTGGGCCGGCAGCTTCGGCGGAGGCGGCCGCCCAGCCGGCGAGCGCCCGCAACCGGTCGTCCGCCACGTCCGCGATGCGGCCCGCGGCGATCGCCTCGGGATCCTTCCCGCGTACCAGCCCTCGTAGCGTCGTGCCGTGCACCTCCGCGCAGTAGGGACAGTTGTTGGCGAGCGATACCGCCGCCGCGACCGCCTCCTTTTCCGGGCGGCTGACCAGCCCGGGCGCCACCATCACCTCACGCAGGATCGACCAGCTGGCTGCCAACACCGGCGGTGCGGGAGCGTGCAGGGTCAGCGGAGGGGCGAGCATGCCGAACTCCGCCTCGATCCGCCGGTACACCGTGTCCACGAGACCGGTGGCCGCGGCGATCGGCACGGGGCGCACGTACCGGAAATGCGAGTGACCGATTCGGCGCGTCGCATGCGCGAACAGTGTGGTCATGCCGATCCCGTCTCTGTGTCAGGCGGTGCCTCGGTGCCGGTGGGAAGCACCGCCGCCACACCGGGTCGTCCGGCGTAGCGGCGGCGCTGGATCAGGCCACCGCCGTGGGGTCGTTGTCGGCGGGGGTGCCGACTACGGGTGTCGGTGCGGACCCTCGTCGACCGGCGTCGGCGTCGAACTCGGTCATGCCGCCAGCCTCGCACCGCCTGCGGAAGCGTCCATCTCGTGTGTTGCCGACCGGGACGGACGCGTCCCATGGGTCCGTCTCGTCCCGTTCTACAGATGCCGGAACCGCGCACGCTGGGGGATCCGCCGCCGCGCGATCCGATGTGAGAGTGGGGCGGTGACGAAGAACGCCCGTGATCGCTGGCCCGATGTCCGAGTCGCCGTGCACCAGGCGACCCAGCGCTTCACCGCGCTGGTCAGATCATGCGCGACGCCGACGCGAACCATGGCCACCAAGGAATGGACCGTGTCGGATTCGACCGTGCACGTGATGTCCATCGCGATGCTCTACGTCTCGCTGGTCGACCCGGACGCCAATTCCGTGCCGGTGCCCGGCCTCGACAGCGCCCTGCAACGGACGACCGTGGACACCGTATCGTCACTCAACGTGCTCGTCCTACGCCACCTGACCGAGCGTGACGCCGACGTGTTGTGCCGAGAGCTGTCGGCCGCCGTCGACCACCTGCTCCGTGCCACTGCGCAGAGCGATCCGGGCAGCACCGTGCGCTGGCTGGGCGGTGCGTCGGTCACCGTCGCGGGTCTGCTCGCCCATCTGACGAACGAGCTCTTCATCCACGGCTGGGACATCGCCCGTGCGACCGGCCAGCCGTGGCCCATGCCGCAGGCCGACGCGGCACTGTTCTTCGACCTGTTCTTCCTCGACATGGTGCGGCACGACCACGGCGTCCTCATCGACACCGGTGCGCGACAGCCCGCAGGTCGAATCGCGGTGGCGTTCCGTTCGGCGTACACGGCGCAGACGACGACCGTCCTGGAAAACGGCCGACTGACCGTCGCTCCGCCTGGCACCGCACCGGACGCGCGCATCACCTACCGCCCCGCGCGTTTCAACCTCATGCTGTTCGGGCGCATCGGAATGCTCTCGGCGGTGCTGCACCGCGACGTGATCATCGGCGGGCCCCGGCCGTGGCTGCTGCCCGGTTTTCTCCGGGTCGTCCACATGCCCAACTCGTAAGTCGTCCCCCGCGACGCTTCGCCGGCTCGCGTTCACCGTGTCAGCGGTTGTACGGCATCGTGGGAAACCATCCGTGGCCGAACATCGCGGGCAGCCGGACGTCCCAGTAGACGAACGTGAAGACGCCCAGGGCGATCAGCAGTGCGCCCGTCACCGCGATGGTACGGGCCGGACTGTTGGACAGCCAGTAGATGGCACGTCCCCGGCTGAGCAGCACGACCAAACCGAACAGGGCCGTCACGATGACGATGTTGCCCAGTGACTGAAGGATGAAGGCCCCGGCGCCGTACAGCGGGTTGCCACTGTCGACGGCCCAGTGGAACAGCTTGTTGAACAACGGATACGGGCGCCCGATGAGGAAGGCGCCGACGAGCGCGCCGAGGGTGACCACGCGGGCGACCGGGCGTCGCGCGAACGGGTCGGGCAGGACTCCGAGAGCGGCAAGCCCGAGATAGACGAAGATCAGACCCACGAGCCCGAAGACCACCATCGACTGCCAGAGGCGTACGGGTATGCCGCCGGCCGTTGCGGTCGACAGCTGGGGCAGCCGGTCACCGATGAGCACTCCGACGAAGCCGTAGACCCCGGAGACCGTCACCATGCCGAGGGTCAGCCACCCGACTGGCTTCAGCATGGCGCGCAGACCCCGGCGGGTGGAGGAGCCGGCACTGGCCTGGCTCATCGGTCCGATGGACGCCGCCATGGCGATGTTGCAGGCGGTCAAGGTCCCGGCCAGACCGGAGACGAACGCGAACGCGAAACCGGCCAGGGTGCCGCCGATGGCGGTGGCCTTGGCGTCGTGGCCGAGCAGGGTGTTGGCGACGGTGTCGCCGATGACGTGGTCGACCAGCTCGAACGACCAGAGGATGGCCAGGAGCACGCCGGCCACGATGCTGCCGACGATGATCCGGCCCTGGTGAGCGGGCCTGCTGTCTGGCGGCGTGGTGATTATCTGTTCTCGACCGTAGAGAGTCATGCGAGTCATTGTCGGGGTGAATTCGGCGGCTCGGCTGTTCCAGATTGCTCCTCCTGGATACAGGCCCGCAATCTGGAAGAAAATCCAGCCGCAGAGCGTACGCGATGGCGGGCTATGTGGCGATTATGCACACTCGGTCCAGTCTTGCGTGCCCGCGATCGCGGGTGCGGGTGCAGGCTGCGCAAGCTGGTCGATGATGCACCAATGAGACTTATGATGGACAATGCGACGGTCCTTGCCGCCCCCAACTCAGCAATGCACGAGATGGGCCACGCCCGGTACGATCCCATCGTGGAATCGGCGCCGTCGGGTGCCTTCAAAATGGTGCGGAGGGGCTTGTGGCCACGATCACGAGAAACAGCCAGCGCTCAGTCAGCTGGGCCAACGGGGCAGGGCATCGACTTGTTCTCGGTGTGTTCATGTTCATTGTGCTGGCCCACTGGGCCGAGCACCTGGTGCAGGCCGCTCAGATCTGGGCCTTCAACCAGCCACGACCGCAGGCGCGGGGCGTTCTCGGCCAGTTCTACCCGTGGCTGGTCTCGTCGGAGATCCTGCACTACGCCTACGCGATCGTCATGCTGGTCGGCCTGTTCGCCTTGCGCGACGGGTTCGCCGGCCGCGCCAGGACCTGGTGGACCGTGGCGCTGGCCATCCAGTTCTGGCACCACATCGAGCACCTGCTGCTGCTGATCCAGGCGCAGACGCACCACTTCCTGTTCGGCGCCGCGGTGCCGACCAGCATCCTGCAGCACTTCTATCCCCGCGTGGAGCTGCACCTCTTCTACAACACCGTCGTTTTCATCCCGATGGTGGTCGCCATGTACTTCCACCTGCGACCCAAGGATGCCGAGCGGGAGTTGACCGCCTGCACGTGTGCCCGCGAGCTGGTCAAGGTCTGACGTCATGAACCGACGCACCCGGTGGGGACGGCTGGTCGGGGCAGCCGGGGCGGTTGTCGTCGTCGCGATCGGCGTGTTGATATTCGCCGGTGGTCGGGAGGCCGCCCTGGGGCCGGTCTTCCCGGCCAACGGCGCGGCCCTGCGCGAGCCGCCCCGCCAGGTGTCACTCACCTTCGACGCGGCCGTGCGGCCCGAGCAGATCCACATTGGGGTCTCGGACGGCAGCGGCCACCTGGTGTCCTCGGGTGCGCCCGTGGTGGACGGTACGGCGATCAACAAGCCGGTGACCATCCAGGCCGACGGCGACTACGTGCTGGCCTATCACGTGGTTCTCGAGAATGGCCGTACCTTCACCGGCACCAACCGGTTCCGGGTCTCCTCGTCGCTCGCGTCCCCGGCGGCGGCGCCCGCCGACGCGGCACCGTCGGCCACGGGCGGCCACGATCATTTCGGCAGCGATCCGCTCAGCGTCGGGCTCACCGTCGTCGCCGGAGGATTTGTCATCGCTCTGCTGGTCATGCTCATTCACCGGCCCCAGCCCCGTCGGTCCTGAGGCGTCGGTCCGTCCCCTGGCCGCCGTGCCGCTGGGTACCGACGATGACCGGCCGCATTGTGGAAACTGGTCCGGATGCGACACCGCATCCGGACCGGTTTCGTTCTTCCGGGCCACCGTCTGAAATCGTCTGGGGCCTTTTCTGTTGATCCCTGGGCAATTCCAAAGAAGACAGGTTGTCGACGCCTTGCCAGGCTCAGGGAGATGGCGAGGCGTATAAAGCTTCCCAATGTCGAACTAGCGGCACAGGAGTAGCCCACCGATGAACGCTCTTCGAGTGATTCGCCGCAGGATAATGACACCCAACCGATCCGCCACCAGGATGGATGTCCGCGGATTCCACGTCAAGAGCCCCGAGGCGCGTACTCTGCTGGAGACCGTCGGTGGCACTTTCCTTGACGGCTATGGAATTGCCGCCGAAGCACGGACACCGGCCGCGGCCGAGGCGCCGTTGGCGACCGTACCCATGCGGTTCCGTGGTTTCGCCCACGAGGGCGCTGCCATGGCCTTCGCCGTCCGCGACGGCCTGCGCCCCGGTGGACGCAACGTCGAACGCTTCCTGGCCGGCGCCGGCGCCGACCACATCTACATGGCGTACGTCGGCGTCGGATGGGCGATGGCACGGCTGCCCCGGATCCGGTGGTCGACGCTGCACTCACCCGACCCGTTGCTGCGATGGCTGGTGCTCGACGGCTACGGGTTCCACCAGGCGTATTTCCGCACCGAGCGCTACGTCCACGACCTGTACGAGGACAGCTCGCTGCCGTGGCGTGACACGGCCGCCAGGGACTACGCGTCCCGCGCCATCGATCAGGGCATCGGCCGGGCCCTGTGGTTCATCGGCGGCACCGACGTCGACGTCGTGACCGGCCTGGTCGAACGCTTTCCGCACCGTCGGTGGCCCGACCTTTACAGCGGGATCGGGCTCGCCGCCACCTACGCCGGCGGTGCCACCGAGGCCGACCTGACCGCGTTGTGGGATTACGCCGAGGACTACCGGCCGCAGCTGGCCCAGGGGGCTGCGTTCGCGGCCGGCGCTCGTGCCACTGCCAACCTGATCTGCCCGCACAACGAGGTGGCCACCCGGATCTTCTGCGGTCAGTCGGTGGCGCTGGCGCAGAAGGTCACCGATGAGGCGAAGGTGGACCTTCCGGGCGACGACCAGGTACCGGCGTTCGAGGTCTGGCGCCAACGGATCTCGGACGCCTTTGCTCGTTCCGGACACTACGCACTAACCGCCACGGAGCAAAAATGACCCGGATCGCTATTGTCGGCATGGCCTGCCGTTACCCCGATGCCAACAGTCCCCGCGAGTTGTGGGAGAACGCGGTAGCCGGGCGGCGCGCGTTCCGCCAACTCCCGTCAGAGCGGATGAACCTCGACGACTACTGGTCGGCCGACCCGGACGAACCCGACAAATTCTACTCCCGGATGGCTGCGGTCATCGAGGGTTACGAGTTCGACCGGCTGGCCTTCAAGGTCGCGGGTAGCACGTACCGGTCTACCGACCTGACCCACTGGCTCGCTCTGGACGTCGCGTCGCAGGCGCTGGCCGACGCTGGTTTCCCCGGTGGTGAGGGCCTGCCCCGCCAGCGCACAGCCGTTGTCGTCGGCAACAGCCTCACCGGTGAGTTCTCGCGTGCCAGTCAGATGCGGCTGCGGTGGCCGTTCGTCCGGCGTACGGTCGCCGCCGCGCTGCAGCGCGAGGGCTGGGACGACGACCGGCTCGGCACCTTCATCGCGAAGTTGGAGGGCGTCTACAAGGCACCCTTCCCCGAGGTGGACGAGGACACTCTCGCTGGCGGCCTGTCGAACACGATCGCGGGTCGCATCTGCAACTACTTCGACCTCAACGGCGGTGGCTTCACCGTCGACGGCGCCTGCTCCTCGTCACTGCTGGCGCTGGCGACCGCCTGCAACAACCTGGTCGACGGTGTGGTGGACGTGGCCGTGGCCGGCGGGGTCGACCTGTCGATCGATCCGTTCGAGATGATCGGTTTCGCCAAGACGGGGGCGTTGGCCCGGGGCGAGATGAAGGTCTACGACCGTGGCGCGAACGGCTTCTGGCCCGGTGAGGGCTGCGGCATGGTCGTCCTCATGCGCGAAGAGGACGCCCTGCGCAGCAGCCAGCGGGTGATTGCCACCGTGGCCGGCTGGGGCATGTCCTCCGACGGCAAGGGTGGCATGACCCGGCCCGAATTCAGCGGCTACCAACTGGCGATGCAGCGTGCGTACGAGCGGGCCGGGTTCGGGGTGGAGACGGTGAGCCTGTTCGAGGGCCACGGCACCGGCACCTCGGTCGGCGACGCGACCGAGCTGCGAGCGTTGTCCGAGGCACGCCGGGCTGCCGGGGCCACCGGGACGCCGGCCGTGGTCGGCTCGGTCAAGGCGATGATCGGCCACACCAAGGCGGCTGCCGGCGTGGCCGGTCTGATCAGGGCGGCGATGGCCGTGCACCACCAGGTCCTGCCGCCGGCCCTGGGCTGCGGTGATCCCCACGACCTGCTGACCGCACCGGACGCGACGCTCCGGGTGCTGCGTCAGGCCGAGCCGTGGCCGGCCACCGGACCGGTCCGTGCCGGTGTGACCGCCATGGGGTTCGGTGGCATCAACACCCACGTGGTGTTGGAGAACACCAAGCGGCGTAACGGATTCGATGTCCGGACCCGGGCCATCGCCACGGCCATCCAGGACCACGAGCTGCTGCTGGTCGACGCGGCGTCGGCCACCGAGCTGGCGGGTCGGCTGCGGGAGCTGGTCGACTTCGTGCCGGTGATCTCGTACGCCCAGCTCGGCGACCTGGCCGCGAGCCTGCACCAGCGGTTGCGTGACCTACCCTTCCGTGCGGCTGTGGTGGCCAGCTCGCCCGCCGATGCCGTCAGCCGGCTACGCAGCCTGCTGGAGAAGGTCGAGGCCGGTGAGACGACCAGCTTCAGCGCCGACGGACGGACGCTGCTCGGCCACTTCGCCAAGCGCGGACAGATCGGCTTCCTGTTCCCCGGTCAGGGATCCGGCCAGGGAACCAGCGGCGGCGCGATGCGACGCCGTTTCGCGGAAGCGGACGCGGTGTACGCCAAGGCCGCCCTACCCGTCAGCCGCGACACCGTGGCCACCGAGGTCGCGCAACCGCGGATCGTCACCGGCTCGATCGCCGGCCTGCGGGTCCTGGCTTCGCTCGGGCTGCACGGCACGGTCGCCCTCGGCCACAGCCTCGGCGAGCTCTCGGCCCTGCACTGGGCCGGGGCACTGGACGAGGATGCGCTGCTGCGCCTCGCCGCCCAGCGAGGTCAGGCCATGGGTGAGCACGGCATGACCGGCACGATGGCCAGGATCAGCGCTCCGGCGGTGGAGATCGACCAGATCATCGACGGTTCGGACGTCGTCATCGCCGCCTACAACGGCCCGCAGCAGACGGTCATCGCCGGGCGGGTCGAGGCCGTCGAAGCGGCCTGTGACCGCGCCCGGGCCGCTGGATTCGACGCGGGCCGGCTGCCCGTGTCGCACGCGTTCCACTCGCCGTTGGTCGCGAAGGCGGCCGGGGTGTTCGGGGCGGCGCTCGACGGCCAGGCCTGGGCGCCGCTGACCGGTCGGGTGATGTCCTCGGTGACCGGTGAGCTGCTGCCGGCCGACGCGAACCTCACCGGGTTGCTGCGCAACCAGATGACCGATCCGGTGCTGTTCCAGCAGGCTCTCGCCCTGGTCGGCAAGGAGGTCGACCTTTTGATCGAGGTCGGTCCCGGTCGCGTGCTCACGGGACTCGCCGCGGCGGCCGATCTGCGCGCGGTGGCCCTGGACACCGACGACGAGTCGCTGAGCGGCGTGCTGCGGGTGGTCGGGGCGGCGTTCGTGGTCGGTGCGGCCGAGGTCGACCCGAGCCTGTTCCACGGTCGGCTGCTCAAGCCGTTGGAGGTCGGCGCACCACAGTCGTTCTTCGCCAACCCGTGCGAGGCGGCCCCGTCGCTCGACATCGACATTCCCAGCCAACCGATCGGACCGGCGCCGTCGGTCCAGGCCCAGGCGGACGTGTCGAGGCCGGCAGTCAGCGACGACCCTGCGGGTTCGAGCCTGGAGCTGCTGCGGCGGCTGGCCGCCGAACGGGCCGAGCTGCCGCTGGAGCTGGTGCGTCCGGACAGCCGGTTGCTCGACGACCTGCACCTGAGCTCCATCACCGTCGGTCAGATCGTCAACCAGGTCGCGACCCAGCTCGGGGTCCCGGCCGGGCAGACGCCGCCCAACTTCGCCACCTCGACGGTGCGGGAGCTCGCGGACGCCTACGAGGCACTGGCTCGCAACGCCGAGCCCTTCGACGCGGGCGCGCCGGTGGCGCCCACCGGGGCGGCGCCCTGGGTCCGCCCATGGTCGGTCGACCTGGACGTCACGCCGATGCCGCCCCCGGCGGCCAAGGACACCAACGGTGAGTGGCAGGTCTTCGCGCCGGCCGGTCACCCGTTCGCCCGGGATCTGAGCGCCGTCCTGGCCACGGCCGGGGTGGGCGCGGGCGTGCTGGTCTGCCTGCCACCGGATTGCACCGAGCAGGACCTCGAACTGGCCCTGAGCGGGGCCAAAGTGGTCCTGGCCGGGCCGTCGAACCGGCGGTTCGTCCTGGTCCAGCACGGCCGGGGCGCGGCGGGACTGGCCAAGACGCTGCACCTGGAGTCGCCGCAGACCCGGGTCACCGTGGTTCATCTGGCCGACGCCGATCAGGCGGTGGGGCGGGTCACGGCGGAGACCGCCGTGACGGAGACCTTCGCAGAGGTGTTCTACGACGCGGACGGGACCAGGCGGACCCCGCGACTTCGGGTGCTGCCCTTCGAACCGGCCCGATCCGTCCCGGCCCTCGCGGCACAGGACGTGCTGCTCGTCACCGGGGGCGGCAAGGGCATCACGGCCGAGTGCGCCCTGGCCATGGCCCAGGACAGCGGGGCCAAGCTCGCACTGCTGGGACGATCCGACCCGGCCCACGACGCCGAGCTGTCGGCCAACCTCCAGCGGATGGCGCAGGCCGGCATCACCGTCGAGTACGTGCGGGCCGATGTCACCGACGCCCAGTCGGTCACCCGTGCGGTGGCCACCCTGACCGCAACGCTCGGCCCGGTCACCGCGGTGCTGCACGGCGCCGGCCGCAACGAGCCGGCATCGCTGCTCACACTGGAGCCGGAAACCGTCGCCCGTACGCTCGAGCCGAAGGTCGGTGGCCTGCGTGCCGTGCTGGCCGCCGTCGACCCGCAACAGGTGCGACTGCTGGTCACCCTGGGCAGCATCATCGGCCGTGCCGGGCTGCCCGGCGAGGCCCACTACGCCACGGCGAACGAGTGGCTGGACGACGCCACCTCCGAGTTCGGCCGGCGGAACCCGCACTGCCGCACGCTCTGCCTGGAGTGGTCGGTGTGGTCGGGCGTCGGCATGGGCGAACGGCTGGACGTGGTCGAGAAGCTCGACCGCGATGGGGTGAGCGCCATCCCGCCGGAGCAGGGGATCGCCGTGCTCCGGCGACTGCTGGCCGACCCGGACAGCCCGAACACCGTGGTGATCAGCGGCCGGACCCATGGCATCGACACGATGCGCTACGAAGCGCCGGAGCTGCCACTGCTGCGCTTCGTCGACCGCCCGTTGGTGCGCTACCACGGGGTCGAGCTGATCTGCGAGGTCGAGATCAGCTCGGGCACCGACCTCTACCTGGCCGATCACCTGCTCGACGGCAACCAGCTCTTCCCGGCGGTGTTCGGCATGGAAGCCATGGCTCAGGTCGCGGCGGCCGTCACCGGTGCGGTCAACGCACCGGTCGTCGACAATGCCGAGTTCCTCCGGCCGATCGTCGTGCCGGTGCACGGCAGCACCCGGATCCGGATCGCGGCCGTCGTCACCGGTCCGGACACCGTCGAGGTCGCGTTGCACAGCGAGGAGACCGGGTTCAACGCCGATCACTTCCGGGCCCGGTTGAGCTTCACGCCGACGAGCCCGACGGCTGGCGCTCCCGAGCAGATCGAGCCCGGTCTGCCCGAGGTTCCGCTGGACCCGGCGGCCGACCTCTACGGCCCGGTCCTGTTCCAGGGCCGTCGGTTCCAGCGCCTGCGGACGTACCATCTGGCCGCGGCGCGCGAGGTGGACGCCACCGTGGCGGCGGACGCGTCGACCGACTGGTTCGCGTCCTACCTGCCGTCCACCCTGCTGCTCGGCGATCCGGGTGTGCGGGACGCGATGATGCACGGCAACCAGGTCTGCGTACCCGACGCGACGTTGCTGCCACAGGGAATCGAGCGGATCGTGCCGGCGGGTGCGGCCATGTTCGACGCCGACTCGCTCCGGTTCCGGGCCACCGAACGCTCGCGGGACGGGGACACCTACGTCTACGACATCGCGTTGCGCGACGCGGCCGGCACCGTGGTCGAGCGGTGGGAAGGCCTGCGGCTGCGCGCCGTACGCAAGCAGGACGGCTCGGGGCCCTGGCACCCGGTCCTGCTCGGTTGCTACCTGGAGCGGGCGATGCAGGACGTGCTGGGGTCGGCGGTCGCGGTCGTGGTCGAACCCGCGCCGGCCGGGCCGGCCCAGTCGATCACCACGGTCGCGGTCGGTCGGGCCCTGGGTGCGCCGGTCAAGGTCCGCTACGGCAAGGACGGCCAACCTCGGGTCGCCGGGGGACGGCACGTCTCGGTCAGTTCGGCGGCCGGCCTTGCCCTGTCCGTCGCTGCTTCGGACCGGGTCGGCTGCGCGCTCACACCGGTGACCCGCCGGACCGCGCAGGAGTGGGCCGATCACCTCGGCTCACACGCGGAGGTGGCACACCTGGTCGTCCAGGCCGTCGGGGAACCGCTCGACGCCGCGGCGAGCCGGGTCCAGGCCGCCCTGGACTGCCTGCCCGATGCCGGTGAGTGGCGTCTGATCGCGACCGAACCGATCGGTTGGGTCGTGCTCGGGTGCGGTGACCGGCGGGTCGCCACCTTTGTCACCCGGATGTCCGGAGGGCAGGACAAGGTTGCCCTGGCCATTCTCAGCGGAGGGCGTGAATAGGCGATGAGCAAATACTACGAGTACCGCCACACCGTGGGGTTCGAGGAAACCAACATGGTCGGCAACGTCTATTACGTCAACTATCTGAGGTGGCAGGGCCGGTGCCGGGAGATGTTCCTCAAGGACCGGGCACCGGCGGTCCTCGAGGATCTTCAGCAGGATCTGAAGTTGTTCACCCTCCGGGTCGACTGCGAATTCTTCGCCGAGCTGGCCGCGTTCGACGAGTTGTGCATCCGCATGCGATTGACCGAGCTGGCACAGACCCAGGTGCAGTTCGGCTTCGACTACGTGCGGTTGGACGAGAGCGGGGAGACCCTCGTCGCCCGCGGTAGTCAACGAGTCGCCTGCATGCGGGGACCCAACACCCGGACGACTCCGGCCCGCGTGCCGGAGGCACTGGCCAAGGCCCTGCAGCCCTATGCCTAGACGGCCCGCGGAGGCGAATGTGGAAAAGCTCCAACCAGCTCAGGATGTGGTCCACGAGAGGGCGTCGCTGCGCCGTGTGTTCGGCGCCTTCGCTACCGGTGTCACCGTGGTGACAGTGGGTGGAGAAGTTGCTCACGGCATGACTGCCAACTCCTTCACCGCTGTCTCCCTCGACCCCCCGCTGATTCTGGTCTGTGTCGGGCGGGACGCCCTCATGCACGAGGTCATGGAGCAGCAGCCCGCGTTCGCGGTGTCTATCCTGGCCGCTGACCAGACCCAGCTGGCGCGGTACTTCGCCGACAAGCGGCGGCCGGTCGGCCGGGACCAGTTCAACGCGGTGTCGTGGTCTTCAGGGGCACACAGCGGTGCGCCCCTCATCGACGGGTCGCTGGCCCATCTCGAATGCGAACTGGAGCAACGCCACGAGGCGGGCGACCACACGATCTATGTCGGTCGGGTGCTGTCATTGTGGCGTCGCCCCGGTGATGACGCACTGCTGTTCCTCAACGGCCAGTTCCTGCGTACCGACGACCAGCCGGAGCCGGCCCAGCCGGGGTCGACCGACGCCGCATAGGACGGATCTTCACGCCCGGGCGGCCGTAGCTGCCGGGTTGTTCGGAACAACTGTCTCGTCCACGGATCGCGCGGACCCGGCTCGGCCGTCCTGGTGGCCCGCCGGGTCTTCGCGCGTCCGTCCCCCAACCATTGCGCATGTCACGAGAAGACGTGCCGCGGCGCAGAAATCAGGATTTCTTCGGCAGGCATTGCTGCCGCCGTTCGGCGTCGGGTGACGCCATTCCGTCGAGATGAGAGGATCCAATGCGATCCAGCCCAGTCGCGGTGGTCCGCAGACTCGCCCCAGCGCTATTTGTTCTCGTCCTGGCCAGCACGCTGTTCGTGGTGGCCCAGCGGCCCTCGATCTCCGCGGCCCATGAGGCCGCCCTGGCCTCGCAGTACCGATTCACGGAAGTCCCGATCGCTCTGCCGGCCAACCTGCCGCAGAAGTCCGTCCGGGTGGTCAACCCGCGGTACAAGCACATTCGGTCGTGGATCTCGTCGGTCGGCGCCGCCATCTCCGTCAACGACCTGGACGGTCGTGGTGTGGCCAACGACCTGTGCCTGGTCGACACGCGCTCCGACGCGGCCATCGTCACCCCGGCCCCGGTCGGTGGCGACTCCTACCCGCCGTTCGTGCTGGATCCGGCCCCACTGCCGATGAGTGACGTCATCGCACCGATGGGCTGTGTCCCGGGCGACTACAACGGTGACGGCTGGAACGACCTGCTGGTCTACTACTGGGGTCGTACCCCCGTGGTGTTCCTGCACCGCGGCCAACCGGGCCTGCTGACCCTGGCCAGCTACCAGCCCACCGAACTGATCGCGCCGTCGACCGGGCCCGGTGGCACCTACCAGGGCAAGCAGTGGAACACCAACGCCGTGGCGGTCGCGGACTTCGACGGAGACGGGCACCCCGACATCGGAGTGTTCAACTACTTCCCGGAAAGCGGCGTGCTGGACCCGCACGGGCAGCCCAACGTCCAGATGAACCACTCCATGTCGCGGGCCACCAACGCCGGTGGCGCGCATATTCTGCGCTTTACCGGGGCGACCGCGACGTCCGTCTCCTTCGAGGAGGAGCCGGCCCTCAACCCGCGCTTCGCCTCCGGCTGGACGCTGGGCGCCAGCTCGGCCGATCTGGACGGCGACCTGCTCCCCGAGCTCTACCTCGCCAACGACTTCGGCCAGGACCGGATGTTCCACAACCGGTCGACGCCGGGCGACATCAAGTTCGAGCTGGTGGAGGGCGAGCGGGACGCGCTCACGCCGAAGTCCCTGGTCGTCGGCCACGACTCGTTCAAGGGCATGTCCATCGAGTTCGGCGACCTGAACGGCAACGGCCAGTTCGACGCGTTCGTCAGCAACATCACCACCGCGTGGGGTCTGGAGGAGAGCAACCTGGTCTGGATCAACACCGAGAGCAGCGCGGCGGGGGCGAAGGCGAAACTGGACAAGGGCATCGCGCCGTTCCGCAACGAGGCCGGCGACCTTGACATGGCCTGGACCGGCTGGGGTTGGGATTCCAAGATGGCCGACTTCAACAACAGCGGTCACCTGGCCGTGGTGCAGGCCTGCGGGTTCGTGAAGGGCACCATCAACCGGTTCAACTGGTTGCAGGAACTGGCCATGAGCAACGACCTGTTGCTGGAGAACCCCGACATGTGGCCCAAGGCCGAGCCGGGTGACGACATCGCCGGGCACGAGCCCATGGCGTTCTGGGTACGCGACGGCAGCGGCCGCTACGTGAACGTCAGCGCCAAGCTGGGCCTGGACGTACCGATCCCGACCCGGGGTGTGGCGGTCGCCGACACCGACGGCGACGGCGGGCAGGAGTTCGCCATCGCCCGCCAGTGGGGCCCACCGGCCTTCTACCGCAACGACAGTGCCGGTCGTGGGGACTACCTGGGCCTGCGCCTCCACCGGCCAGCCAGCGGCGGCGCCGCGGGCGGACCGGTCGGCACCCCGGCGTACGGCGCCAAGGTCCTGGTGACCACCGCCGACGGCAAACGGCAGATCGCCCAGCTCGACGGTGGCGGCGGCCACTCCGGCAAGCGGAGCTTCGATGTGTTCTTCGGTCTCGGCGACCAGGGCTCGCAGCCCGTGTCGGCCGAGATCAGCTGGCGGGACGTGAACGGGACCGCCCATGTGCAGACGGTTGACCTGGCCGCTGGCTGGCACGACCTGATGCTGACCGACCAGGTCAAGGAGGTAGCAGCGAAATGACGGCGACGGACAGCGTCGCGACCAGTGACGGACGCGGCCCGAATCACCTCTCCAGCACCACGACCCTCCCGCCGCCAGCCAAGGACGTGCCGGTGCCGCCGGCGCTGAAGGCTGCGGCGGACCGGCAGGCCACCAAGCCACCACGGGTGGACCGCCGCGACCCGCGCTACCTGGCGCTCCGCAACTTCGCCATCTCCATGAGCATCTTCAACATCCTGGGCTACACGGTCCTCGGGTTCGAGCAGCCATGGGCCTGGCCGTTCTTCGCGCTGGCCATCGGCCTGGGCCTGGAGATCGTGATCGCGTTGATCGCGGCCTGGGCCACCCGGAGCACACCCGCCTTCGCCGGACACGGAGCCTGGGGGGTCTTCACCTTCCTCCTACCGGCCTACATCACCACGCTCGCGGTCAACATGCTGCTCTACGCGAACGACCGGTTCTGGCCGATCGCCCTCGCGGTGGTGATCGGTGTCGGCCAGAAGGCGGTGCTCGTCGCGCCGATCAAGGGGCGGATGCGGCACTTCATGAATCCGTCGAACTTCGGCATCACGATGTGCCTTCTCCTGTTCACCTGGGTCAACATCGCCCCGCCCTACCACTTCACCGAACACGTGCCCGATGTCTTCCGGATCATCATCCCGGTCGTCCTGCTGACCGCCGGTACGGTGCTGAACGCCGTACTGACGAAGAAGGTGCCGCTGATCCTGGGCTGGGTCGGCACGTTCGTCATCCAGGCCCTGGTGCGGCACTGGGTCTGGGACGTCTCCCTGTGGGCCGCGCTGGTGCCGATGACCGGTGTGGCGTTCCTGCTCTACACCAACTACATGGTGACCGACCCCGGCACCACCCCGACCAGGCCGCTTCACCAGTTCATGTTCGGCATGAGTGTCGGTCTCGTGTACGGCGTGCTGATGCAGTTCAACATCGTGTACACCCTCTTCTTCGCGACCACTCTCGTGTGCCTGGGTCGGGGTGCGTTCTGGTGGCTGAAGTGGTGGCGCGAACGCGGCCAGAAGACGGTCGCCGCCGCGCCGGCGGGCTGACGCGTGAGCGCCGCGGTCTCGGGCGTCGCGACGGACGGGGCGGTCGACGCCATCGACTGTCACGTGTGGTGGATGGACGCGACGGATGCTCCCGACTGGTGCGAGGAACTGCTCAGCGAACCGGAACGGGCCCGCGCCGACTCCTTCCGACAGGTTCCGGGACGACGACGGTTCGCGGCCGCC
Organism: Micromonospora inaquosa; assembly: GCF_003857055.1. Lineage (GTDB taxonomy): Bacteria > Actinomycetota > Actinomycetes > Mycobacteriales > Micromonosporaceae > Micromonospora > Micromonospora inaquosa. The sequence goes on along the minus strand of NZ_QGSZ01000224.1, from coordinate 92,714 downwards.
ACCGCTCTGCTCAAGGTCGCCGTGGCGGGATCGGTGGGCTGCGATCCCTTCGACGTGAAGCTGCGGCGGGAGTGCCCGGACTGCCGACGGCTGCACGGGCGCCCCGAGGTGGTGGGTGGCACACCGAACGTCTCCCTGTCGCACAGCGCCGACCTGTTGGCGGTCGCGCTGTGTGCGGACGGGCCGGTCGGGGTGGACGTGGAGCAGGTGAACCCGGATGTCGACATGGACGGCATGCTGCGATTCGTGTTCGGTGACGCCGAGCGTGGCTTCTTCGACGAGATCCGCGGCAGGCAGGCCCGACTCGAGGCGTTCTTCCAGTGCTGGACCCGCAAGGAGTCGGTGCTGAAGGCGACCGGTGACGGGCTGCGGATCCCGATGTCGAACGTGACGTTGGAGGCATCAGACGGGCACGTACGACTGGCCGGCTTCACCAACCGTCCGGAGCTGGTCGAGGCGACACAGATCGTCGATCTGCAATCCGGACCGGGATACGTCGGGGCGGTCACGGTGTTGTCGACCCGGCCCGTACGGGTCTGGCAGCTGGACGGGGCCGACGCGTTCACCGCCGCGGCCGAGCTCGTCCGCGACCGGTCACGGATCGCAGTGCGATAGGGCGGTATTCCCTTTCCTTCGTACGAGACACGAGTGCCGGGCGCCCAGGCGTCCGGCACTCGTTGTCGTCCCCGCCGATACGTCAGCGGTGTCCGCCGCTCGGAACACACGGCCACTGATCACCGATCAGGTGCCGCGCTGCCGGCGAACGGCACGGGGGAAGAGGGCCGAGGGTGGCCAGCGGTGCCATGGTCAAGGACATCCGCGTGGCCCGCATTGCCGGAAACCGTTACGCGACAGGAGATTCGACGGATGAGCCCAGTCGACACGAGCCCTCTTCAGGACCGGCTCGAGTTTGCCCGACAGGTCAAGGCCGCCTCCAACGGCGAGCTGTTGGCACTGATGCAGTCACCACGCCGTGCCTCGATCGTGCACGACATCCTCCAGGACCTGCCCGCGGTCTTCCGGGCCGACCGGGCCGGCGGCCTCGAGGCGGTGGTGCACTGGAAGGTGACCGGGCGTTCTGACGGCGGCACCGACACGCTGGAACTGGTCATCAGGCAGGGAACGCTGACGGCGTCCCTGGAACCGACCCACCCGCCCCGTCTGACGCTGACCCTCGGGCCGGTCGACTTCCTGAGGATGGTCACCGGCAACGCAAACCCCAAGATCCTCTTCCTGCGGGGCCGCATGAAGGCCCGCGGCGATCTGGGCCTCACCACGCGATTCCCGACCCTGTTCGACACGCCGCGGCCGTAAAGGAAGGTATGTGGACACAAACGATGGCCTGACGGCCGACCAGGTGATGACCCTGGAGGCGTACGCCGACACCATCATTCCCGGCGAAAAGCGTGATCCGACCGATCGGGCCGTCGCCGGCGAGGTGAGCGGGGGAGGCGCGGTCGCCTCCGGCGCCGTGGAGCTGATGCTCACCCCGGAGGGCGGCCTGGCCGGCACGCTGGACAGCCTGGCCGAAGGGCTTAACGAGCACGCGCGCCACTACACCGCCCGGATCGGCCTCGACCCGGACCCCACGGTGCCGCCCTTCGTGGCGCTGGCATTCGCCGACCGGGTCGCCCTCGCCCAGGAGCTGCTGGCGCCGGGCCACCCGGAGCAGGAGCTGTGGGTCGCGTTGGCCATGTTCAGCGCCATGGCCTGGGACACCGGGGCCCACATGAGTACGTCCGACGCCCTGGCGTCGGGCCATCCAGGGTTGACCTCGATGGGTTTCATGCCGCCCGAGTCGGACGGCGTCTGGCGCTTCCCGAGGTTCTCCTATGGCCGCGCCCTCGCCGCGATCCACCCGCGGACGACCCCGAGAGGAGATCCGCAGTGACAGCCCACGATCGAACCGATGTCCTGGTCATCGGCAGCGGCTTCGGCGGTGCGATTCCCGCGTACCACCTGGCGGCCGGCGGCGCCTCGGTCGTCGTTCTCGAACGAGGCCCGTGGCTGACCGCCGACGAGTTCGACCACGACTTCAAGTTCGGTTCGTCGTCCACCCGGGTGTTCGAGTTCACGATGGGCGAGGGGATGAACGTGCTGGGCGGCAACTGCGTCGGCGGCGGCAGCGTCGTCTACTTCGCGGCCATGCCCCGCGCCCCGCAGTTCGTCTTCGAGCGCGAGGGCAGCCTCGGCCACCGGATGTGGCCGAAGTCCATCACCCGGGAATCACTGGAGCCCTGGTACGACCGGGTCGCCCAGGCCCTGCCCATCACCCAGAGCACCTGGGACGACGTCACGTACGCCGGCGGTGTGTTCGCCGCAGCCTGCGACCATGCCGGCCGCACGGCCAACCCGGTCGCGGCGGCGATCGACACGGACCTGTGCACCAACTGCAACTGGATGATGTCGGGCTGCAAGTTCGACGCGAAGCGGTCGCTTCTGCTCAACTACCTGCCGGCGGCGCTCGACCACGGTGCCCAGATCCGACCTCTGCACGAGGTGCAACGCATCGAGCGGTCGCCCGAGGGCGACTTCCTGGTCCACTACACGGTGGTCGATCCGGTCGACTACCGCGTACAGGTCGACGCCGGAGTCATCGAGGCGAAGATCGTGGTGGTCGCAGCCGGTGCGGCCGCGACGCCGGTCATCCTGCAACGGTCCGAGGAGAATCTCGGGGCGATGCCACCCGCGGTCGGGCGCTACTTCTCCGGCAATGGTGAGCGGCTCAACACGGCCATCCTCAACGAAGACCGGGTTCGCGACGTCCTCGGCCTGGATCGGGGCGACGGCCTGGCCTACGCGGCCAACCAGATCGGTCGAGGCCCGTCCGCCGCCAGCTGGGACCGCCTCGACGGCGCGTTGCCGGAGTTCAGTCGCTACTCCCTGGAACAGCTGTACTTCCCACCGGGGTTCGGCACGATCCTCGCGCAGGCGCCCGACGCCGAGGGGCCGAGCTGGTTCGGGGTCGACAAGAAGGAGATCCTGCGGCGTTGGCAGTCATGGCTGACCATCTTCATCATGTCGGAGGACGACAACGAAGGAGTCTTCGGTCCTCCTCCGGAGACCGGCAACGCCGAACGCATCTCCATGCAGATGCTCAGTCGGGGCAGTCTGCGGTACGAACCCAGCGCCAACACCCGGCACGGGTGGGCTCTGGCCGACGCGGACATCCGCGACATCCTGGAGCGCGACGGCCTGGCCCGGGTGATGCCCTGGACCAACGAGGTCATCGGGGCGTACACCGTTCATCCGCTGGCGTCGTGCCGGATGGGTGACGACCCCGAGACCTCGGCTCTGGACGACACGAACGAGCTGCGCGACCACCCCGGAATCTTCGTGACCGACGGCTCGGCCGTTCCCGGTGCGTTGACGGTCAACCCCGCGTTCACCATCGCCGCGATCGCCGAGCGCGCCGTGCCGAACATCGTCCGGGCCGCCCAGGCCCGCGGCGTCGACGTGCGCTACCTCGGGTCACTGCCGGCGACGGCCCGGGTCAGTCGTAAGGCACCGGTCACGGTGACCGGCCCTGACGGCCAGCCCGTGACAGTCCCCTAGGTATAGGCGAATCAAGGAGGAAACGTGTCGGATCAGATGAATACCTACGATGATCTGATTGCTGACGGAGACGACATCGAGACGCTGGTGACCGGGTTGAGCCCGGCGCAGTGGTCCTTGGACACCCCGGCGCCGGGCTGGACCGTCAAGCACCAGATCGCCCACCTGGCCTTCGTGTCCCACCTGGCCGCCCTGTCGGCCAGCCAGCCGGAGGCCTTCGCCGACCACGTGGCCGACGCCAAGCGCGACTTCCAGGCGGCGGTGAACAACGCGCTGACCGCGTACCTGGCGCTGTCCACGGACTCGTTGGTGGACAAGTGGCGGCAGGAACGCAACGCCGCCGCCAAGGCGTTGGCCGCCGTCGAGCCCACGGCCACCGTGCCCTGGCTGGTCACGCCGTTGCCGCCGTCGGTGTTGGCCGCGGCCGGCATGATGGAGCTGTTCGGCCACGGCCAGGACATCGCCGACGCGCTCGGGCACACCCGCGAGTTGACCGACCGGATCGGCCACCTGGCCTGGTTCGGCTTCCGTACCCGCGATTTCGGGTACCACGCGCACGGGTTGACGCCGCCGACCGACGAGTTTCGGGTCGAGGTGACCGGCCCCTCGGGCGTGGTCTGGGAGTTCGGGCCGGCCGACGCGACCCAACGGGTGACCGGACCAGCCGTCGACTTCGCCCTGTTGGTCAGCCGCCGTCGACACCGCGACGACCTGTCCCTGATTGCGCAGGGCGAGGAAGCCGACCGCTGGCTCGACATCGCGCAGGCCTACCGCGGGCCGGCCGGGGCCGGTCGCCGACCCGGCCAGTTCGCCAAGCGGTAGTCACACCGAGGTCCGCCACCGCGAGCGCCTGGAGAGGGCTCGCGGAGGCGGACCTCGCTGCGTGTCCGCAGCACCGTGGTGCTTCGAGCCACCAGGTCGGCGGGCAGCGACCGCGTCAGGTGCTGTGGGCCTCCTGCGTGGCGACGGGTCCAGGCGCGTCGCGCTACCTGCCTCGGGATGCCAGCTCCGCGGTGCGGCTCGGCTCCGACCGCGCGGGACGGCCCAGGTTGTGGGCTTCCAGGTCGGGAATCGCGTAGAGGATGGGTAGGTCCGTCATCTGCTTCGGCCGCAGCGCGACGCCGACCATGCTCGTGGATCGGTCAGTCACAGTGACCGGATCAACGTCGCCCAGGAGCAGCGACCGCCGGGTCCAGGGTTCCGGGTCGACGCTGTCCGCCGTTGCCACAGCTCTGATGGACCACTGCCCGGGGGGCACGTCGGGCAGGCAGTAGCGCGCCTTGGTGCCGGCTTCCGCCTCGACGACGGTCCAGGACGCCGGTCGACGCTGGATGATCGGGGTGTCGAAGGCGCCGATGTAGACCCTGGCCCTGGCGTACCCGGTCGGTAGGGTGACGGTGCCGGTCACCGTGCCCGACTCGGGCAGCGAGCGCTTCTCCGGCTGGGGTGTACCGCGCATGCCCTCGGTCCACATCCGTCGGAATCGGCTCGGTGAAGCGCCGACGCTGTCGGTGAAGTGGTTCGTGAATGAGCCCAGGCTGTTGAAGCCGACGGCCAGGGATATGTCCGTGACGCTCAGCTTGGTGGTGGCCAGCAGACGTTTTGCCTGGTAGATGCGGACTGCCGAGAGGTACCTCCCGGGGGAGACGCGGGTAGCGGCCCGGAACACCCTGGAGAAATGAAACCGGCTGAGGATTGCGCTCTTCGCGATCTCGTCGAGCGACAAGGGCTCGCTGTAGCCCTCCCAGATGCGCGCTATGGCGGATGTGATAGCACTATTCATGCGGGGCCTCCGTGTTCGCAGCAACACGATCCGTTAGAACTCTGCACCGGGGAACTCGAGAGCCGGTGGGGCTCGGATGGGCCCGTGGTCGAGGCCGACTAGAGCCTGTGTCGACGTCGGAGACGCACCAACCGGAGGTCTACTGTGGACTCGCGGGGCTTGAATCCGGCATGCTGTAAGCCCTGCACACCGGCTGACTTCTGCCCAAGCGGCGCGCCCGGATCGACCCGACCCCTCAGGCACACGGCAACCTGCCGCCGGACCAGACGATCGCACGCCTCTCCCATGGGGCTCTGACGGGCAACGGCAGATCGGCGTCGGGGCGACGATGTGGGCAGCAGTCGAGGTTCGGCGCCTCTGATGGCCCCATCAACCGAAGAGGAGATGCTCATGGTGTTGCCGCAGGTGGTCTCCCGCGATCAATGGCTGACGGCCCGTAGAGAGCTCCTTGCCAGGGAGGAGCAGCTCTCCCCGCAGCATGCCGCGGTGTCCGCCGCTCGCCGTCGCCTGCCGATGGTACGGATCCAGAAGGACTACGTCTTCGACGGCGAACGCGGGCGGGTCACCCTGCCGGAGCTGTTCGAGGGCTGTCGTCAGCTGATCGTCTTCCACTTCATGTTCGATCCCGCCTGGGACGATGCGTGCCCGAGCTGTTCGGCATTCTCGGGAAGGCTCCACCCGGGGCTGCTCGCGGCAATGCGGGCGCGGGACACGGCGTTCGTCGCCGTATCCCGCGCGTCGCTGGCCAAGCTGAAGGCCAGCAGGGGCTGGCAGCGACGGCATTTCCCCTGGTATTCGTCATTTGGTAGTGATTTCAACTACGACTTCCACGTCACGTTGGACGAGCGGGTTGCCCCGGTGATGTACAACTTCGAGTCCAAGGAGGAGATCCTGGCGGCCGGTTCGCCGATCGAACTGGTCGTGAGCGAGATTCCGGTCGAGATCGTCGGCCTGAGTTGCTTCATCCAGGACAAGGGAAGCGTCTTCCACACCTACTCCACCTACGATCGCGGCGTCGAAGAGCTCAGCCAGGCCGACAGTCTGCTCGAGCTGACCGCCCTGGGCCGCCAGGCGTAACCGGCACCGGCCGAGCGCGTCGGCCACGGACCGGTCCCGCGCCGCGGCGGAACGACCTCATCGGCCATCGCGGGCTTCCGGCCAGCCGTTCCGCGTTCGTCTGTGGGTCGCGTGCTTGCACCCTCGCACAGCCAGGCAATCCCGAAGATGTCACCGGGAGGCCGGATCCGAGATCGTGCTGCCAGCGACCGATACAGAGATCGGAGGCGGAGCATGCCGCGATGGAACCCAGTTCGCGTTGTTAGCTCCTTATTCCCCAGTGAGCCGGGCCCCAAGCGCCTCTACGTGCTGGCCACGCTCATCAACACATTCGGAAGTGGGCTGCTGATTGGAAGCCTGCCGTTGTATTTCACCCGCGTCGTGGACCTGTCCGCCGCACGGGTCGGGCTGGGTCTCACCATCGCGGCCACGGTCGCACTGGCGATGGCCCTACCGCTCGGTGAACTGGCCGACCGGCGCGGCCCGGTCCAGGTGATCAGGGCCCTGCTGCTGGTGGAGGCCGCAGCAATGCTGGGCATCCTCTTCATCGGCGACTTCATCAGCTTCCTGGTCGCCGCCTCGGTGCACCTGGTGGCGTCGAACGCGCTCGGGACGGTCGAGGGAGCGCTGTTGCGGCGGGTGGCCGGCGAAGACGCGCCCGCGTTCCGATCCTCGATCTACGCGGTCACGAATCTGGGCTTGTCGGTCGGCTTGATACCCTCCGGCATCGCGATCCAGCTTGGCACCCCGACCGCATATCGCACGCTCATCGTCATCAACCTGCTCAGCTTCGTGGTCACCTGGGCGGTTCTCAACAAACTGCCGCGTTACAAACCACTTCCGAAGCCAGCCACCGGCCCGCGCTGGATCGCGGTGCGTGACAAGCCGTATGTCACGTTCGCGCTTCTGAAAGCCGCGATCCACCCGCAGTTCTACGTTCTCACGCTCCTGCTTCCGCTGTGGGTGGTCGACAAGACGAATGCTCCGCGTTGGACCATTCCGGTATCCCTGGCGATCAACACCGTTTTGATCATCCTGTTCCAGGTCCGCCTCGGCAGCCGGGTGCAGACGATCCGGCAGGGCGGGCTCGCGTGGCGGCGTGCCGGACTGGCCTTTCTCCTCAGCTGTTGCGTGCTGGCCTTTGCGGCCGGGCTGCCCAGCTGGGCGGCGCTGACGGTGGTGGTGGCGGCCGTTGCCCTGCACACGTACGGCGAGATCATGCACACGGCCGGCATCTTCTCCATCGCTCTGAACCTGCCGCCGGCCCACGCGCAGGCTCAGTACGACGGCTTCAGCGGGATCTTCGCCGGCACCGGCAACGCGGCGGCTCCGGCGCTGCTCCTCGGGGTGGTCCTGAGCCTTGGCGTGCCCGGGTTGATCGGACTCGGCGTGTTCTTCCTCCTGCCGAGCCTGCTGATGCCGGCCGTGACGCGGTGGGGTGAGCGAACCAGGCCGCAGGTTTCGGAAGCCCTCGACCTGCAGGCTGTCGATGCGGTGAAGTGACCCGGGCACGCCCTGGCCGGTGCTAGCCATAGCCCCGGCCAGGGCACGGAACTGGAGCAGGGCCGGCTGGGCCGATGGACCGGTCCGGCCGGCCCTGCCGTCACGGCGCGGGCGCTACGGCACAGGCGTGGCAGGCACCCTGGGTCTCGACGCGAATGGGACCGGCGCAGGCCGCCGATGTTCAGGGCGGTGGCGCCGGTTTAGTTGGGACCCGCCGGCGACTTTCCGCGCTCGCCTTGGCTCTGCTAATGGCAGTTCTCAGCGGGGCGAACGGGTGCTCCGGGCCGTTGGCCGTCGATTTCGGACGGGTCCGTCACACCGTCCGGAGATTCGGCACGATGGTCGTGGCCACAATCTCGGCCAGCTCGGGCGTGACCGTGCCGACCGGTTGCGCCGGCATCTCCCGCACCAGATAGGCATCCTCGTCCCGGCCCGGTACGGCGACGGTCGAGGGAGAGTCGGACAGCACCGTCACCGCCGATCGTCCGGCGGCGAGCCCGATCTGGGTGTCGTTCCGACCGGCCAGTAGGAACGCCAGCCACGCGCGGTACCACACGATCAGGTCCGAGAAAGCCCCCGCCGAGCCGCTGAGGCCCGTGCTGGCCGCCAGAGCGCTCACCTTGTCGAGAAGGATCCGTTCCATCTTCGACATGTCGAGGTCAGGGTCCGTGGTCAGCTCCGGGGGAGTGTGGGTGGCGGGGCCGAACTTGCTGAGAAACTCGGTGAACTTCAGCGTCACATCGTCGTCGACAGGCCACATCGGGTTCACCAGGACGGCGGTGACCGAGCGGGTGGATGCCAACAGGCCCGCGACACGCAGGGCCAGCGGCGAGGCACTGCAGTGCCCGATGACGTGTACGTGGCCTTGGTCCGCACCAGAGCCGAGGAATTCGTCCACGCAGGCTGCGGCCAGCTCCGGCATCGGAACGTACCTGCGGTCCTCGGACAGCACGCCGATGGGATCGATCTGAAAGACCGCGTGGCCCGGAATCCGCTCGCTGAGCATCTCGCTCATGCGCGGGGACATGGACATCGCCTGGAAGTCGGCTACCAGGATCGGATCGGTGTCGCCACCGCTCAACCGCCGGAGAATCCGCTCGTCGCCCGAATGCGTCATGCCGCTCCCTCAAGCACTCGCGCCGCCGATGCGGCCGGCGGCCCTGCCGTCCGAGGCTGACCACCACCCGGGAACGGTGCCGCCAGGTCATCGCCAGCTCATGATCGAACCGACTGGCCGTCGTCGATGGTCATCCTTCGCCGACCAGCGTCCGGATTCTTGTCGGGTGGTGCTCAATCAGGAGCCCTCGCGGGGCGGTGTCCGGCCCCGGTTCCGTAGCACAGCGGAAGGTGCCCGGGCCCATCGTCATCCTCGATTCTGACTCTGGCTCTGCCGGGGCCATGAGGCGAAGGAAAACGTTCGTGGGCCCGACGCAGCGGCTACCGGTACGCGAGGGCGCACGCTTCTGGGCCCAAAGGGGAGGAAGAGATCGCGATGCCTGATCAGCTCGGTAACCGGGCGGTGGTACTTGGCGGGAGCCTGGCTGGCCTCCTCGCCGCCGATGTACTCGCCGAGGTCTACCCGGAAGTACTCGTGGTGGATCGCGACGAACTGGCCGGGGTGGAAGGCCCTCGGCGCGGCGTGCCGCACGGCCGCCACGCCCACGGCCTGGTTGGCCGCGGCCAGCAGATCTTCGAAGAGCGGTTCTCCGGCCTCATGCAGGAACTGGAAACCGCCGGTGTCCGACCGGGTGACTTCAGCGGCGACATTCGCTGGTATTTCAACGGCATGCGGCTTCGCCCGGCGCAAACGGGTCTGCTCTCGGTGCCGTGCACTCGGCCCGTCATCGAGCGGTTCGTGCGAGGCAGGGTGGAGAAGGTTCCCAATGTTCGGTTCATCGAGCAGTACGACATTGTCGGACTGGAGTCGACCCCCGACGCGGGTCGGATCACGGGGGTGCGCGTCCAGACCCGCGATGGGAGTGCAGGCCCCGAAGTTCTGGATGCCGACCTGGTCATCGATACCACCGGCCGGGGTTCACGGACGCCGGCCTGGCTGGAGGAGCTTGGCTATTCCCGGCCGTCCGAAGACCGGGTGAAGGTCGATCTCGCCTACACCACGCGCCACTACCGGGTACCTCGCGATCCGTTCGGCAGCGACATCGCCATCATCGCGGCGGCGACCCCCTCGCATCCGCGTGGTGCCTTCTACTATCGGCTTCCCGGGGAGGACGGCCGCGTCGAGCTGTCCCTCACCGGCGTACTCGGCGACCATCCGCCCACCGACCCTGACGGCTTCCTCGAGTTCGTCCGGTCCCTGCCCGTGCCGGAGATCTACGAGTCGATCCGCGAGGCTGAGCCGATCGACGACCCGGTGATGTTCCGCTTCCCGGCGAGCGTCCGCCGTCGCTACGAGCGGCTGACCCGGTTTCCGGAAGGCCTGCTGGTCATGGGGGACGCGGTGTGCAGTTTCAACCCGGTGTACGCACAGGGCATGGCGGTCGCCGCCATCGAGTCACAGGTCCTGGCCGATCAGCTCCGGAAGGCTCACGTGCCACCGGCGCGTGATTTCTTCCAGGCGATCTCCCGCCAGATTGATTCACCCTGGGACTTCGCGGCGACCGCGGATCTCGGCTACCCGGGCGTGGAGGGCCGCCGGACGGCGAAGGTCCGCATGATCAACGGCTACGTCGCTCGGCTCCAGCGGGCAGCGGTGCACGACGACAGCCTGACCAACGCCTTCATGAGGGTCGCCGGCCTCGTCGACGAGCCGACGGCTCTCCTTCGTCCCGGCAGGGTTCTTCGGACGTTGCGGCAGTCCGGTCGCCGGTCGCCGGCTCCTGCACCGCTCGCAGTGGTCGCTGACTAATTCTGGAGGTGCAGCATGCGCTCATTCCGAATCGAGATTCCGCAGTCCCAGCTCGACGATCTGAAGCTGCGGATCGCCAACACCCGCTGGCCGGACGAGATGCCTGGTGTCGGGTGGGACCGAGGCGTACCGCTGGGGTACCTCAAGGAGCTGGCTGACTACTGGCAGAGCCGCTACGACTGGCGGGCAGCCGAGGCACGCCTGAACGAGTTCCCGCAGTTCATCACCGAGATCGACGGCACGAACGTGCACTTCATGCACATCAGGTCGCCCGAACCCGACGCGCTGCCGCTCATCATGACGCATGGCTGGCCGGGCACCGTGGCGGAGTTCCTGGAGGTCATCGAGCCGATGACCAATCCCGTCAAGCACGGCGGTGACGCGGCTGACGCGTTCCATCTGGTCATCCCGTCGATTCCCGGGTACGCGTTCTCCGGTCCGACCGGTCAGGTCGGCTGGGACACCGGCCGGGTGGCCAGCGCCTGGAAGGAACTGATGGGCCGCCTCGGCTACGACCGGTACGCGGTTCAGGGTGGCGACTGGGGAACGCCGATCTCGCTGCGGCTCGGCCTGGCCGACCCCGAGCACGTCGCGGGCATCCACCTCAACATGTGCGTGGCCTTTCCGCCGCCGGATCCGGCCGCGATGGCCGGGCTGGGCCAGGCCGACCTGGCCCGGCTCGAGTTCACCGGCCGGTTCATGCAGGACGGGACGGGGTGGCAGCGGATCCAGTCCACCCGTCCGCAGACGCTCTCCTACGCGTTGACCGACTCGCCGGTGGGGCAGCTCGCCTGGATCGCCGAGAAGTACAAGGAATGGACCGACTCGGCGAAGGTGCCCGAGGACGCGGTGAGTCGCGACCACATCCTCACCGCGGTCTCGATCTACTGGCTGACGGCGACGGCCGGGTCCAGCGCCCAGCTGTACTACGAGTCCAGCCACATGGATGCCGACTTCGTCAGGACCTGGGCCGGGCCGTGGCCGCTGACGATGCCGGTGGGTGTCGCGTCCTTCCCCAAGGACGCAGTGCGGCCGGTACGCCGGTTCGCCGAACAGATCATGCCGACCCTCACCCACTGGTCGGAGTTCGAGCGCGGTGGGCATTTCGCGGCGCTGGAGCAGCCCAAGCTTCTCGTCGACGACATCCGTACGTTCGCCCGCTCCCTCTCGCGCTGACCGCGCCACGCCTCGGCCCTGAGCCGAGGCACGCAGCGAGCGTCCGTACCAACCCAACAAAGGCACAGCGTCCTATCCGGCACACGAAAGCGAGACAATCATGTCGACGAACTCTCCCCCGGCAGCCGCACCGACTGTTTCCAGCGCCGAGCAGGCCGAGATCGCCGCCGTACCCGCGCGGATGGTCGCGGCCTGGGCCGCACACGACGCCGACGCCTTCGCCGACCTGTTCACCGAGGACGGAACGCTGATCCTTCCCGGGGTGTACAAGAAGAGCCGCGACGAGATCCGGGAGTTCATGGCGAGCCAGTACGCCGGGCCCTACCAGGGCACGCGCGTTACCGGCACGCCCATCGGCCTCAAGCCGCTCGCGGCAGACGCCGTGGCGCTGCTGACCACGGGCGGGGTCATCGCGTCCGGCGAGACCGAACTGGCGGACGGGGACGCGATCCGGGCGTCCTGGATTCTGGTCTGGCGCGACGGCCGGTGGCAGCTGGCGGTCTACCAGAACTGTCCGCGCGACTGAGTTCGTTGACCGACCAACGGGCGACCGGCGCTCACCAGAGCGCCGGTCGCCCGTCGCATGACCGGTGGCTGTCACCGGGTCGGCCGCGGGGGTGGTCGGTTTGCGGTCGGTTGGCCTGCCACGCTGTCGATCAGCTGGGGCCGTCCTGGCCAGCCGCTCCGCGATCCGTCAACACCCCCTGCCGCGTCGGCCGCGATGCCTGCGGCTCGTACCGCCTGGTGGTGGCGCCGGTCCACTCTCGCTGCTCTCCCGGGTCGGGGCAGCCTTCGGTGCGGCGGGCAACGCCGTTGCCGGAAAGCTGCTGTGGGACGCGGTCCTGCCCGAGGTGCGGCTTCACCTAACGTCGGCCTACCGACACGTCGACAGGTGGTCCTGGCGCTGGTCCGGGTCTCTGCGACGTCGAACGGGATCCCGCGTCTGCCCCGTTGCTGGAGCAGGTCACGGACGCGCACGCCGAGTAGGCCGACGCCCAGCCACCTGCCCTGTAGGAGCGGGACTCCCTGGATCAGCGGATCGAGAGTCGACCGCCTCGGATCGGGTCGTTGTGAAACGGCTACGCAGTAGGGAGCGGTGACGGCTCGCGGTACTCGCTCTCGCAGGATCCCCACCTCGGTGGCGCAACGCGAGGGAGTTGGGGCCGTGGCTGCCGGCGAGCCACGGCCCCGATCACCCGGAGTTCCGGCGCGAACGCGGGACGGGGGATCCGCTAGGGCGTCGCGGCGTCGGCGGACCGCCGCAGGGCTCTGTCGCAGGCCGCGAGGTGGCGACCGAGGGCATCCTCGAAACTGGTGGTCGTCGCATCGAACATCAGTTGTCGGCGGATGGCCATTTCTCTGCCGGAGAGACCGGCCACCATCTCGGCTGTGGCGGTCAGGGCCGTGGCTGGGTCGTCGGTCAACTCGTCGACGAGGCCCAGGTCGACGCTTTCCTGGGCATCCAGGTGAGCACCGAACAGGATCGCCCGGCGCAGCCGGGAGCCGCCGGACTGCTGGGCGAGGCGGAAGACCGCCATGCCCGGCCAGGTGGCCTCCCGGTCGACGAGCAACGACAGCCGGACGTCGGGTGTGGCGATGCGATAGTCCGTCGCCAGCAGGACGTCCAGGGCGAGGCCCCCGCAGTCGCCGGAGGCCACCGCGACCGTGGTGACGTTGAGACGCTCGAGCCGCCGCAGTGACCGCTCCCACTTGCTGACCAGCGACACGTCCAAGCCGTGGGTCCAGTCCTTACCGGGCGTACCGGTGACCTGGACCGGAAGCATCGTGGTGGACTCGTCCGACTCGGCCGCCGCGCAGGCGGCCTCCACCGCGGCGACGGACTCCATCGTCAGAGGTTTCGAGCCGTCGATGCGTAGCGTGACGTCACTTCGCGTGCCGTCAGCGGCGTAATGCTCGCCCCGGCCTCTCCGGACGGTTTCGGCGCTCACCACTGGATCAGCGCCGTCTCGATCGTGGAACCAGGACCCATGGTCATCAGTACTCCATAATCGCCCGGGGCGGTTACTAGCTCCTGCTGGAGACGTTCGTACGAGAAAATGAACGAGCCGCTCGACACGTTGCCGTAGTCACGGAGGACGCCGGTGGTGTGCCGGACCTCGTGACGGTTCAGTCCCAGATTGACCGTCACCGCGTCGATGACCTTCTTGCCCCCGGCGTGCACGAGCCAGTGCGCGATATCGCTGCGATGCAGGCCGGTGTTTGCCAGCAGACGATCCGCGACGATTTCCGCGTGCGCACCGACGACATACGGTATCTGTGGATCGAGGAAGAAGCTGAACCGATTCTGGACGCTGTCCCAGTCGTAGCGCATGGCATCGACGGCGTCGGGGATGATGCAACTGGCGAACTTGAGGATGCGCGGACGACCAGGGGTGCCCAGGGAGTCGCCGGCGGGGCGGCCGACCACGGCCAACGCGGCGGCGCCGTCGCCGAACAGACTGTTCACGACCGCGGTGCGCATGGTCGAGTCCAGGACATAGGCAGCCGAACAAGCCTCGGTGCACAAGACCACGGCCAGTTCGCCCGGATTGGCCACGGACCAGCTCGACACGACGTTCAGGGCATTGAGCCCCGCGTTGCATCCCATCCCCACGATGTCGGTTCGGCTGCAGTGCCGGTCGATGCCCAGCTCACGGATGAGGAGGGCACTGAGCCCTGGCGTGAGAAATCCGGTGGATGTCACGCAGCACAGGTGGCGAATGTCGGAGATCGCCGCACCAGCGTCGTCCAGGCACGCCTGCAGGGCGCGCATCCCCATGTCCACGGCCAGCCTCTTGTGCCGATCGAGGAGGTCCGCCTGTGTCTCCGGAGAACGAGTCCCGTCAGGTGCCGGGAGCGGTAGCTCGAGGAACCGCCGACGGATCGCGCTGTTGAGGAAGACGGAGCGGATCTTCGGATCGGAGATTGCGAAGGTGTCCAACAGGTCCTGCTGGGAGAAGGCCGAGGCGGACGAGGCCGTGCCCACCCCGACAATCGTGGATTCGTAGGGTGTGGGTGGGAGAATGGGAAACTCTGCCGCCAGTGCCCGATCGTATGGCCTCTGGGTGTTGGCGATGTCAACGGTCACGCGCAGATCTTCCTTCCGCATCTCAGCCACCTTGGCGTGCTTGGCCAAAGCAGCATTGTGCTCGTTCTACGACAATGCGGCCCGAGCCGTGGACGCGGCATCTTGGAGATTGCCGGGCGTCAGCTGAAATTCCCCGACACCGGGCCAACGTCGGAGTCAGGCCAGCTGAGGCGTCACCGGAGAGGGTTGAAGGCGCGCAACAGCAATCCGAGTCTGCCGAATTCGGAAGATGATCCTCGTGGCGGCCGGGGCAGTTTTGCCGAGCCCGCAGAACCGTACGCAGCGGACGAGATCGCGGAGCAGCGAGACCATCTCGTCGAGGAGCGGTTACCCGCAGTGCGGGTGAATGGCGCTGGGCGGGGCCACAGACTTCTGCCGGTGCCTCGGGGCTCCACCAGTGGCTCGGTGTGTCCGGGGGCGCTGGCAGATTGGCCTGACCGACGGCCGTGGTCCTGGGCGCTCAGGTCGGTGCTGCCGGAGGGGGAAGGAGCCGGACGGTGCCTCTGCCTGGTCGCGTCGACGTTGCCGGATCAGAGGCGATAATTGGTCTGGCTGAACGGGTCGCCCTTGGAGTGGCTGAACGCCCTGTTGGGTGTGACTTCGAAGGCCACGACCTCGCTGTCGGGCAGCTCGGAGACTATGGCGCCGTCCTTGATGTCGAGCTGCCAGCGGCCGTCCCAGCGGTCGCGGTAGAGCTCGGCGAGCTTGCGCAGCAGTGCGTCGTCGGTGACCGGCACGGCCGTCCCCTCGACGGCCACGTCGAGGCCTTGCTGCCAGGCGGTGTCGCCAGCGAGCACGAGCACCTGCGGATTGGCCTGGATGTTGGCGTACTTCACCTCTTTGCTGCCGGTGTGGAAGTAGACCTTCCCGTCATGGAACACCGGCACCATCGGCGTCGCGTGCGGACGGCCGTCCGGCCGCACGGTCACCACCCAGGCGAGCTCCGTCGCTGCCAACCTCGCCTCGGCGTCGGTCCACGGGACCACTCGGCCCTCGTCGTCGCTGTAACGCCGGTCGATGCGTTCGCTCGGCTTCATCAGCCCTCCGAAACTGATCGCGTAACGAAAGTTGTTGGGAGACGCTAACACGATCGATTGGGAAGTACCGATCAACCACCACCCTGCCGAGCGGCTGTGTCGGCTGGTCGCCAACGGGCTGCCGTGGCGGTCGGATGACCCGGTCGAGAGCTGTGGGCCGGTTCGTGGGAGCCGGTCACGCCCCACTCTCCAGGTCTTCTCGCCGATCACCGACTCAGTCGTCGATGGCCTGATAGATGGTGGTCCAGAAGTCGCTCCACAGCGGCAGCTTCTGATTACCCATGTGCGCCCGCTGCATGACGACGACCGTCGCCATGTCCTCGGCGGGGTCGTTGTACCAGGCGGTGCCATAGAAGCCGGGCCATCCGTAGCTGCCGACCGAGGGACCGAGGTGCGTACGCCGGGTGACGACCGACATCCCAAAACCCCAGCCGAAATTGTCGAAATATCCCGGCTCGAATCCAGAGACGACCTTCTGCGCGGGGCTCAGATGGTCGGTTGCCATCAGGGTCACCGACGACCGGGAGAGAAACCGCTGGCCGTGATGGGTGCCGCCGGCGAGTAGAGCCGAAGCGAAGGCGAGGTAGTCGTCGGCGGTCGAGACGAGCCCACCACCACCGCCCTCGAAGGCCACCGGCCCGCTGAACCGTCCGTCCGGAGGGTCCTCGACGACCGCCTCGCCGGTCGGGCCATCGTCACGTGCGTACGCCGTCGCGAGCCGGCCGAGACGTGCGCTGTCCACACTGAAACCGGTGTCCCTCATCCCGAGCGGATCGCAGATCCTCTCGCGCAGGGCCTGCCCGAGAGGCTTGCCGGTGGCCCGGGCGATGAGCGCACCTGTCGCGTCCGCGGCGGTGTCGTACATCCAGCGCTCACCCGGCTGGTGAACCAGAGGCAGCGCGCCCAGGCCGCGCACCCACCCGTCCAGGTCTGGCCTGCCGATCGAGTCCAGCGCCTCGGCGATCGGAACCGTGCTCGGTTTGGCGATGACCGTACCGGTGCCCAGAGTGAAGGTCAGCAGATCGCGCAGCGTTACGGGGCGTTTCGCCGCAACGGTGTCCTGCAGCGACCCACCGGGATCGGCGAGCACTCTCATTTCCGCCAGCTCCGGCAGCAGGTCGTCCACCGGGTCGTCCAGACGCAGCGTGCACTCCTCGACCAGGGTCATTGCACACGCGGCGACGATCGGCTTCGTCATCGACCCCATCCGAACGATGGTGTCTCCGGCCATCGGGATCCCCGCGCCCGCACCCTGGAACGCGAGGGTCCCCGTGGCTTCGACACGCACCTCACCGTGGCGGGCAAGGGCTACCAGGACGCCCGGAACGAAGCCGGAGCCAACGAGACGCTCGAGCAGGTCCCGCACCCGGACCAGCCGCTTCGCCGAAAACCCGCCAGCCGACACGCGCCGCCCCCTCACCTCACTCAATCGAAGACCCGGCTCGCCCGTCCGACCGGACGATCCATTTGTCGGTGGCGAGGCCAGAGCAGCTATGGATGATAGCCACTGTGCCGGAAATCGTCGGTTGTCAGCATCCCGATCAGCGAGAGGGCCGCGGCCACGTGCCACACGGCGTCAGGGCGGCAGGGCCGCCGACGACCAGGCCTACGGCGGCAGCAGCCCTCGCCTGACGTCGGCCGTGTCCGACGGACGCCGGCGCGTTCGGCGCGAATCGCGCGACCGGTCGTCCTCAGGCCGTGGAACGGGCATCCTGAGGGCTGTTCGCGGTTGACCTCGACGACCTGCTGATTCGACCGGGTGCGCCGTGGGTGCTCGGGTGGGCGAGGTTACTCAGGCGATGCCATCGCCGTAGGTCAGGCGCGTGCCCGGCGTCAGCCTGAATAACCTCACCCACGTTCCACCCACGAGTCAGCGGGTCAGTTCCGGTATCACCCTGTCGGCGAACAGATCCATGCTCCTCCGGTCGTAGGCCGCGTCGATGAACCTGCCGATCACGTACCCGACGCCGATCTGACCGGCCTTGGTCAGCTGTTCCACGATCTGTTCCGGCGTGCCGATCAGGCCCTCCGTCCAATAGCGAAGAAGCGGCTCCAGTTGCGCGGCCGGCAACAGCGGCTCGTAGTGGGCGCGCACCCAGGCCAACCTGTCGGCAACCTCCTTCTCGGTCTCACCGATGGTCACGTTGAGGAGGACCGAGCGGACGATCGCGTCGAAGTCGGTGCCCACATCCTTGCAGTGCGCGGCCAGGACCTGGGACTTGTGCTCGAACCCGTCCAGTGAGGCCCCGAAGTTCGTGTACTGCGCGTACTTCGCCGCGGTCCGCAGGGTCTTCTTCTCGCCGGCACCACCGATCCACAACGGGATCCCGCCCTCCTGCAAGGGCAGCGGCCGGCTGATCGCACCGTCGATCTGGTAGTGCTTCCCCATCAGGGTGGCCGTGCCGGTCTTCCACATCTGCCGCATGATCTGGGCGCCCTCGTCGAGCATGTCCAGTCGGTCGGCGAGGCTGGGGAAGCCGTAGCCGTAACTGCGCCACTCGTGCTCGTACCAACCGGCGCCGATGCCGACATCCAGCCGGCCGCCGGACATGACGTCGATGCAGGCCGCCACCTTGGCCAGGTAGGCCGGGTTGCGGTAGCCCATGCACGTGCAGAGCTGCCCCAGCCGCACCCGCGACGTGCAGGCGGCGAACGCCGCCATCATCGACCACGCCTCGAACGTCGACTCGTCGGACGGCGGGTCGGTGATGAAGTGGTCGAACACCCAGATCGACTCGAACGGCCCGGCGTCGGCCGCCTGGGCAAGATCACGCAGCACGTTCCACTGCTCGGTCGTCGGTATGCCCGCGAGCTCGAAATCACCCCCCTGGGGGATGAACATGCCGAACCGCATGTTGTGCGGATCACTGGTCACGAAGTACGTCCTCTCCTGGCATCGTGCCGGTTCGCCCTGCACGAAGCTGTCGTTGTCGTGAGCGAGGAAGACACGGCCGAGGTGTCCCCCGGCCGGAGGTCAGAGCAGACCCGCCGAAGCGCCAGGAGACGCGCTGAAGAGGCGCGCTATCTCGCCGAACTCTGCGGCCATGGAGACGATGGTGTCCTCGCGGAAGAGGTTTCGCTTGTAGGCGACGGAGCCGATGGCATCGCCCGACGGATCCTTGTTTATGTCCCACAGCGCGCCGTCCGGCACCGCGGACGCCAGCTCCTGCGATTTCAGCAGTCGGGTGATCTGCACGAATCTCAGGTCACCCGGCGCGTCGACGATCGGGTTCAGGGGGACGCTCTGGAGCACCATCGCGGTCGCGTTGTCGGTCATCACCGGGCCCATCAGTTGAGGCGCTTCGGTGAAGATCTGAATAGACGGGATGTCGTGCGCGAAGGCCTCGAGACACGTTCGGCGGGTCCGCTTGAGCACGTCCTCGTACGTCTTGCAGCCGGTGAGGTCCGTTCGCAGCGGGATGAAGTTGTAGAGCGAACCGACAGTCTCGTCGAAGAGCCCTCCGCCGCGGCCCGGAGTGAACGTCGCCATCACCACGTCCGTGACGCCGGTCAGCCGATGCACGAGCAGCTGGTAGACCGCGGCGATGGCCATGAAGCGCGTGGCTCGGTTCGACCTGGCCATGCGGTCGATGGCCGACACCACGTCGCCCGGAATCAGAAAGCGATGCCGGGCGGTCGACTCCGCAAGGCCCAACGAGCGCGGCAGGTCGGTCGGGATCGCCGTGAAGAGGGCGCCGTCCAGTTGGCGCTGCCAGTATTCGCGGGCCGCGGCCGATTCGGCCGCCGTACGTTCCCAGACGCCGTACTCGCGGTACTGCGGGGACGCTGGTAGGTCCGGAACGCTGCGGCCGATCCGGGCGGCGTAGCGATTGGCCAGGTCCCGAATGATCACCGTCAGGGACTGTCCGTCGACGCTGATGTGATGTGCCATCAGAATCAGGACCGCATCGCGCTCATCGAACCTGGCCAGCGTGGCACGCAGGAACGGCGCCTCGTACGCGCTTATCGTCTCCGTCTCGATCTCGTGGATCAGCGCCTCGGCCAGCTCCGCGCGGGACGCCTCGGGAGCGGCCGGGAAGTCACGGACATCCAGCCGCACCGGGCTGGGCGGCAGAATCTCCTGGTACCGGTCGTCGGGCGGCCCGGCGATGCGCGTCCGGAGTGCCTCGTGCCGGGTCACGACGTCGAGCAGCGCGTCGCGCAGGACGTCGCTGTCGACGGGACCACCAGTGATGCGCCAGCCGGAAACGGCGTGGTTGCGGCAACCGAACGGGCCGTCGTCGCCGCCCCCGTCGAAGAGGCTGTTGAACTCCTGATTCAGTGACAACGGGACGGTCACGGCCTGACCTTCGGCGTCGGTTGTCGTCACGCCTGCCTCCTGCTGGTCGCGATCTGCTGCTGAGTGAGGGCTCGGTCCGGATCGGCCCCGAGGTGCTGGTCCAACTCGGCGACGGTGGGAAAGTCGAACAACTCGTCGATCGTCAGCTCCAAACCGAGGGCGTTGTTGATGAGGTTGATCAGCCGGACCCCGTTCAGCGACTGGCCGCCGAGGTCGAAGAAGCTGTCGTCCAATCCGACCCTCGTCACGCTGAGGGCCTCCGCGAACAGCGAACAGAGCGTCTCCTGCCGGGGCGTACCGGGCGCCCGGTAGGCCGACGGGTTGGCGAATACTGGTTCGGGCAACTCCGCGCACGGCGCCTGAGCGGCTTGCGTGGCGAGCTGTTCCCGGGCGGAGCTGGAATCCATACCCTTCCCCATTCGTGAGCCCGGAGCTGAAGGTGCTTTGCGGAACCCAACGTGGCAGTCGGTTCGACCGGGTGCACCTCAGGGATTGCCCTCGCCTCGGTCAGCGACCGCACGGTGCAGGCCGCTGGGCAACAAGAGAGGTGCGAGGCCGCAGAAGGTGGAGCGATCCTCAGCCTCTGGGCAACCGTGGTTGCCGGCCCTTCCTATCCCCTCCGAGGAGTGGAAATGACGCAGCAAGAAGCCCTGGAAACCTCCGACACCGCTCCGTCGTCGGGTGTTGTCGGGGACGAGTGCCCGCAAGGCGAGACGGAGGTCATGGTCGAGCGCCTCTTCGCCGAGATGCTCAATGTTCCCGGCCTGCCGCGCACGGCTTCCGTCTTCGATCTCGGACTCGACTCGGTGTGGGTGACAGTCGCCTGTGCCCGGCTGGAGCAGATGACCGGCGTACGTGTCAGGTTCACCCAGGTCTTCCGGACTCCCACCGTTGCCCAGCTCGCAGCGTGGATCGACTCCGCTCGCGGCTCGGTGAGCAACGCGCAGGACGTCCCCGCCGGGCCTTCCGGGGCCGAAGGCGACGAACTCGTGGCCATCTCGCCGATTCAGGCGGAATCTGTTCCGCAGAAGATCGTGGTCGAGATTGCCTGGTGGTTCGACGGCGAAATCGATGCGGCCGCTCTGGAGAGTGCCGCGACCGATGTCCATCGCCGTCACCAGGCGCTGCACGCCCGGTACCTCAGCGAGCCGGATCTCGGCCTGGCGGAAGTGCCGGCCGATCCGGGGCGGGTGGAGTTTCACCGGTTGGCCGAGGAGGCCAGTGACAAGGCTGCGACCGAAGCGCTCAGGCGGGCGATGCGGACGCCGCTCAGGGTCGACGAGGGGAAGGTCTGGCGGTGCGTGCTCGTACGCAACGGGCAGACCGGGCGCACCCTGTTCGGGGTGGCCGTGGACCACTCGGGGTTCGATGGTCGTTCGTGGGACATCCTGACCAGAGAGCTGCCGGTTGCCTACGCGGCGCGGGTGGCCGGGAGGGCGCCGCAGTGGCCGGGCCGAACCGCCTCGCTGGCCGAGATGGCCTGCGACTTCCGGCACCAGCTCGCGTCGTCGGACATCGAGGCGCAGCGCCAGTACTGGCGCGACGAGCTCCGTGAACTCCCGGCCTGCCAGTTCCCCAGCCATCGCGACGGGGCGGTGACGGTGCCCCTCATACATGACGGCTCGCGGTACTCAGCCGCAGGTCCGGCCGTTCTGCGCAGCTTCCGGGTACCGGAGTCGGACCTGCGGTCCTGGAACGACTACGCCCGGGCCAACGGCATGCCGCCATCCGTGGGTATCGCGGCCGTGTACGTGGAGTCCCTCGTCCGGGCGGGTGCGTCGCCAGATTTCGCGGTGATGGTCCCGATCGCGAACAACTCCGGTGAGGTGATCGACAGGACCATCACCAACCGGGTTGGCACGATTCTGCTGCGCCCGAATGCCCCGTCCCGGTCAGGCTCGCACCTGCTCGCGCGAGTCCGCGGGTCGTATCAGCAGGCGATGGCTGCCCGCGACGCTCTCGTCGCCCCGAAGGATCTGGCAGAAGCGCTCAGCGGATCCGAGGGAGCGATCCCGCTCGACCGGATGGTCGCTCTGAACTACAACTCGACACCCAGCCTCAGCCTCGGTGGCGTTGACGGGGCACTCGTGACCGAGGGCACCGCGTTTGCCACGAAGAGCTTCTTCGTCGTGATGCTCATGGTGACGCCCACTCCGGAGGGGCTTCACATCGGCTTCCAGGTGCGGACCGACAAGCACGACGCCAGCCTTGTCGACGACATCCAGCATCACTTCCTCGACATCATCCGCGACGGGCCCGAGCGACTTGAACGGGGGACGTCGTGACCGGGGCTGACAGTCGTGGCTGTCACAGCGGAGGCGGCCGGAGATCCTGATCAGGTGCCTGCGGTCGAAACCGGCCGCGTCCGACTCTGACCTCGATGGACAGCACCGCCAGGCGCTGGGAGTTTCCCGCCGGGCGGTGCTGACCCATTCCCGCGCTCCGCCGGAGCGGCCGCCAGGGGCGGCTTGTGGGCCGTTCGAAGATCGTGCGATGGCTGTGTACCAGCGCGTGGACCACCGTCGGCTCGACCTGCCGACGGCGTCGTGGATGCGCCCGGCCCAACGGTTTCGCCGCCGGCGTCCCCGACCACGTCGGGTTCGCCGCGAAGCCGGATTCGCCCGGCGGCCGTCGACCCCTCCATGCCGTGGCCCGCACCCGACCGCTCCCACCAGCGGACACCGCGAGGTTGTTCGGGCGCGCCCCAACTCCGGCGGTGGCACGCTCGAACAACCCTCCACGCGCTGAACGGGGACCGTCCGTGCTGGGCGGAGGACGACCCGTTCGCCCGGCGTCACCGGTGCGGACGGGCAAAGCGGCAGTGGGGTTTCAGCTCGCCAGGCTCTTGGCGAGCTCGCGCAGGGCGACCGTGGGCAACAGGATCGAGAGCCCGGCGTGGGTGCGCAGCGTGGACATGTCCCGCCACACCCGCTCCAGGCGCTCACCCTGGCGCAGCGCACTCGAGCCCGCCGTGGGGATGATGTACTTCGACATCGCTTCCCAACACAGGTTGGCGGCGTGCCGGCAGACGGCCGAGAGGCGCAGGTCCGACTCCCTGGTCGCCGCGGCCGGACCCTGCGCCGCCGTGCGATGCCACTGCTGGATCGCGCTCAGCAGGGCGCCCTCGGCGGTGCCGATCATCCCGACGGCTTCGCTGTACCACATTTGGTAGTCCGGGTCCTGATAGCGGGGCACCACCGGCGGCACCAGGGTCGTCCGGTCGCGGAGCAGGTCCTCGTACGTGTCCAGCGCTCCCCGCGCCATGCCTACCGCCATGGAACAGTTGAGGAGGCTGATGAAGGCATGCTGCGTGCCGCCGTACTCCGGGTTGCCGTGCAGGGTCCGGCCCGGCGTGCCCGACGTCGCGTCGTGGTCGACGATCCGCACGCCAGGTTGCGCCAGGTGGTCGGGGATGTGGCTGTTCTTCATCGTGATGCTGTGCGAGCCGCTGCCCCGCAGGCCCATGAGTTGTCCCCAGTCGTCCAGTCGCACCCACTGGTCCTGCGGCGCGACGAAGAGCAGCGTCTCCGGGGGGTACCCATTGTCCGCGGGCATCAACGCGTGTGCCATGAAGTGGGTTCCGTACGGCGCTCCGGAGCAGTACGACCAGGTGCCGTTGACCGTCCATCCGCCGCCGGCAGCGGGGACGGCTGATCCGCTGGGGACCGCGGTGCTGGGGCAGATGAAGTCGCCACCGCTGAAGAGCTCCGCCTGCGCCCGCTCGTCGAACAACGTCGCGGCCATGAGCGCGTGCGAGGCCCCGAGGCTGTACATCCAGCCGGTCGAGGCGCATCCCCGTACCAGGGTCATGGCGACGCGCAGGAAGGTCTCCACGTCGAATTCGTATCCGCCGTAACGACGGGGCACCAGAATTCGGTAGAAGCCGTTTCGGACGAAGCGTTCGTGGATGTCCTCGGCGTAGAAACCGCGTTCCTCCGCCTCACCTTGGCGTTTCACGAGTTCGGGCACCATCGCCTCGGCCCTCGCTATCACCTGATCCGGCGTGAGCCCCGGTTCGGGCGGAGTGGGGAGGTCGTGTTCGGCGGTTTTCATGTTCGCGGTCATTGACCATCCATCTCTGGTTTACCGACGATCGCCGTTGCCGGATATGGTGGTGCGCAGTTCCTCGTACGGGGTGAAGGGAGTCTTCCGCCCATCCGTTCGAAACGCGGACGACTGGTCGCCTCCACGACTCCACCGTCGTCCCTCCGTGCCGTTGTCGACCACTTCGCGGTTGCCGGATCCCGGCCGATTGTCGTGGTCGCGACGCCGCTGCCGGAGGTTGCGTCAGCGGTGCTGATCAACCCATTCCGGCGACCACGGATGCCAGTATCGTCCAGTCCGTCGGCGCATCCGGGTCCACCGCCAACAGCACGAGGTCGGTGTCCTCTGCCGCCGCCCGCCAAGAGCGGAGCAGCGCGTGGTCGCGGCTCACCACCCACTGCGGCGCATGCCCCGGCGGGTGCGGTCCGCTCGGCGCGGATGGTTCGACCGCGAGCACCTTCGGCCCGACGCCGATCCGCTCGCGGACGGTGTGGGCGATGTCGGCCGCCACTGTCACCAGGTCACCGCGCGCTGCCAGCACGGTGGCGCCCGGAGCGTCAACCGTCGCCAGCCGTGCCGGCAGGTCCTGCGGGCGCCGCCTGTCGGCGATGTCGAGGATCGACACCTTGAACCAGCGCTCGAAATCCGCCACGGCCTGCGCCGGCCAGGCCTCGTCACCCTGCAGGAGCACCAGCGCGGACCTATCCGCACGACCAGACCAGCGCAGCGGCGGTACGCCGGCGGCGAGCCGAAGCTGCCGGATCCGCTGTGCCAGATCGGCTGCGGTGGCCGCGGCTACGATGTCGTCCAGACGAAGCTGGACGCCCAACTCGCGCCGTACGTGGGCGCGAAGCTTCCAGGCGAGTCGCAGGTCTCCGGCGAGCTGACCAGGGTCGTCGTCGCGGCTGGCGCTGCCCCTGGAAACGTATTGCCATGCCTCGGACATCCAGCGTGCTTCCGGATCGCTCTCGACGACGTTGCGTCGCGGTGGCTTGATACGGGCCAGTGCCGCCCGATCGATCTTGCCGGTCGCGGTCAGTGGCATCGTGCTGAGCAGGGCGTACGAGGACGGCACCATGTACGCCGGCAACGCCTGGCGGGCATGCGCAGCGACCCGGCTCACCAGGTCCTGGACGGCACCTGACTGTCGTGGCTGGAGGAACGCCACGATGTTCCTGCTGTCGCGATCGTGGCCGGCCACCACGGTCGCGGCGAACGCGATGTCCAGGTGCCCGCTGAGGACGCTCTCGATCTCGTCCGGTTCGATGCGATGCCCGCGTATCTTGACCTGACGGTCGTTGCGTCCTCGCAGCTCCAGCCGACCGTCGGCGCGCCACCGGGCGAGGTCACCGGTGCGGTAGAGCCGGCCGCCTTCGCTGGTCGGATCGGGCACGAAGCGCTCGGCGGTCTGCGCCGGGGCACCGATGTAACCCCGCGCCACACCGACACCGCCGAGATAGAGCTCGCCGACCACACCAGGCGGCACGGGCGAACCTGCGGCATCGAGGATGCGCAGCCAGACACCGGGCAACGGGCGACCGACCGGCACGATGGACATCTGCGGGTCTCGCGGCAGCCGTTCGCACACCGCGTACATCGAGGCCTCCGTGGGCCCGTAGGTGTGCCAGAACTCCTTCGTGCAGCTGACCAACCGGCTGGCCAACTCCGGCGAGACGACGTCGCCTCCGCATGACACGATCAACTCCGGGTCGCCGGGCCAACCCGTCGCGAAGAGGATGCGCCAGGTCATCGGCGTGGCCTGCATGACGTCGGGCCGATGCCGTGCCAGGACAGCCTGCAACTCCGCTCCGTTGCGTGCCTGGGCGCTGGTCGCCAGAATCGTCCGTCCGCCGCTGGTCAGGGCCAGGAACGTCTCCAGCATCGCGATGTCGAAGGAGATCGTGGTCACCGCGAGCAGCGACTGGGTCGGCTGGAAATCGAGCAGCTGCCGGGTGGCGACCAGGCAGTTGGCCAGGCCGCGATGGGTCACCGCGACGCCCTTCGGACGTCCGGTGGATCCGGAGGTGTACAGCACGTAGGCCAGTGAATCCGGGTGCGGCGGTCGGCCGGGCGGTGCCGGGTCGGCCGCCAGCAGGTCGGACAGCGACACCACCGGTACGCCGAGCGCTGTCACCCGTTCGATTGGCAGGGCGCCATCGGTGATCACCCCGCCGCATCCGCTGTCGCCGACGATGTAGGACAGGCGCTCGGTGGGATGGTCCGGATCCATGGGTACGGCGGCCAAACCGGCTCGGGCAACTCCGAGCAGGATCGCCGGCAGCTCCACACGACGGGCGACGAGGATGCCGATCGGTGATTCGGGCGGAAGTCGAAGCGTGCCCAACGCGGCTGCTATCCGGGTCGCCGCGGCGTCCAGCTCCGAGTAGGTGTGCACGACGTCGGCCATCACCACCGCCGGCCGGTCGGGCGTCCGCCGGATCCAACGACCGACCAGCTCGACAAGCGTGTCCTCACCGCTCGCGCCCGAGGTCGGGGCCTCCCACTTGGCCAGCCGCGTCCGGTCGGTCGGGTGGATCACGTCGAGCTCGCCGATCGGCCTGGCCGGGCACTGTACGAGGCCATGCAGCAGGGTCGAGTAGCTGCGCCCCATCCGATCGAGGGTCTGCTCGTCGAACAGCCCGACCGCGCCTCGCCACTCGCCGACAATGCCGTCGTCACCGACGGTAACGGCACATTCGAGTTCGTACGGTGAGTGCGCCACCGGCAGGTCGATGTCCCGTGCCACCATTCCGGCCCAGGTGATGGGCGGTTCGGCTCCGGTGTCGCACCGGAAGCCGACCTGGACTTCGAGCCCGTCGCTCTGTTCCGGTCGCAGCGCCCGCGAGAGCACCGCATTCAGCACGTCGGGGTGGTCGACCGGCTGCGTCGCCATGGTGTGCTCGGCCTGGACCGTGTCGACGACCGAGGTGTGCGGGTCGAGAGCGTGTCGCAAGATCTGGATGTCGTCGGCTGCGACAGCAACGTCGCCGATGCGGGTGGGTTTGGGTGAGCCGAGCAGGATGTCCCGCTCGCCGGTCTCACGGAAGAGAAGGATGCGTAGGGCACTCCGCAGGACTGTGGCCACGGAGACGCCCACGCGGTCGGCAAACGCCCGCAGGAGGGCGGTGTGACTCTCCTCCAGCCACCAGGCCGTCGTGATCGACCGGCCATGACCGCGCCCGCGGCCACGGCTGACGGGCCACGTGATCGGCCTGTGTGCCAGCACGGCACGAGAGACGCCGTCGAGCGTGGCGACACTCCCGACGACGCGGCCCGGGCCGCCCTGCTCCACGGCAGGCATGTCGTTCGACGGCCAGGGCGGGCCGGCGAGTGCTAACGGATACCGCTGACCCAGCTCGTCGAGCAGCCGCGCTGCCACGGACCGGCCGCCCACCGCGGCGTGGATGGTCAGCACCACCAGCGTCCTGCCGCCCTCCACCGGATACACGCCAACCCTGATAGCAGGTCGGTCGTCCAGGTCGAAATGACGGCTCGCGTCGACCGCGGCAACCTTGAGCGCGGCGCCCAACGATCGTGGAGCACCGGCGATGAACTCCACCGGCCATCCATCGCTGGAAACCAGCAGCGGTTCTCCGTCGACGTCACGGAAGTGGCGTCGCAACGCGGCGTATCGACGCTGGAGATCTGCGCATGCGGCGGCCAGGGCGGCAAGGACCACGTCACCCGCTACCAGGACCGCCCGGCAGTGTTGCAGGCCGCCGGCCCAGAAGGCCGTCTGCTCGGCAAGATACAACGCGAGTTGGCTGGCGGTCGGCCGCCGCTCGGATGACGAGACGTCGTTGCTCATTGCTCCTCCTTCGCCTGGGCGCCGGTCGTCGCCGTCACCGGCTGTCGTCGCCAGCCTCGGTGCCTGTGTCGTGATCGACGCGGCAACCGAGCGACCGGAGTGACCGCACCAGCGGCATGTTCGCGCCGAGCGCGATCGGCGTGTCCTCTACAACGCGTTGACAAAGTCAGCCAGCCGACCGGTGCCCTCGACGATCTCCTGATGCTCAAGCGAGGAGCACGACAGCCGAATTCGGCGCTCGCCGCCCCCGCCGAGGTGGAAGCCGCGCATCGGGGTCCAGAGCACGCCGTACGTCTCCGCGGAATGCCGCAACAGCGCGTCATCGGCCTCGACCGGGAGCTCGACCTGGACGAAGTAGCCGCCTTCGGGAGCCCACCAGCGAACCCTGGTGCTCGGCTGACCGGGTTCGCCGAAGTGGTGGACAAGCCGATCGAGGAGGACGGCTCGGTTGTCGCGCAGGTGCGCCGCCTTTCGCTGGCCGAGGGCGGCGATGGAACCCCCATGTTGAATGAGAAGCCCGCCGATCAGGGCCTGAGCCAGAGGCGACGTGTTCAGGGTGACCGCGTTCTTGGCAGCGGCGATCATGGCCGCCAGTCGCACCGGCGGACCGGAGCGCGACTCGACCCACTGGTCAGCCACCACGTAGCCCACCCGGGCACCCGGCACCGCCACCTTCGCGAAGGTGCCGGTGTGCACCACCCGACCGTCGCGATCGAGCGCCTTGAGGCTGGGCAGCCGGTCGTCCGAAGCGGCCGTGAACGCGTACGGATTGTCCTCGATCAGGATGAGGTCGAGGGCAGACGCCTCCGCCAGCAGACGATGTCGGGCGGCGAGCGAGAGCCGGTTTCCCGACGGGTTGGCGAAGTCAGGGGAGACGTACAACGCGCGGAGGCGACGGCCGGCTGCCCGCTCCCGCTCCGACACCGTACGGAGGGCCGCCAGGTCGGGACCGGTGCCATCGTCCGGCACCGGGTGAACCGCGATGTCCAGGGAACCGGCCGCCGCGACCACGCCGACGTAAGACGGATCAGTGACCGCCAGGCTGGCACCCGGCGGATGAAGGACACGCAGGGTGAGGAACAGCGCCTCCTGACACCCGACCGTCATGACAATCGCTTCCGGGGAGACGTCGATGCCCTCGTCGGCCCGCAGTGCGGCGGCAACCAGGTCGTTGATGATCCCCTTGCTCGGGCCGTACTGGAACAGGTGTCGGCGCACCGCCTCCTCGCTGAAACCGGCGGCACGTCGGGCCTCGACGAAGGTGTCCAGCAGCGGACCGACCGCGACGTCGGCGAAGAACGGTTCGTAGGGGGCGCCCGGCGCGAACGAGATGGCGTCGGGGAACTCGGCCACGATCTCGTTGAGGAAGGTCATGGCGGCGACCTGCCGGCTGGACACGCTGCGATGCAGATCATCAGCGTGCAGGTGCGTCCCGGTGATCAGCGTTGCCGTTGCATCCACTGCTGCTCCAACCGATGCAGTACGTCCCGGCTGTACAGCCGCTGAACTTGAACTTCCGCGAACTCGGCGAGGTAGCCCCGGAACTGGTCCTCGGTCTCCTCGAAGGCGGTGAGCATGTGCCGATTGGCCACCACGGCCGGGTTGTCCATGGCGTGGACCGCGTCGTCGACCGCGTCGTCGACGCCGTCCTCGTCCAGGACGACGTCGCACAGCAGCGCGGCGACCGGGTCGCGGGCCGCTATCCGCCTTCCGCCCAGGAGAACCTGTCGAGCCAGCCTCGGGCCGAGGAGGCGGCCGAGCCTGAGATTGGCCGCACCGGGCACGATGCCCTCCCGTGCCGCCGGCAAAGTGAAGTAGGCCGTGTCCAGGCCGATCACGTAGTCGAAGGTCAGCATCAGCTGCATGCCGCCGCCGATGGCGAACCCGTCGACCACGGCGACCCATGGCTTGCCGCCCCGAGCCGTCGGATCGACCTCCTGCCGGGGGTCCCACAGGCCACGCTGGATCTTGCTCAGGTAGCCCATCTCCCGCTGCATGACGAAGCCCAGGAAGGGGATCTGCCCAGCGCACAGGAGTGTCAGGTTGATTCCCGAGTTGAAGACCCGACGGCCGGCGTACCTCGGGTGCTCCATGACGGCGCCCCGCATGACGCCCACGCGTACGCCCGGATCCAGGAGGGCCAGGTCGACAGCGACCTCCAACTGCTCACCGAGGGGCTCGTCCTCCGCGTTGAGATAGCGCTGGTTGGCGACGGTTATCTCGGCGACCCCGTCCGTACGTCGCACGGACACCACCGGCATCTCGACCACGCCGGTCCGTTGGAACTCCGGCAGCCGCGAGCGGGCCTCGTCCGTCGGCAGTCGCTGTGAGCGCAGCAGGTCGCCGCCCGCACCGGATCGGAGCAGCGCGGAGTACGCGATGCCCTGGTCGATCTCGAAGCCCTCCTTGGCGGCTTGACGACGGCCACGTTCCCGCTCCATCTCCGCCCGGTTCGGCGTCAGGCCGGGAACCAGGTCGGCCAGCCGGTACGACAGGTCAGCCAGGGACCGCCGCTGTGGGCTCTCTCCGACGATGTCCCGACAGAGTTGGTCCGCTTGGGCGTTCAGCAGTTGGCGCCTCGCTGCGCGCGCGTGTCCGTGTGCCGCAGTGGCTCGGCTCTGCTGGTCGGGGTTGCGGTCGGCGGGAGCGGGCAACGTCGACAACAGGTCGGCCGTGCGGGCCGCGGCATCCGTCACCTCGGCCCGTAGGCGGTCCCGCACCAGGGGAGTGGTTGGTGGAGTCACGCTGACTCGGCAGCGGGCGCGGACAGCAGGACTGGCAACTCGTCCCGACCGTTCATGATGAATGTGCTCTGCGGCTTGATCTCCGACGCCGGAACCGCGAGAGCAAGATCGGGGAAGTGGGCAAACAGCGCAGGGACCGCGATCTCGGCCTCCAGCCGTCCCAGGGCCTTGCCAATGCAGCTGTACCCGCCGTGACCGAAGGACAGGTGGTCCTTGCGCGGCCGGGTGATGTCGTAGGAGCCGGCGCTCGCGCCGTGGATGGCGGGATCGCGTCCGATGGCGGCGAAGTTCATGAGGACGGGCTCGCCCGCGCCGATCGTCACGTCGCCGAGCTGGACATCCTCGGTGGGAAAGCGGAACGGCAGATGTGCCACCGGAGCCTCGACGCGAAGTGTCTCCTCGATCGCGTCCTGCCACGAGGCGTTCCCGGACCTGATCAGCTCGAGCTGGTCGGGATGGGTGAGTAGTGCGAGAATCGAGTTGATCACCAGGTTGGTGACGGTTTCGGTGCCGGTCCCCAGCAGGAACGACAACGTGCCGACAATCTCGGCGTCGCGCAGCCCTGAGCCATCCTTCTCCTGGGCGGCGATCAGATCACTCATGAGATCGTCCGCCGGGTTTCCGCGCTTTGCCTCGACCAGATCGGCCATCTCCATGAGGCCCTGCTCGACGCTCGCCGCTATCTCCTCGCCGGTCTTGGTCGTGTCGACCTGCGCCTCGCCGTCGCCCAGAATGGTCCCCCGGGCCGCGTCGGCGATACCGAGGACATCGAATATCACGTGGGCGGCGAGCGGATACGCGTACCTCGCCTTGAGGTCGACGATCGAGCCGGTCTGGCTGGTGGAAAGACCGGCCAACAGGCCCGCGACGGCCGCGTCGATCGTCGGCCGCATCGCCTCGATCCGTCGCGGCGTGAATCTTCTTGCCACCAGCCCACGCATTTTGCTGTGCGCGTGTCCGTACGTCGTGTTCATGTTTTCCATGAGCGCCCAGTCGATGAGGGGGAAGCTCGGGTCGACCTCGCCGTCGACGAACGCGGTCCAGTGCTGATGCCCGTCCTTGGACATCCGCGGGTCGCCCAGCGCCTGCCTACCGGCTTCGTAGCCGGTGATCGACCACGCCCGTACGCCATTGGGTAGCTCGACCTGGGCGACTGGCCCGCGCTCGCGAATCTGCGCATTCTCCCCGTGGATATCGGCACCGGACGTGTCGATGACAACCGGAGGGTCTTCGTTCTGCATAACGCCGTCCTCGCTGCTCAGTGAGACCAGCCTCGTGCCGGAAAATGACCGATCTTCATCGGTGACGATGGCATGACCTGCCCCGGGGACACCTCTTGCTGAATGCTGCCGCAGGCGTGGTGGTCCGCCGTTGCGGGCATGCTGTTCTGATCGACGTTCCGAGTGGTCACCGCGCGGGGAACAGCCGCCCGCTCAGTAGGTGACGACGGCGCGGAAACGAACCTCTCCAGCGGCCACCCGGTCGACCGCCTCGGCGATCTCCTCCTTGGGAAAGACCTCGATATGGGGGGTGACGGCCCCGCGAGCTGCCAGGTCGAGGGCCTCGACGAGATAGGGGAGACCGTTGTGGGTGGCACCGAGGATCGACTGACCCTTGGCGAAGAACTGTCGCGACGGGTCGATGGCGAAGGAACCCGACGGGTCGATTGTCGCGAGCACCATGCGGCCATTGACCCGAAGGCCCGTGAGGCATTCGGCGGCGGCCTCGTACGAGGTGCCTGCGACGACGACGACGTCCGCGCCGCCGATGCCCGCGAGAGCCTCCCCGTCGGAAACCACGTGGTCGGCCCCAAGTTCGCGGGCGACCTCGTGCTTGCCCGGCGTACGGGTCACGGCCACGGTTTCGAAGCCGCAGGCCTTGCTGAACTGCACGGCCAGGTGACCGAGGCCGCCGATGCCGAGCACGGCGACCCGTTCGTGTGGCTGGGGATTCGCGGCCCGCAACGCCGACCACGAGGTGTACCCGGCGCACAGCAGCGGCGCGGCCATCTCGTACGGCAGCTCGTCCGGCAGCAGCACCGTGGAGGACGCGGGTACCACCAGGTACTCGGCGTGGCCACCGGCCCTGGTCAGCCCGGTCATCTCCGGGTTGTCGCAGTTCATGCCGGTGATGCCGGTGACCGGGAGGTTGAGCCGGCAGTGATCGCACGAGCCGCAGCCGCTCTGGATCCAGGTGGCGCCGACCCGGTCACCGACCTTGCGCGCGGTCACCCCGAGGCCGACCTCGGCGACCTCACCGGCAGGCTCGTGCCCGACGATGGCCGGTTCGATCGGCGGAAACGGATACGTACCGTCGGTGAGCCACACA
The DNA here is from genome assembly GCF_003857055.1 of Micromonospora inaquosa. GTDB lineage: Bacteria > Actinomycetota > Actinomycetes > Mycobacteriales > Micromonosporaceae > Micromonospora > Micromonospora inaquosa. The sequence goes on along the minus strand of NZ_QGSZ01000224.1, from coordinate 59,426 downwards.
TCATTGCGGCACAGACCGCTCGCGTGCACGCGGATGAGCACCTCGCCGGGACCCGGCACGGGCTTGGGAACCTCGGTCAACTCCCAGGTCTGACCGGCTGCGGGACACACTGATGCCAGCATCACGACGACGCCTTTCCGAGTATGACCGGCCGGTTGAGGCGGCCGATCCTGATGAATGAAGTCCCCAGCCGGCTCCCAGCGGCGGGTCGAGCACGCCTGGGACACCGGATCGTCGACCAGCCACCGTCGGACCCAAGTCCCGGGAAACGCACACTGGGCTGGCCGAGCCGGGGAACGCCTCCGGAGGCCGTCCGCTGTCCACGGTTGATCCGCCGGCCTCATGGGTGAGCTGCGGACGGCACTCCGGAGCGGTGCTCCTGGTTGCGGTCACCGGCCACCCTGTGCGGGCCCCGGTGAACGCGACGGTCAGACGAAGGGCGTGTTGCTGTCCAGTCCGCAGACAATCCGGCCGTACAGCTCCAGGTTGGTCTTCGGGTGCAGGATGGCGTGCAGGTTGAGCGCCTGCACGTCCCGCTGGATGCGCTGGATCGGCACGTCCGTGTGAATGGACGAACCGCCGCTCGCGCCGTGCAGGATGTCGACCGCCTCCTTGGCCCGCTGGCAGGCGGCACCCAGGTCGAGCCGTACACGGGCCCGCTCCGCGAGCGTCCACGGCTCGCCCGCCTGGCCCTTGCTGTCGATCATGTCGGCCGCGCGGTGGGCGTGGAAACCGACCTCGTCGATGTTGGTGATCGCCTCGGCGACCTCCAGGTGGGTGACCGGTGCCTCGGCCTGGTTCTCGTAGGCGGTGTAGGTGATCTTCCGGCCGGGCAGTCGCTCGAGGAAGGCGTCCTTCGCCGCCCTGGCAAGGCCAAGGGCCGGCGCGCTGATGGTGGCGCACGCGGTCGGCATGAAGGGGGCCTTGAAAATCCTCGCGTCGGCGTTCAGTCGGGACTGGTGCTGACCCTGCAGCACCGGCCCCATCTGGAGGACCCGCTCGGCCGGGATGAAGACGTCCTTCGCGATCGTGGTGATGCTGCCGGAGCCGCGCAGCCCCGAGGTGTGCCAGTCGTCGACGATCTCCAGGTCGGCGATCGGGATGGCCGCCATGATCGGTGCGAAGCCGCCGTCCCCGGTCGGCGTGACAGCGGCGTTCGTGTTCCAGGTACTCTGCTGGGCCCCGGTGTTGAACGACCACCGACCGTTGATGACGAAGCCGCCCTCGGTCGGAACGGCCACCGCGCCGGGGCTGAGAATTCCGCTGATGCGCACGTCCGGGGTTGCGAACACCTCGTCCTGCACCTCGTCGGGGAACAGCCCCGTCATCCAGGTGCTGATCGACCACACCGCGACCGTCCACGCGGTCGAGCCGTCGCCGCGTCCGAGCTCCGCCACGACATCCACGACAGTTCGCATGTCCGACTCGTAGCCGCCGTAGCGCACCGGGACCCGCATCTTCAGGATGCCGGCGTCGGTGATCGCGTCGACGACGTCGTCGTGGATCCGTCGGTTCTCCTCCATCCAGACGGCCTTGTCCCGCAGCAGCGGGACAAGCTCAGAGGCGCGACGGACCAGCTCGTCCCTGGGCGGCGCTTGCGTAATCTCCATCGAGTTTCTCCTTAGCAGGCGTCCCGCGGCCGCGCTGCGTCATCGGGGCCGATATCGGAATCAGCGGCTATGCCGACATTTCCAGGTCGGCCGGCTTGCCGCGTCTTCGCGCTTGCTGCCCGGCCACGCTGCCCGGCCACGCTGCCCGGCCACGCTGCCCGGCCACGCTGCCCGGCCACGCTGCCCGGCCACGCTTCCCACCACAGTGGTCGGCACGGCGGTCGTCGAGCAAGAGCGGAGATGGCCGTCGGTAGCGCGGCTGTGACGCTCCCAGAGTGCTGCGCGCGATGAGCGGGCAGCTGATTCCACCTATGGCGTGGCCGGCGCGGATCGATTCGTTCCAGCCAGGATGGGAATGAGCATGGCAAATCGCTTCGACGCCGGTGGCGTACTGGGGGACCTGACCACCGCGCGGGAGGAGATCCTGTGCGGGTTGTTCGCGCAGGTGCTGGGCGTCGACCGGGTGAGGGTCGAGGACAGCTTCTTCGACCTGGGCGGCCAGTCCCTTCGGGCCATCCGGCTGATCAGCCGCATCCGCGCGGTGCTCGGCGTGGAGGTCGCGGTCCGTACGCTGTTCTCGAATCCGACCGTCGCGCAGCTGGCCAGAGCCCTGGACGGGGCCGGCAATTCCCGGCCCCGGCTGGTGGCCACGGCGCGGCCGGAGCGTCTGCCGCTGTCGTTCGCTCAGCGGCGACTGTGGTTCCTGGACCGGCTCAGCGGGCCGAGCCCGGTCTACAACATGCCGTTCGCCTGGCGGCTTGAGGGCTCGCCGGATGTGGGCGCACTGGAGTCGGCGCTGCGGGACGTGGTCCGGCGACATGAGTCGCTGCGGACGATCTTTCCGGTGGTGGCCGGTCAGCCGTACCAGCAGATCGTGGACGCCGCCGAGGCGGCGCCGGAACTGACGGTGGTGGAGACGGACCAGGCGACCCTGCCCAGCCTTCTGGAGCAGGCGGCACGACACGTCTTCGACCTGGCGACCCAGCTGCCGGTCCGGGCCTGGTTGTTCCGGCTGGCACCGCAGGAGCATGTGCTGTTGCTGATGACCCATCACACCGCCTGTGACGGATGGTCGATGGGCATCCTGGTGCGCGATCTGGCCGAGGCGTACCGGGCCCGGACGGGCGGCCACGCGCCAGGGTGGCCAGAGCTGCCGGTGCAGTACGCGGACTACACCCTGTGGGAGCGCGGCCTGCTCGGCGACAGCGGTGAGGCGAGCAGCATGTTGTCCGGACAGGTGAACTACTGGACGTCGGCTCTGCGTGACCTGCCCGACGAACTGGCACTCCCGTACGACCGCCCGCGGCCGGTCGAACCGACCGACCACGGTGGCATGGTCGTGGTGACACTGGACGCGCAACTGCACAGCGACCTGGCAACGTTGGCGCGCCAACACAGGACGACCCTGTTCATGGTGCTCCATGCCGGGCTGGCGGCGCTGCTGTCCCGCTGCGGCGCGGGCACCGACATCCCGATCGGCACGCCGGTTGCCGGCCGCTCCGACGAGGCGGTCCACGATCTGGTCGGGTTCTTCGTCAACACCCTCGTGCTGCGAGCCGACCTGAGCGGCGACCCGACCTTCGCCGATCTGCTGGCCCGCATCCGCGAGACCGACCTCGCCGCCTACTCCAACCAGGACGTGCCGTTCGAGCGCCTGGTCGAGATCCTCAATCCGGCCCGCTCGGTGTCCCGGCATTCGTTGTTCCAGGTGATGCTCGTCTCCGACAACGCGGCCACCGGCAGGTGGGAGCTGCCCGGCCTGCGGATCGAGCCCACGCCGCTCGGTCACGAGACGACCAAGTTCGACCTGTCGCTCTTCGTCCGCCCGCTGTACGACGCCGACGGCTCGCCCGCGGGTATCCGGGGCACCTTCGAGTACGCGCAGGACCTCTTCGACGAATCGACCGTCGAGGCTCTCGCCGAACGACTCACGCGACTGCTGCGCCAGGTCGTCGACGACCCGTCCCGCCCGGTCGGCGAATACGAGGTGCTGGCGGATGACGAGCGGCAGCGGATCCTGCACGACTGGAACGACACCGGCCGGGCGGTGCCCGGGCTCACCCTGCCGCAGCTGTTCCAACAGCAGGCGGCCCGGACGCCGGATGCCACGGCGGTGGTCTGCGGCGGGAACCAGCTCTCCTACGCCGAGCTGGACCACCGGGCCAACCAGCTCGCTCGCCATCTGGTCGCTCTCGGCGCCGGCCCGGAGAAGTCGGTGGCGATCGCACTGCCGCACGGTGAGCTTCTGGTCATCGCGCTGCTGGCGGTGTTGAAGGCCGGTGCGGCCCACCTGCCGGTCGACCCGGACCAGCCCGCCGGCGAGGTCGAGTTCATGTTCACTGACGCTCGCCCGACGGTGGTGATCACCGATGCCCACGCCACTGCTGCCGGGCTGCCCGCGGCCGGTGGCCCCCCGGTCATGATCCTGGATGCCGCCGGTACGCGCGACGCCCTGACGAGTGTGCCGGGGACTGCCCTCTGCGACGACGAGCGGACCGCCGCGCTGCGGCCCACCCACCCGGCGTACGTGGTCTACACCTCTGACGTGGCGGGTGCCCCTGCGGGCGTTACCGTCACCCATCGGGGCGTCATCAACTACTGCGCCTGGGCGAGCGCCACCTATCGGGTCGACGGGGAAAGCGCGGCCCCGGTTCGCCCCGGGTTGTCGTCCGGCCTCGCCATCAGTTCGATCCTTTTGCCGTTGCTGGCCGGGGGCACGGTCGTGCTGATTCCGGAGGGTGTCGGCGGCGAGCCGCTGACCGCCTTCCTGGACGGCGCGGCCGGCCCGGTGGCTCCCGTGCGGCTGAAGCCGTCGGATCTGCGGGCAATGGCCGGGCACGAGGACCGGGCGGCGGACCGAAAGACGGTGCTGGTCATCGGTGGCGAGACACTTCCCACCTCGGTGGCGCGCGACTGGTCACACGGCGGTGCGGAGATCCACCGGGAGTACGGAGCGGAGGAATGCACCATCGGCAGCGTCGCGCACCGCGTCGGCGATGAGTCGGGTGCTGTCGTGCCGATGGGACGTCCGATCTGGAACACGCGCGTCTTCGTGCTCGACAGCCTCTTGCGGCCGGTCCCGCCGGGTGTTTTCGGAGAGCTGTACGTGGCGGGTGCGGGGCTGGCGCGAGGATATCTGGGCCAGGCAGGGCGGACGGCCCAGCAGTTCGTGGCGTGCCCGTTCGGTGTGGGTGAGCGGATGTACCGGACCGGCGACCTGGTGCGGTGGCGTCCGGACGGGACCCTGGAGTTCGCGGGGCAACTGGACGAGCTGACGTCACCGTCTCCGGACTCCGGCGCTCCAGTTCGTGACGGGGTGGCGTCGCCGCAGGAGGAGCGTCTGTGTGAGTTGTTCGCGCAGGTGCTGGGTGTCGACCAGGTGGGAGTCGGGGACAGCTTCTTCGATCTGGGCGGCCACTCTCTGCTGGCAGCGGTTCTCCTCGCGAAGATCACCGAGCGCTTCGGCGTGGAGCTGTCTCTCAAACAGTTCTTCAGCAACCCCTCGGTCGGCGCCGTCAACGAATACCTGGGCGATGTTTCCACTGGCGAGCGGGTCGGGCCGGCCGCAACGGGTGAGTAGCACCGGCGGGGGCGCCTTCCGACGATGACGGATGGAAGCACCTCTCGCTGTCGTTTGCCGAAGCGCAGATTCGCGCCCCTATCTCGGAGGAACCCCATGAGCAGATATCCGGAACAGTTCGTTGACCGTGACGGACGCGGCTGGCGCCCAGAGCTGGCAGCCGACGCATGACCGGTCATCCCAGCCCTCAGCCGCTGATCCACGCCGCCGTGGCCGGGCAGGCCGCGCGTGACCCGGACGCCACCGCACTCGTCTGGCACGACCGGAGGATCAGCTACGGCACGCTCGACGCGGCCGCGAACGACTACGCCGTCGACCTGCATGATCGCGGTGTCCGGCCGGGGCAGGTCGTGCCGATTCTGTTGGATCGGTCGCCGGACATGGTGGCGCTCCAGTTGGGTGTGCTCAAGACGGGGGCGGCCTACACGAATCTCGACCCGAACTGGCCGGTGGAGCGGCAGAGGATCATCCTCGACCTCATCGCGCCCGCGGTGGTCATCAGCACGGACAACCAGTGGGACGGCCGGTTCGACCGCTACCAACCGTCGGATGGCGGCATCGACGGCGCGGCCCGGCGCGCACGACCGTTCCACCCGGCACCGGTGCCACCGGACGCGCCGGCGACCGTCTTCTTCACGTCCGGCACGACGGGCGTACCGAAGGGTGTGTTGTCGCCGCACCAGGCGGTGACCCGGCTCTTCGGTTCCCCGGGCCTCGACGGTTTTGGGCCTGGCCACACGACCCCGCAGGTAGCGGCGCTGGCCTGGGACATGTACGCCTTCGAGCTGTGGGGGCAGCTCACGACGGGCGGCACTGTGGTGTTGATCCCGGAGAACTACCTGCTACCCGACACGCTGCGCCAGATCGTGTCGAGGCACGGCGTCGACACGCTGTGGATCACCACGTCCGTGTTCAACATGTTCGTCGACGAGGCCCCGGACTGCTTCGGCGGCCTCGCCCGCGTCTACACCGGTGGCGAGAAGGCGTCGCCGGAGCACATGCGCGCTTTCCTCAGCCGCCATCCCGACCTCCCGCTCTGGAACGCGTACGGACCAGCCGAGAGCTGCATGATCACAACTCTCCGGCGGCTGGTGCCCGCGGACTGCGACGTGCCGGGGGGGATCCCGGTCGGCACACCGGTGCAGGGTACGAGCGTGGTGCTGCTCGACAAGAGCGATCAACGCTGCGAACCCGGTCAGGAGGGCGAGCTGTGCATCGCCGGCCAGGGCCTGGCGACCGGCTACCTCGGGCAGCCCGAGCTGACCCTGGAAAAGTTCCCGATTATCGACCTCGACGGGCTTCCGGTGCGGCTCTACCGCACGGGCGACATGGGGGTCTGGGACGACGACGGTGTCCTGCACTACCGCGGCCGGCGTGATCGCCAGATCAAGATCAGCGGACAACGGATCGAGCTCGCCGAGATCGAGTCGGTGGCCGGCTCGCTACCGGGCGTGCGGAACTGCATCGCCTTCCCGATGACCAACCTGGAGGGCCTGCCACGGCGGTTGGCGCTGGTGTATCAGGTCCCGAGATCGGACGCGCATCCGTCGGGGCCACCGGAGGACGACCCCCTGGGCGTGCACGCCCAGTTGCGTCAACTGCTGCCCGCGTACATGGTGCCGCAGATCGTCCGCGGCCTGGCGCAGTATCCGGTGACCGCCAATGGCAAGGTCGACCGCGCGGCACTGCACGAGATCGCCCGGCAGTCGCGGCCCGCCGGTCGAGTCAGATCGGGACGCGGCCGTGAGCGCTGAAGCGGACGGCACCTCGCTCGCGGTCACCCGCCCGAGGCTCGACGCCGACGAGGCCACCGACATTCCCGCTGCCGCTGCCGCCGCCGCCGGGCCTCGCCATGCGTAGCGGCGCGGGGCGGAGCACCGGGCGGGTACGTCCCAGAAACCCGTGGTTCCCGTTCGAGACGGGAGAGGAGGCTTCGGTCCGCCTGCTGTGCCTGCCGCACGCCGGTGCGGGGGCGGCGGTCTACCGGGCCTGGGGTCGCGGCTTGCCGGCGACGATTGCCGGCTGCCCCGTCCAACCGCCCGGGCGGGAGACCCGGCGCTCCGAACAACCGCTGACGTCGGCGGTGGAGATGGCCCGGCAGTTGGCCCCGGAGGTGATCAGGACGGTGCGACCGCCGTACGCCATCTTCGGCCACAGCACCGGCGCCCTGTGTGCCTTCGAGGTTGTGCGGGAGATCCGTCGTCTGAACGGACCGCTGCCGGTCCACCTCTTCGTCGCCGGCCGGCGTCCGCCGAGCATGCCGATGATCAGGACCGAGCTTGCCGGGCTGCCGGCGGACGAGCTGGCGGTGGTGCTGCGCCGGCTCGGCGGGACACCCGAGGAGATCCTGGCGGAGCCGTTCATGCTGGAGCTGATCCAGCCGCTGCTCGTCGCCGACTTCCACGTCAACGAGATGTACAGCTACCACCCCGAACCCCGCCTGCCAATCCCCATCACGGCTTTCGCCAGCACACGTGACCACTTCGCGGCACCGGACCAGGTCGCCGGATGGGAGCAGGAGACAAGCGACCGGTACGCGCAGCTCGTGCTGGACGGCGATCACTTCGCGATTTTCGAGAACTCCCCGGTGGTGCTGGGGCGGATAGCCGCTGATCTGGGGACGTAGTCACGATTCTGCCGCGATCAGCGGAGCTGACGGCGGCAATCGCGAAGGTGTGACAGGTCGTGCGGTACTGAAATCGTCAGTGAGGGCCGTCGGTGCGGTATGCGGTCGTTGGCCCATCACTGCCTACCTGGAGGGTCTTCGATGGGTGAGTACTACGCGCCGGACCAACGGAGAAAATCGGTCACTGTTGCGATCGTGGGCCTCGGTGTCCGAGGGCTCAGTGTTCTGGAGCGTCTCATCAGCCACGCGGCCCTCGCCGATCAGAATCTGACGTTCGACCTGCACCTCGTGGACTCCAACCCGGCCCAGCCGCGGCAGTACGACATTCATCAGCCGGACTATCTTCTGCTCAATCACGCGTGCGCGTACGCCTCGATGTTTCCCTCCGCCAGATCCGTCTCGCACGCGCCCGCGATGCGCGGCCCGAACCTCTTCGAGTGGGCGCGGGAACGCGGGATGCGGGTGGCAGCCGACGGCTTCACGGTAGGAGCCGACGGGCGCTCGGTGAGGCCGAACGACAACCTGCCGCGGCGGGTCTTCGGCGAGTATCTGCTGTGGTTTCACCAGTATCTGCGGGACAACGCTCCGGACAACGTGCGCCTGATCGGGCACGCGTCCAACGCGGTGGACCTCCAGCAGAAGGGTGACACCTCGATCCTCTGTCTCGACAACGGTGACCGCGTCGAGGCGGACCACGTCTTCGTGACAGTCGGCCAACGCCCCTCCCAACCGCAGCGCGATCAGGATGCCTCTGCCGACCGACTGATCGGTTCGCCGTACCCGCTGCCTGGACAACTCGCATCCGTACAGCCGTCCGAGACCGTCGCCATCGCGGGCCTCGGTCTGACGGCAACGGACGCGATCCTCGCGCTGACGGTGGGGCGGGGCGGCAGATTCGACCGGACGGTCCTACCCGAGCGGTATGTGGCGAGCGGTCGTGAGCCCCGCATCGTCGTGTTCTCCCGCTCCGGCCTGCCGTATCGCGCGCGACCCGCGCCGTCGTCAGTCGTGTCGTACGAACCGGTCGCGTTCACGCGGTCGGCGGTCGACGGGCTGCGCACCCGGGCGCCGCAACTGGACTTCGACCGCGATGTTCTGCCGCTGCTCCTGCTCGAACTACGGGTGGCGTACCGGCGGGCGGCGCTCCTGCAACAGGCGGGTGCCCAGGACGCGGAGGCCTTTCTTCTCCGTGCGCGCGCGGCCGCCGTCGAGGGGCGCCTCGACGAACTCGCCGAGCTGCCCGGGCCGGCCGAATTCGACGCCGAGGCGGCCTACCACGGGCGCCCGACCCCGAGCGCCCAGGACTCCGCGGCGGCGGCCGACGGCGAGACGTACCAGCGATCGCTGGAGTCCTGGATGGCGGCCGACATAGCGAACGCGGCCCGCGGATTCGACGGCAGCCCCTTCAAGGCGGCAACCGAGATGTGTCGCGAGGTCCGCGACACCATCAGGTACGCGATCGAATTCGGCGGACTGACGGACGCCTCGCTCGACCGGTTCTACCGCTACCACGTCGAAGCGATCAACCGCCTGGTGATCGGCCCGGAGAAGGAGCGGTCCGCCAACATCCTGACGCTGCTCCGCTCGGGTGTGGTGTCGATGTCCCTGGGGCCGAATCCCCTGGTGAGCTGGGATGACGACAGTCGCACCTGGGCCTTGTCCTCGACGGCGTTTCCGGTCCGCAGCACGGTCAGCGCGGACTGGCTCTACCAGGGCTACACCGATCGCCTGAAATCCCTGCGGGACGACCCGACCGTGGTCGGGGCGATGGCCCGGCGGGGCATGGTCCGGCGATTCAAGCCGGACAGCCCTGTCGTGTCCTCCATCGATGTCGACGATCAGGGTCATCCCGTCGGAGAGGACGGCAGCTCGGCCTCCCGGATCTGGGTCTTCGGGCTGCTCTGTGAGGGTGCGACGTTCTACAACGGCTACCTCACCTCCCCGGAACGCTTCGAGCGCGCCCAGTTCGACGTCGACCGCGCCGTGCACCAGCTCGTCGAGGGGATCCGGCAGGAAGGGCAGACCGTGAGCGCGTTCGAGGGAGGTCAGCACCGATGATCATCGAGACCGGACTCTGGGGAGGGGTGTCCCAGCCGCCCTGCGTGCTCGAATCGTTCGAGCGTGCGGTCGGCCGCCAGCCCGGAGCACTCGCCGTGAGCGACCCGGAACACCAGCTGACCTACCATGAACTGGCCGCATGGATCGCCCGCATCATCGGTCTGCTGCGAGAAGCGAGTGTCGGCCCGGGCGACACCGTTGCCGTCACCGGACCTCGGTCCGCGGCGATCGTGGCCGCGGCCTGGGCCGTCGTCGGCGCGGGCGCCACCTACCTACCGCTGGACAGCAACTTTCCCCGCAAGCGTCTCGGCTACATGCTCGCCGAGAGCGGCGCGAAGGTCCTCCTGCACACGGGGCCCGACCCGGAGCTGCCGGCGCCTCGTCGGGTCAGCATCCCGGCGTGGACCGAGGTGGAGCGGATGGCAGGGGCTGGCCTGACCTTCGTCCCGTGCACGCCGGACACGCCCGTCTACGTCATTTACACCTCCGGGTCGACCGGTAACCCCAAAGGGGTGACTCTCCCGCACAGCTGTATCGACAACATGGCGCACTGGCAGCGGCACCACTCCGTCCGCCAGGACCTGCGCACTGCGCAGTTCGCGCCGCTGAACTTCGACATCTGGTTCCAGGAGACGCTCAGTACGCTCGGCGGCGGCGGATCGCTGGTCATCATGCCCGAGGAGTTGCGGCAGGACCCGATCGAGTTGCTGGACTGGCTAGCGCGAGAGCGGATCGAGCGGCTGTTCCTGCCCTGCGTCGCGCTGCACATGTTGGCGACAGCGGCTACGGCGTTCGACTCACTGGCGAACCTCGCCCTCCGCGAGATCAATACCGCCGGCGAGCAACTCGTCTGCACGCCGGCGATCAAGGAATTCTTCCAGCGCCTGCCCGAGTGCGCTCTCAACAACCACTACGGCCAGAGTGAGTCGCACACGGTATCGGTGCACACGTTGGCCGGGGAGAGCAGCTCGTGGCCCGCGCTGTCGCCGATCGGTCTGCCACTGCCGGGTTGCGAGATCCTGCTGGACACCGCCGAGCCCGGTGACTCGCAGATCGGTGAACTGCTCGTGGCCGGATCGCCACTGTCACTGGGATACCTGGGCCAGCCGGAGTTGAACGCGCAGCGGTATGTGCAGGTCGCCCGGACAGCACACGGGCACACCCGGGCGTTTCGGACCGGCGACCTGGTGAGCGTGGAGAACGGGGTGCTGCACTTTCTCGGTCGTACCGACGACGAAGTCAAGATCCGCGGGTACCGGGTCAACCCGCTCGAGATCGAGGCATGCCTGGGCAGACAGCCGGGAGTGGTGGAAGCCGTCTGTGTCCCCGTGAGCATGGGCGCCGGCTCCCGTCAGCTACGAGCAGCCGTGACGGTCGCGGCCACCGCGGAGTTCGACGCGGCCACCGCGCTCGCCGCCCTCCGCGAGGAGCTTCCCTGGTACTCGGTCCCACCATCCATCACGGTGCTGCCCGCCCTCCCACGTACGCCGAGTGGAAAGGCCGACCGAGCCGCCGTCGCGCGGCTGCTGGCTCCGGGCAACCGATCTGCGGTAGCCGCCGACGCAGGGAAGTGATGAGATCGTGTCCGCCAATCCAAGGCTTCTTGTCCTCGACTACCCGGGTCGGCGACCCGAGGCACACATCAGCGAGATGCATCTCGACCGATCCGGGTTCGATTGCCAGGATCTGCTGACGTCCCCGATGCCGACCGCGCTCACGACTCCGGCGTACGCCAACGAGCTCTTCGCGCGGCAGCGACCAGATCGCCCGGTTGCCCTGGTCGCGTACTGCGCCGCCGCGCCACTGGCTGTCGCGATGGCCGCACTCCTGGCGGGCCCTGCCGGTCCCGTGCCCATCGTGCTGCTCGACCCGCAGCAGACTCCACCGTCCGAGATCCTCCACGAGTACCACGAGGTCGTGCGTCAGGTCGAGGGCCGAGCGCCCAATGTCGAGCGGCCGCAGCTGCTCGATATCGAGGGACTGCTCGCCACTCCCGAGACGCTGGTGAAGCGCATCGGGGAGGACCTGCGCCTTCGTGCGCGGCTGGCCCTGGCCGCGTTCGGGTTCGGCGACGCCGACGTCAGCGGTCCGGTCGAGGGCGTGGTCGGCGTCTACGTCGAATGGCTCACGTTCCTCGTAGCCGCGCACCACGACGAGCAGCCGGCGCCGCGGGGCCCGATCCTGCAGGTGATCTCACAGGGTCATCCGGCCGACGCCGGCTGGCTGGGAGCGACCGACCTCCGAACCGTCCGCGTGTCGTGCGACCGACCGGAGCTGGCTGCCGACGCCGAGGCGCGGGCGGCGGTCCTCGACTTCCTCCACGGGATCACCGCCGGGGTCTCGACCGAGACGAAAGGCGAGGAACAGAACGTGCAGGCTGACCTTGTCACCGAGACCGAACTCGCCCTGGCCCGGATGTGGGCGGACGTCCTAGGGGTCGACGTCGTCGGCCGTGGCGACAACTTCTTCGACCTCGGCGGGGACTCGATGCTCGCGACCAGGTTGGTGCTGTCGGCCCGGCGTGCCTGGAACGTGGACTTCAGCGTCCGGGTGCTCGTCGACTCGCCGGTGCTCAAGGATCTGGCCGACCGGATCGACGTGCTGGTCGGCGCCGCGACCACCGGATCCCGTCGATGAGCTGGTCGGCAACGGGCAAGGTGCCCGGTCTGTCCGCAGCGCGCACGATCGATGCAGACGGCTGGCCCGGCACTCGAGCGAAAGTGATCAACAGCGAAGCGAGGAGCACCCGTGTCCAACCCGTTTGACGACGCCGACGCTCGATATCGCGTTCTGGTGAACGACGAAGCCCAGTACTCACTGTGGCCCGCCGCCATCGCCTGTCCCGACGGTTGGGTCGTCGTCCATGACGACGACTCCCGCTCTGCCTGCCTCGAGTACATCGAGGATCACTGGACAGATATGCGTCCAGCAAGCCTCGTCCGCTCCCAGGATGGCTGAGAGCCCAGCGGGTACGGTGCCGGCCCACCGACTGATGCCGCCCGCGTACCACTGGCGTAGCGAGGACCGATGATCTTCAACGCTGCGTACGACATCGTCACCGACGACATCTTTCTCGACCTGGCCGGGTTCGTCCCCGGGGTCGATCTGAACCTGAAGCTGGAGGGCCTGAATCCCGCCGGGTCCATCAAGCTGAAGACCGCCGTCGGGCTGATCGAAGACCTGATCAGCAGATCCGGCATCGGCCCCGGCGACCGGCTGATCGAATCGTCCTCCGGCAACCTCGGTATCGCCCTCGGAACCGTGTGCGTCACCCGGGGGATCAGTCTCACGATCGTCGCCGATCCCAACACCAACGCGGCCGCCATCCGCACGATGCGGGCGCAGGGCACCACTGTCGTGGTCGTCAACGAACGGGACGCCAACGGTGGATTCCTGCAAACCCGGATCGACTACATCCGGTCCCAGCTGAAGCAGGACCGGAAGCTGTTCTGGCCCAACCAGTACGCCAACCGGGCCAACAGTTCTGCGCACTACCGGCAGACAGCCCGCAGCATCCTCGACGAACTGCCCGATGTTGGTGCCGTGGTCATCGGGGTGAGCACCTCCGGCACACTCATGGGCTGTCTGGAGTTCTTCCGCGAGCACCGCCCGACCACCCGGATCATCGCCGTCGACTCCGAAGGATCGATCCTCTTCGCGGATCAGGGCGCTCCGCGCCTCATTCCCGGCCTGGGCGCGAGCCTCCGTCCCGAGCTGCTCGTCGACGGCGGCGACTACGAGCGGGTGGTGGTGCCCGAAGTCGAGACGGTTTCCGCGTGCCACCTCGTGGCGCGCCGGTACGGACTGCTGGTCGGTGGGTCCACCGGTACGGTGCTCGCCGCGGTGCGTCGCCTGGCACCGACGTTCCGGAACGGGAAACCGGTGGTGGCCATCTCGCCAGACACCGGGGAACGGTACGTCGACACCATCTACTCCGAGAAGTGGGTGGCTGAGCACTTCCCAAGAATCGACTCGGTCCTGGCTCGGTGGTGAGGAGTCCGAATGTTTCAGATCGTGCCGCACGCGGTCGCTGTCGATGCGCTGAGCGGCTCCCGTGACGCCGTCCTGACCGCGGTCAAGAAGGCGTATCTCGCCCATGACAGAGGTCAGACCGTCAACCCGTCCAGCCATTTCCTTCGTTTCCCGGACCGGCCGGCGGACCGCATCATCGCCCTGCCGGCGTACCTGGGCGGCGAGGTCGGGATGCCTGGGCTGAAATGGATCAGCAGCTTCCCCGGCAACCACGAACTGGGCCTGCCCAGAGCGTCAGCCGTGCTGCTGCTTAACGACGACCGGACGGGTCGACCCGTGGCGTGTCTCGAGTCGGCACAGATCAGCGCCGTGCGTACCGCCGCGTCCGCAGCTCTGGCGGCGCGAGCTCTTCGACCTGGGAACGGTCCGGCCAGTGTCGGCTTCGTCGGTGCTGGCGTGATCGCGCGCACCATCGCTGACTTCCTCCATCACACAGGGCTGCCGGTGACCCATTTCTTGTGCCACGATCTCGTGCCCGAGCGGGCCCAGCAGTTCGTCGGTCACGGGGAGAAGCACTGGCCCGGGTCCGGCGGTGTCGCGGACCTGGATGCCACACTCGGCTGCGACGTGATCGTCTTCGCGACCACCGCGGGAAAGCCCTACCTGCCGGAGACCCTGCGTTTCGCACCGGGACAGACCGTCCTCAACATCTCGCTGCGCGACATCCACCCGCAGACCCTGCTCGCCGCACAGAACATCGTCGACGACGTGGATCACTGCCTGCGCGCGCAGACCTCACCCCATCTGGCCGAGGAGCTCTCCGGCGGACGCGACTTCGTCACGGGAACACTCGCCGACGTCCTGCTCGGCAGGTGCGAACTGCGAACGCGGGAACCGGTCGTGTTCTCGCCGTTCGGTCTCGGCGTCCTCGACATCGCACTCGGCGCCATCGTGCTTGACCAGGCGAAGAGCGATTCGCGCACCGTCACGGTGGCGAACTTCTTCGAGGACTGACCCGCAAGGAGGCACCGGTGGGTGAGCCACGGCTGGAGTCCGGTGTGCACGGACACGAGACGTACACCTACGACTACGACAGGACGCTGCTGCCCGGCCCCGACTCCGGGGCCGGCATGTGGCGGTATCAGCGCCTGCTGCCACGCCCCGACGTGCCGACCCGGTACCCGCTACCGGTCGGCGGCACGCCATTGCGTCCGGTGCGGGAGCTGCGGCAGCGGCTCGGACTGCCGGGGCTGTGGCTCAAGGACGAGACAGTGGGACCGAGCGCCTCCAACAAGGACCGGGCGACGGCTCTCGTGATCGACCAGGGACTGCGTGTCGGCGTCGGTGTCGTCTCGACGGCGTCGACCGGTAACGCCGCTCTGTCGACCGCCATCGGCGGCGCGGCCGCGGGAATGGCCGTCGTCATCTTCGTGCCCGCCGACTGCGCGCCGGCCAAGGTCGAGCTGATGACGGCGATGGGTGCGTACGTCTTCAGGGTCCGCGAGGGCTATCGGGCCGCGTTCGAGCTGTCCCGGCGCGCCGCGGCCCACTTCCACTGGCTGGACCGCTGCACCGGGCTGAATCCGCTGACCATCGAGGCCAAGAAGACGGCCTCCTTCGAGGTCTGGGAGCAGCTCGGCGACCGTACGCCGGATGTGGTGATGCTGCCCGTCGGTGACGGTGTGACCTTGATCGGCGCGGCCAAGGGCTTCCGGGAACTGGTCGCCTGCGGCGCGCTGGAAAGGGTTCCCCGGGTGGTCGCGGTGCAGGCGCGAGACTGCGCGCCGCTGGCCGCGCAGTGGCATGGCGTCCAGGCGCCGGCGCGGTGGCCGGGCACGGTCGCCGACGGCATCGAGGTTCCCGAGCCGATGCTCGGCGACTGGGCCATCGACGAGGTTCGTCATTCCGGCGGCGACTTCGTCACCGTCAGCGACGCCAAGATCCTGGACGCGGTCGAGTTGCTGGCCGACGCGGCGCAGATCGCGACTGAGCCTGCCGGGGCCGCGGCGGTCGCGGGTCTGCGCCGGGCGTGCGCCGCAGGGCTGGTCGCTCCGGACGAGACGGTGGTCGCCTGGGTGACCGGCGCGAACCTGCCCGCCGCTCCGGTCGAGGTGGACCGGCCCGGCGCGGTCTTCACCATCTCGGCCGGCCTCGACGCGGTGGCCGCGGCGCTGGCCGGTACGTCAGTTCGGGTCACCTGAACCCGGCCAGGGCGCCTGCCGGATGGGAGTGGGGCGGCGGTCACCCGCCGCCCCACCGTCGAGGTTGACCCCGGCCGCGACCGGGCTATTTCCGCTCGGCCAGCCACGCATGCGCCTCAGGCAGGCGCCTCTGCGCCAGCGTCCCGTGCCCGTCGTCGTCGAACCACCGGGCGTCCGCTCCGGGAATCTGCCGGGCCAGCCATTCGCCGTGCGCGAACGGCACGAAGACGTCCCGTCGGCCGTACATGAGCAGGACCGGGGCAGCGACGTCGGCGAGGTCGAACCCCCACGGCCGTACCTGGGCGCCGCTGTCGTCCCACCATCCCTGGATGCCCGGCGCCAGGCCGGCGCTCCGGCAGGAGGACAGGAACTGGTGGTACCTGCCGAGCGTGACCGCGGCGTCCTCCCGGGCGGGCGTCCACGCGTCGGCGTCGACCGCATCGTCCGCCGACGCGAGGAGGAACTCCTCCCGGTCCTGGTCCATCTTCTTTCGCGCCGCGTCCGGGTCGGTGAGGTACATGCGGGTGTCGTCGACGTCGTCCCGGTACATGTCGGCGAACCAGTCGAGGCCCTCGGCCTCGAACGGCGCCATCCCGGCGAGCACGACGGCGGCGGTCACCAGATCCGGCAGCAGGGCGGCGCACGCCAGCGCGGGCGGCCCGCCGCCTGAAAACCCCCACGTCCCCAGGCGGTCGATGTCCAGCTCGGCGCAGATCGCGCGGACGTCGTCGGCGGTGTCGGCGACGGTGCGGCCCGGCCCTGGCGAGGAGTCACCGTAGCCCGGCCTGTCGTAACTGATCAGCCGCAGCCCTCGCTGGGCGGCGTCGCGCACCCACGGACCGTGGAAAGCGGCTCTCCGGGAACTCGGCGTGCCGTGGTGGGCGAGGATCGGCCAGCCGGCGGGATCGCCCCACTCCTCGACGGCCAACAGCCGACCATCCGACGTCCGTACGGTGTGGCGCATCCTGCCTCCTTCGCGCTGGGTTCGAACAGCCGTAGCCATCAGAGCACGGTGGCGCGGAGCGGCAACCTTCACGATTGCCCGACCTCTGCCGGGGTGAGCAAAACCGAAGGCGCGGTCGACTGCGCCCCGCTGACACGATCGATTCACGCCTGCTCACCACCCCGCGCTGCCGGCATGGATGAAGGAGCTGACATGACGCAACAGCCGAAGACCAAGATCAATGTGTGGCTGACGGATCCGGCCAGCTGGGCAACCAACGAGACGGACATCGCGGTCTCCGCTGCCTCTGAGTTCAACGAGGCGCACCCGGAGTACCAGGTCGAGATCAACCGACACGACTTCCGTACGATGCCCGCCGAGGTGGCGCGAGCGGCGGAGCACGGGGAGACGCCCGACATCGCGGAGTACCACTTCACCGCCACCCGCGCCGCCATGGACATGCTCGGGCCGGACGGAAACCCCCTGTTCACGCCCGTCGGGCGAGCCATCGCGGGGCGGAGCGAGATCCTCGGTGAGCGCGTCGTGCTCGACGACATGGTGCCCGCGGCGCGCGACTACTTCCGCTACCAGGGCGAGCTGATGGCCATCCCGCGTACGGCCTCCGGGATTGTGCTCTACGCCAACATGGACCTCCTCGCCAAGGCCGGCATCACCGAGCCGCCCCGAACCTGGCTCGAGGTCACGGCGGCCTGCGAGGCACTCGCCAAGCTGCCGGGGCCCATGCACGGCATCGCCTGGCCCAACTTCTACTGGGTCTTCCTCCAGTCGGTCGCCCAGCAGGGTGGACTGATCACGGATCGCGACAACGGTCGGTCCGGCCGCGCCGAGAAGGTGAACCTGGCCTCGGCCGAGATGATGAACTACGTCCGGTGGTGGCAAGGCCTCCACCGCGACGGCCACTACCTCTACACGGGCGAGCTCCTGGACTTCGCGGGCGGTTACGCCGCGTTCGAGGAGCAGCGGATCGGGCTCTTCCTCAGCTCCTCGGTGGACGCGTCGCACCTGTTGGACCGGGGTGAGCGGCACGGGTTCACCGTGGCGGTGAGCCCCATGCCCTACAACGACGATGTTCCCCTGGCCGGCAACATGATGGGCGGATTCGCGCTGTGGCTCGCCGCGGGCCTGAGCCAGGTGAAACAGGATGGTGCGCTGGCGTTCATCCAGTACCTGAACCGGCCGAGCAACGCCGCGGAGTGGGCCAAACGCCACCACCGCATCCCGATCAGCAGGGCGGCGGTCGACGTCCTCCACGAGGAGGGCTGGTACCGCGACAACCCGCGTCTTCGCGTGGCCGGCGAACAGCTCGAGGCCGCGGACGGCTCGCCGGCGGCGCTGGGTCCTCTGCTCGGAGGGCAGGCGGGCATCATGGGCGAGATCACCAGCGCGATGCACGACGTCCTGACCAATGGCGCCGAGCCCCACGCCAGGTTCGCCGAGGCAACCCGACGGGCACAGCAGATCCTCGACGCCTACAACTCGTACTGCGACGGGCCTCCCCGCCGCACCCCCAATGACCTCGCCGTCAGCCTGTAGCCGACGCCCTGGCGTCACCGTCTGGAGGTCGTGATGTCGCTCGATCACAGTCTCGTCGGCGAACCGGGGGAACGGTGCGAGCGAACCTGGACCTCGAAGGACGCGCTGCTGTATGCCCTGGGCGTCGGCGCGGGTCTCGGCGATCCACTGCGTGATCTCCAGTTCACGACCGAGAACAGCGACGGCATCGCACAGAGGGTGCTGCCCACCTACGGCGTGGTGATCGCACAGATCCCACCGGCGCGCAGCATCGGTGACTTCGATCGCGCCCAACTGGTGATGGCCGAGCAGTACGTCGAGCTGCACCGGCCGCTACCGGTCAGCGGCACGGTGCTCACCTCGCCCACCGTCACCGGCATGTACGACAAGGGCTCGGGTGCGCTCGTCGAGTCCGAGAGCGTCGCGGTCGACCCCGCCACCGGCGAGCGTTACATCACCACCCGGTCAGGGATGTTCATCCGGGGCGAGGGCGGGTTCGGCGGCGACCGCGGCACCTCCGAGCCGTGGGAGCCGCCGAGCCGGGACCCGGACCACCAGGTGGTGGAGCGGACCAGGCCGGAGCAGGCACTGCTGTACCGGCTTTCCGGCGACCGGAACCCGCTGCACAGCGACCCCACATTCGCCGCACGCGGCGGCTTCAGCCGGCCGATCCTGCATGGTCCGTGCACCTTCGGCTTCACCGGGCGGATGCTGCTGCATCAACTGTGCGGCGCCGACCCGGCGAACTTCATCGCGATGTCGGGCAGGTTCACCGCCCCGGTCACCCCAGGCGACTCGTTGGTCGTCTCGATCTGGCGCGGTGCTGACGGCACCGCCTCGTTCCGGACAGCCAGGGGAGACGGGACCGTGGCCATCGACCGGGGTCGGTTCAGGTATCGCGCCTCGTCCTCGTACCAGGCCCCTTCGTAGGGCCGGCGGCCGGCGGCGGCCTCCACCAGACCGGCGGACCGGTGACAGCTCGGGAACGAGCTGTCACCGGTCACGCGTTGTCGAAGTGTGCCCGGATCCGTTGGCGCCACAGCTCGTAGGCGGGCGCCGATCCAGGGGAGTGCACCGCCGTGGCGTCGGCGAGCGCGCCCGCCTTGTCCACGGTGAGACCGGCCAGGGTCTCGCAGGCCGCGGTGGTGTAGTCCGGCACCAGGCCAGCGTGGGTACGCGCCTTCACCGCGAACACCACGCCCAGTGCCAACTGCGCCCAGTGCTCGCCGGCGGCCCGCCGCAGGGCGGCCAGGCCCTCCGCGTCGCTTCCTCCGGCGAAGGTCGCGGCCAGCCCCACGCCGCTCCACAGGTCCGGCTGGCGGTGCTCGGCGAAACGCCCCACCGCGGCGGCGACATCGGGGACGCGGCCACCACAGATGAACCACAGGGCCCGTCCGACTCCCTGATCGACGGCTCGAAGGAAATAGTCCGGCGAACCTTCCCAGGGATAGGGCTTCGGCACCTTCTGCGCCTCGACCCAGCGCGGCGTCTCGAAATATGCGCGATCGAATCCGTACCCGTCGACAGCCAACCAGCTCATCGTCGGGTAATAGGGGTCGCCGGCGAGGTCGGGAACTGCCTTGTTCCACAACTTCCTGGGCAATCGTGCCATCGCGAAACCCATACCGATGTATGCGAGGAAAACATGGGGACGCCCGGGCCCGAGGAGCAGATCGCGGGTTCGGTGGCCACGTCCCATTGCGTCGAGAACGGTGAAGGCCATCGTCACCCCCTCGTAGGCGAATCCGCGCATCTCCTCGCTCACCAGATCCAGCCGGCGCTCGACCTCCCACTGGTCGCGGGCATCGATTCCCCACTCGAACCCGCAGATGACGGCCTGGGGCACAGCCTCCAGGTGTCGTACGCCGGGGGACGGTTCGCCCGGGAAGCCCCGTTTGGCGAAGGTCACGTCGGCGAGCTGAGGGCTCAGCATGAGCCTGCGCATCGAGCCGAAGACAGTTGGCATCTATCCACCTTCCGCGGGTGACACCGACGCGTCACCTCTCCATCGTGGCGTGAGGAATGCGGGGGTGCTTACTCTCGGTTGCTGTTCGTCGCCCGACTTCGTCACAGGCTCGGCCATTGGTGGTCGCACGTTGCGATGTCATGTTTGTGGGGTGAGTTTTTCACCCTCCTGGTCGTGACCAGATCTCTGGGAGCTGGGGTTCCGCTCGAGGGACGATCGAGCAACCGAAAGTCATCCGGTGTCAACTCTTGGAGCTGAGAAATGAACAGGGAAAATGAGAAGGTCGTCTTCCAACTGCTGGGCCCGGTGTCCGCGCACCTGAACCACCAGCCGGTGATGCCGAACGCGCCCAAGCAGCGCCAGATCCTCGTGCTGCTCGCGCTCAACGCCGGGCGGGTGGTGACCACACAGACACTCGTGGAGGAACTCTGGGGGGACCAGCCGCCACGCAGCTTCGCCACCACCCTGCAAACCTACATATTCCAGCTGAGGGCCAAGCTGGCGACGGCTGCCCGGGACCGGGACTGGGCGAGACGGCTGCTCGGCACCAGGCACTCCGGCTACCAGCTCGACGGGCAGCTGTGCGAGACCGACGTGGCAGAGTTCGACAACCTCGCACGCGCAGGTCGCAGAGCCGTGGATTCAGGAGACCCGAAAGGCAGCTCCGAACTGCTGGGTTGCGCACTGGCACTGTGGCGCGGGCCGGCCCTCGTGGACGTCCCGGTCGGCCGGATCCTGCGTGCGGAGGTCGGATCGCTCGAGGAGAACAGGATCGGCGTGCTGGAACGCCGGATCGAGGCCGACATCGACCTCGGCCGTCATGCGGACCTGTTGGGCGAGCTGACAATGCTGGTGGCCAAGCATCCGATGCACGAGAACTTCTACGCCTTGCTGATGGTCGCCTACTACCGCTCCGGGCGGGCCGGTAACGCGTTGGAGGCCTTCCGGCAGATACGGGCCGTACTCCGCGACGAACTGGGTGTGGAGCCGGGCCCGCGGCTACAGCGACTTCATCAGGCGATCCTGGCCGGCGCACTGGACTTCGAGCCGGTCTGGCTCGCGTCGTAGCCCGAACCGCCCGGCGACCTCCGCCGTCACGTCGTGGCCCCGACGGTCGGTCGCCACGGAGACGCCGCAGCGGTCAGGCCCGCCTCACCCGCACGGGCAGGCCACCGCGGATCCGGAGCGACAGCATGGCCTCGGGCACCGGGTCGGTCGGCCCGGCAAACTCGAACCGGAAGCGGCGCGCGACCATGGCCGCGATGAGGGTCGCCTCGAGCATGCCGAGGTGGCTTCCCACGCAGACCCGGGGGCCCGCCCCGAAGGGTATGTAGGCGTACCGGTGGCCGACAGGCGGGGCGTCGGCCGCGAACCTCTCCGGCCGGAACTGGTCCGGCTCGTCCCAGAAGTCGCGGTGCCGATGCAGCGTGTAGGGGCTGATCATGATGTCCGCGCCGGCAGGGACCGGGTATCCGCCGATCTCGTCGGCGGCCAGGGCCACCCTCGGTAACCCCCACACCGCGGGATAGAGCCGCATCGTCTCCTGGATGACCATCGTGGTGTACGGCAGTTTGACCAGGTCACTGTACTCCGGGGTGCGGTCGCCGAGGACCGCGATCGCCTCGGCACGCAGTCGCTCGGCCGCCCGCGGATGCCGGCTGAGCAGGTACCAGGCCCAGGACAACGTGCTGGCCGTGGTCTCGTGCCCGGCCAGGAGCATCGTCACGATCTGGTCGCGCAGCCCACGCCAGCGGGCATCGGCGTCCTGCCCGCTCTCGCTGACGCGCAGCAGCACCGACATGAGGTCGGACCCGTCCGTGCCCGTGTCATGTCTGCGGGACTCGACGAGCGTTCGCACCGCGTCTTCGATCTGCCGCTTGGCGGCGCGGAAGCGGCGGTGGCGCGGTAGCGGCATCCACAACGGCAGCGCGCCCAGCGTGACCATCTCGAACATTGCCTGCTCCTGCGCGGCCTCGAACGCGGGCCCCAGGAAGCTCAGCGGACTCAGGTCGGCGTCGAGCAGGGTCCTGCCGAGCACATCCATCGTGAGCGCGGTCATCTCCTCGGCCACATCGACGACGTTTCCGGCCTGCGCCTCCAGGCGCTCGGTCAGCTGGGCGCCGGCGTCGGCCACCACGCCGGCGAAACCCGCGATGCGCTCCCGGCGGAAGGCGGGCGAGATGACGCGCCGCTGACCGCGCCACGTCTCGCCCTCGCTGGTGAGCAGGCCGTCGCCGAGAATCCGCCGTCGAGCTTCGGCCAGGCCCAGCCCTTTGTGATAGTTGGCGGCATTGTCGGTGAGCACATGCCTGGCGTGATCCGGATGGTTGAAGAAGTAGAGCGTCTTGGGCCCCATGGAAAATCGGACCACGTCGCCGTACCTGTCGGCCGCATCGGACAGCAGACCCAGCCGGTCACCCCACAGCTTGCGCAGCAACCCGGGCGTCGCCCACGGCGGTGGCCCCGGGAAGGTCCGTCGGCCATGCGCGGCGACACTCATGCCCTGCCTCCGGTGCCGCTGCCCCGGGGTTGCGTGGTGGGGGCAACCGCGAAGGCACTCAGCGCCGACGCGAGCTGCGGCGGTACCTGTGCCGGGGTGGCGGTACCGTTGGCACCACGCAGGCACGCCACGCGTTCGCGGCACCGAGCGATCAGATCCTCCACTCCCTCGCGTACCCGCACGACGTCGAAGGCGAAGCCGATCTGGGTCTGCGTCAGCTCCTTCAGCCGCATCCGGATCGCCACCTCGTCGAAGGCAGAAACCTCGGCCAGGTGTTCGCACTCGGATTCGATCGGGCGCAGTTCCAGGTCGTCACTCAACTCGTCGAGCACGCCCGGAGCGTGTTCGAGCAGGAACATCTCGCGGCACCGGCCCTGCCAACGCGTGTAGTAGACGTTGTGGACGCTGCCAACGAGGTTCGTCTCCTCGAAGCCGACGACGTGCCGGTATTCGTAGTACTGCTTCCTCATGGCCGCCTCCGTCAGAGTCGCTTACGCAGCTCAAAGGAGCGGCAGCGCCGGTTCACCGGCTGTGCCGCAGGTTGTGCTGAACGTGGTTCTGCGTGCTGCGCCGCAGGCTGTTCTGCTGACCTGTGATCAGATTGCGGGAGGGTCGTACGCCGCTCCACCTCGGACCTTGCTCACAAAAACAGCAATCCACGATCACTCGGAGTTGCGGATTCCCGCCCGGTCGACTGTCGGCGCCCTAGGGCAGCCAGCCCGAGTCGTAAGCCATCTTGACCGCTTCAACTCGATTGCGGGCATGTAGTTTGGTGACGACCGTTGTGAGGTAGTTGCGGACGGTCCCAACCGACAGGTGCAGAGTAGCGGCGATTTCGACCGGGTCCGCACCTCTGGCCGTCATTCGCAGCACCTCGTGCTCCCGTGTGGACAGCGGGTTCTGGCCGCAGTCCCAAGCGGACAGGGCCAGCTGCGGGTCGATCACCCGGCGGCCCAGGGCGATGGCACGAATGGCGTTGGCCAGGTCCTCCGGCGGAGAGTCCTTCAGCAGAAAGCCGGACACCTGGGCGGTGAGCGCGCGGCTGACCGTTCCGGACCGTCCCAGGTTCGTGAGGATGAGGGTGCGACAGCAGGGCAGTTCGGTCCTGAGCTGTGCTGCCGCCGACAGGCCGTCCAGACCCGGGAGGTCGACGTCGAGGACCGCGACATCGGGCCGGCAGTCCAGCGCCGTGGAGACGATGTCCGCGCCGTTGTCGACGGCCGCGACCACCCTCAGGTCCCGCTCCAGTTCGATGAGGGCTACCAGCGCCCCGCGGACCATGGCGACGTCCTCGGCGAGCAGGATCCGCAGCACGCGCAACTCCCCTCAATTCACGCGGCCGGCGCATGCCGGGCCGACGACGAGCTGCATCCGACGCGATGTATCCGGGTGCCCAGGGCCGCGTCAGCCTTGACGGCGACCTCCGCGAGCACGTGGAATCGGCCGTCACCGCATACCGACGCGCTCAATGTCCCGCCGACCGCCTGCAGGCGGAAGGCGAGGTTCTCCAACCCGCCGCCGTCGCGATAGGTGGTTGCGGTCCGCGGAACCCCGTCGTTCGCGACGGAGAGTGTCACGTGTTCATCGCTCTGTTCGAGAGTGATCCAGCAGTTACGCGCACTGCTGTGCCGCAGGATGTTCGTGGTCAGCTCACGCAGAAGCATGGCGAGGACCGAGTCCACCTTGTCGGGCAGGACTCCGCAGTTCACCTCGACCCGCGCCGTGACGTTGGCGCTGGCGAACAGCGAGGCCACAGCCGCCGCCTCCTGGGCCAGCGAGATGTTGCGGTACCCGTCGGCCACCTGCCGCACCTCGGCGGCGGCCTGCCGTGCCATGGCGACCACGTCGCGCATCTCGTCGCTGGCCGTGGCCGGGTCGCTCTTCGTGAGCCGTCCGGCCAACTCGGCCCGAAGCGTGATCGCGGCCAGGCTGTAGCCGAGCAGATCGTGCAGGTCCCGGGCGAAGCGCATCCGCTCTCTGACCACGGCGAGTTGTACCGCCTCGGTGTGCCTGCCCTGCACCTGCTTGATCATCACGTTGAGGCGGCACATGCCATAGATGGTCAGGCCGATGGCCATGCTGGCCATGGCGATCGTGCCGGCGTACCGGACTCCGGGCCCTATCGTCACGGCGGCCGCGACCGTGCTCATGACCACGGTGGTGAACAGCGCCCATGCGGCTCGACCGGGAACCACGAGCAGCACCGACGCTGCGAGGAATCCCCCCGTGCCGGGCCAGACCGCGCCGACGGCCAGCATCGGCAGGTAGGTGATGAGAGCCTCGACGGCCAACAGCCCCATCCGCGGCCACGGTGGGCCCGCAGCTGTCACTCTGATGTGACGGGTCTGCAGGACTGCCAGGGTGGTGACCACGACCAGACTGACGGCCACCCGCCCCGACGGCATGGGTGCGATCAGGATTGCGCTGATCTGTACCGCAAGCAGCACGCCCAGAATCACCAGCCGCAGACGTGCCACCCCCGGCACTGCGTCTTCGCGTTGAGCCTCCTCGGCCGACGGCATGGAACTGATCAGCTTCATGGCATCTGTGATGTCATTCGGAAACCCCCGAAACCAGGTCTTCGTGGAAGGTTCAGTGGCCCATTCCTCGATGAAGGCGCTGTGGGCCTGCGACGACGCGACCGGACCGATGGCGTACCCGGACCGGCGCGTCAGATGTCGGAGCAGGTCTCGTTGCCGCAGCGCGCTGGTGGTGGCCCACGGTCATGCCGGATCGGCGGACCTGCCGATGGGCCGCCAGACGCGTGCGGAGAGATACCTCTCCTGTCGGAGCCCGACAGAAGAGTCCCTCACCGTCAGCACACGATGCGCGTCCAGCCCAGGTCATCGGGGATGCGGCCGTACTGGATGCCGAGCAGTTCGTCACGAAGTCGCATGGTCACGGGACCAGGGCGACCGTCGCCGATCGTCCACTCGTCGCTCGCCCCGCGTACGCGTCCGACCGGTGCGATGACCGCCGCCGTACCGCAGGCGAAGACCTCGGTGATCTGGCCAGCCTCGCACTGTTTGCGCCACTGCTGCACGTTGATGCGCCCCTCGCTGCGGCCGAGGCCGAGCCGCCCGCTCAGCTGGAGCAGCGAATCCCGCGTCACCCCCGGCAGAAGGGTGCCGGTCAGCGCGGGGGTCATGAGGGAGGCAGGTTCGTCGGCCGCGGATTGTTGGACGAAGCAGAGGTTCATCCCACCCATCTCCTCGACCCATGTGTGCTCGACCGCATCCAGCCAGACAACCTGGTCGCAGCCTCGGTCCACCGCCTCTCGCTGGGCGAGGAAGGCGGCGGCGTAGTTGCCGCCGGCCTTCGCGGCGCCGGTCCCGCCGGACGCGGCGCGCGCGTACTCCTGCGACAGCCACACGGTCAGTGCGGGCGGGCCGGTCCGGGTGCTGAAATAGGCGGACGCCGGGCAGGCGATCACGCAGAACAGGTAGCTGCGGGACGGGAGGGTGAACCCCAGCGTGGGCTCGGTCGCGATCATGAAGGGGCGAAGGTAGAGGCTGGTGCCCGCACCGTGCGGCACCCACTGTCGGTCCTGGCGGACCAGCAGCTCGATGGCTCTCACGAAGGTTTCCACCGGGATCTCCGGCATCGCCAGTCGCCGGGCGGAGGCGTTGAACCGGGCGGCGTTGCGCTCCGGGCGGAACAGCGCGATCGACCCGCCCTGCTGGCGGTACGCCTTCATGCCTTCGAAGATCTCTTGCCCATAGTGGAAGACGGATGCCGACGGTGGCAGAGCGATGCTCTGGAACTCTTCGAGGCGTCCGTCGTGCCACCCGCGCTCGGCGTCCCAGCGCAGGGTGATCATGTGGTCGGTGAACACCTTACCGAAGACCGGTGCGCTGAGCAGCGCTTGTCGGTC
The DNA here is from genome assembly GCF_003857055.1 of Micromonospora inaquosa. Lineage (GTDB taxonomy): Bacteria > Actinomycetota > Actinomycetes > Mycobacteriales > Micromonosporaceae > Micromonospora > Micromonospora inaquosa. The sequence continues at coordinate 32,563 of NZ_QGSZ01000224.1, read as the reverse complement.
GGTGTGGGACAAGGGCTTACGGTTTGGACGCACGTCGAAATCTAGTATGACTACTGCCCTCCCCATGGCATGTAATGTGTGTTTTGGCGGCTATTTTTGTTACTGGTCAGTTGCCAGTAATTTATTCGACACAAACGACTTCTCGTCGCCGAGAAAACCGTAGGCCGGTCAGCGTCTCAGCACGAGACCCGACAATTTGCCTTCACCTGAACAGGTGCGCCAGGTAGTGCTCTTTGCGACGGGAAGGTCCGATATGCACTGATCGCCTCCCTCTCCTGGTTCAGGGGTCGTATCGAACTACCTCGACATCCATCCTAGATCGAGTGGCGTTCTTGCGTCGAGTCCCGCCGATTGGACCTCGATCGGCCACCACCTCCTGCTCCTCGACTAAGCACCAGGTCAGGGCACACCTCAAGATTTTCTTCGACCGTCAGGTGAGACGATCGGCACTGGTTCGGGGTGGAGTCGGTTGCCGCGCCTCCAGCTGGACAAGGGCGTGTCCGATCGCTCGATGCCCCTGCCGACCGGGGCAATTATCGATATCTGGACGATTTCTTCCAGAGCAACATAGGAGAGGTAATTTCCGCACCGGGAAGTGTTCACTCAAGGTCTTCGAATATCCGGCCGGCCGGGCGACATGAATTTCTATTATCCCGACGCGTCGACGCGTTGACGACGCCGATCTTCCGTCATTTTCCTGCCCCGAAGGAGGCGGAGCGTGGGCACTGAGATCCTGAGGCACACAACTGCTGGCCGAACCGTTGGTCGCATGGCGTTCGTCTCGGGTGGCCCGCCTCGCTCCGGTGCCACGACGCTGTCTCGCCACGCCACCATCGGGACCGCCTGAAGAGCGTCGACCCCCCGTCAGGCGGCGCGTCGGTCAAAGGGATCAGTCGGTATTCGATCATCGCGTCGATCGTGTTCCCAAGGGGACGGACGAGATTGGGTTCGGTGCACGTGACTCGCCGACGGGCAGGCTCCGTGGCGTCATCGACGCGTCCGAAAGTTTCACCGTGGGCCGAAGGGCGGGGGTGCGTGCTGACCGGCGGAGGATGGGTCGACGTTTGGTCTGCGCGAGGGCAGGCTTGACGGGGGCGGCCAGGAGCCGAGGTCGTCGTTGCGAGCCAGGAATCGGTCCTCGCCGGAAGCGGTGATCGGCGTACTGGCCGAGCGTTCGACATGGATACAGGTGCATCGATGATGAACACCGGGTAAATGAGTCAGTAGCTCCGGCAGGTCATTGGTGAAAGGCGTCCGACCTTCGGGTCCGTGTGGTGCCCGCTGAGCCCGTTGATCAGCGGCACCTGCGTCGGCGCGAGCCCCCGTTCAGTCGGTGCTGAAGTCGTTCGACGGGCACCGGCGCGGCGTGGACCTGGCCGTCGGCCCGCGCCCCGTCGTCGACAGTCGCCGATGGGAATGCTGGCGTCCTTCGGCACCTCAAGCGGCCACTGCCTGCGCAGGCCGGCGAGAAGGTCGAACCGCATCAGGTGCGGGACCCGCGGGGACGGCGCGACGCCGAGGTGCGCGAGGTATGGCGCGCGGACGAATAGTCAGTGTCAGTGCCCACGCCACCGACTAAGCCGGCCAGGATCGGCAGCAACTGCGGTTGGCGCTGAACAACTGAGCGGCCCGCTGTCCGTGGACTGCCCGAATCCGCGTCGAGGAGAGACGCGGCGCAGGCACTCGGGGGCTGAATGTCGACCGAATTGCCGTGACCTCATGATGAAGGAAAGTGACGGCCAAGGGGGACCTCCCGGCGAGTGTCTTCAGCCGATGAACACCAGATATGCCCGGTGCCGCAGCTCCGCAAGTCGCCTGTCGTGGCATCGTGATCCATCGTGAAGGCAAACGTGTCACTGGCCGTCGGACCGACGTACCAGTTGGGCATCCGCCACTGTGTCCCGTCTGCGAGTCGTTTTCGATCTCGCGTGTGAGCAACCACAGCCGTCGGTGTGCCGGAATCAGGGCCGCCCGCGCAGCCCCGTGACCGAACTTGACTAGCGCAAATGAGGCTAACTGGTGACGTCGCTGGCACGGCTACGAACCCTCGATCAGTGCCGGTTTCCTCCGTAGGGCAATCACCTCCCGACAGGGAACTTCCACGAGAGTGCTCCACGTTCCGCGCGGCCCGTGAGCAACTCTCAATCAGGCGAGGGCGGCTCACTTGAGATCGCCCGATCACTGGTCGGAGTCGATCCAATCCTACAATGGCCAGCGCCACGGCGATGACCCGGCGGCTTCCGCCACGGGCGACCGGGGACCCGGTTACGGCAGCCGTTTCGATAAGGAGGCGTCGGCAGATGGCTCGGCGGTGTGCGGCGGCGACGGCTGGTCGGTCAGCACAGCTAGGTCGTGGTGGACGAGAAGCTCGCTGCTTACCGCAGTGCCTCCGCCACGATACGGGCGACGGCGGGGTCGGCCAGCAGTGCCGCGCGGGACACGGGGAGGCGGTGCTTCTCGACGCCGAACCCGTCGGGCAGGTGGTGGTTTCCGGACACGATGACCGTCGCCGAGCCGCCCCGCGCCGCGCTCGCACGTCCGGCGGTGACCAGGTAGCTGAGGAAGGCGGCGAACCGCTCCGAGAACCCGCGGCTCACCTCCTCGTCGGCGTCCAACATGTCGCACACGGTCTGCACGACGCCGTCGTACAGGGCCTGGAGGCTGCGCATGGCCTCGGCGAGCTCCGCAGGAGCCTGTGTGCCGATGTTCGACCCGAGGGCGCCGGTGAAACCGGCCGCGGCCGCGAGGGCGGCCCGAATCTGGTCCTCCGACAGCAGCTCCGCATAACCCTGCACCGACGTGGCGAAGAGCTCCTGGATCAGGTCGCCGTCGACGTGACTGGGGTCGAGCAGCACGACCGGTGGCTCAGGCAGGCCCCTCGTGCGCAGCAGGTCCGCCGTCTGGCGGGCCAACGCGCCCCCGGCGCAGTAGCCGAGCACCCCGCAGACTTCCAGCCCGGCGTTCCTGACGTCGTCGAGCCAGCGACTGACGCAGCCGTGCGGATCTGTGCCGGTGACCGGGTCAGCGGTCTGCGGAGCGAACACCGGCTCCCACACGACCAGTTCCGGCGCGAGGTTGGCGACCAGGTCACTGAAGCCGGCCTCGCGACGACCGGGACCGAAGTCCACGGTGAGCAGTACGCGATCGCTGAGCCCGGGGGTGAGAACCCGCCATGTGGACTGCATCGTCATCTCGATTCGTTTGTCTGGGCAGTCGGCGCGCTGAGCCCGGCGGGTACCACGTAGGCCACCAGTTGGCGGTTGCCGGCACCGTCGTCGCGGGCCACCACCACGGCGTCCCTCACCCGGGGGTGCCGGCGCAGCAGGCTGGCGATCTCGTCCACCTCGATCCGGTGGCCCCGGATCTTGACCTGCGAATCGGCCCGCCCGAGGAACTCGAAGTCGCCGTCGAGACGCAGTCGGACCAGGTCGCCGGTCCGGTAGAGGCGCTCGGTGCCGGTCTCCGGAGGGCCGGCGACGAAGCGTTGGTCCGTCAGGCCCGGACGACCCCGGTAGCCCAGCGCCAGTCCACTCCCGCCCAGGTGCAGCTCGCCCACCACACCGGCCGGCAGGACACCACCGTCGGAGTTGAGCACCCAGGCCGAGGTGTTGCGAATCGGGCGGCCAATCGGCACGACCTCGTCGTCAGGTCCGGGACGTACCGGGGCGATCAGCGACCAGACGGTCGTCTCCGTCGGGCCGTACATGTTCCACACCTGGGAGGCGACCGCGCAGAGCCGGTTGGCCAACGGGCGGGTGAGCGCCTCGCCGCCGCAGAGCGCCAGGCGCAGTCGCAGGTGCGCCGGGGCCAGGGCCAGGACGGCGTCCCAGGTCACCGGCGTCGCCTGCATCACGGTCACCCGTTCGTTGGTGACCAGGTCGAGCAGACGTTGGGGGTCACGTGCGTCCTCCGTCGAGGCGAGCGCGATCCGTGCGCCGACCATCAGGGGCAGAAGCAGCTCCAGCACGGAGATATCGAAGGACGGGCTGGTCAGGGCGAGCATCACGTCGTCGTGGGTCAGCCCCGGGCGCTCCGCCATCGAGGTCAGGAAGTTCACCACCGCGCGATGCGGCACGTTCACGCCCTTGGGCTGGCCGGTGGAGCCGGAGGTGTAGATGACGTACGCGGGGTCCTCGCCGTCGCCCCCCGCGCTGACGGTCAGCGGCGGGCCGTCCGCGGCGTCGCCGTCGACCTCGTCCACCACGACGACCCGCGTGCCGAGGGCGGCGAAGGTGTCCGGCGCGGTGCCCGGGCCGGAGACGATCACCTGAGCCCGCGCGTCGCGCAGGATGAACTCGACCCGGCGACGGGGGTACGTCGGATCCACGGGCAGGTACGCCGCGCCGAGTTGCCAACTCGCCAGTATCGCGAGCAGGGCCTCGACGGACCGGTCGAGGTGGACGGCGACCACGTCGCCGCGGGTCACCCCCTCCCGCGCCAGCCGCTCGGCGAGCTGCCCGGCGTGCCGCCCCAGCTCGGCGTAGGTGAACCGGCGACTCCCGCTGTGCACCGCGGGCGCGTCGGGATTCTTGTCGATCGAGGCGAGCATCAGCTCCAGGGCGCTGCCCACGTCGGGCAGGGGAGTGCGTGGCGGCGCGCAGAGGCGGAGCAGGTCCCGATGCTGCTCCTCGGTCACCAGGCTGAGCTGGTCCACCGGGGTGTCCGGCGCGGCCATTCCGTGGCGGAGGAGGTTGACCATGTGCTCCAGCAGGAGGGCGGCGGTGGCCTCTTCGTAGATGTCCGCGCTGGCTTCCAGGTTCAGCAGCGTCCGCTGGTCGGCTTCGGGAGCCACGACCAGTTCGAGGTCGGTCTGGAGGGCCGCGGAGGCCAACGGCAGCCGCCGAGAGGTCAGTTCGGGCACGCCGGCGAACGCCTGCGTCGACCGTGAGGCGTTGTTGAACAGGATCTGGTAGACCGGGTTGTACGCGAGGCTCCGCTCGCGGCCCAGTTCGGCCACCACCGCGGCGAACGGTGGACGCCGGTGCACCATGGCTGTGAGTGTCTCGTCGCGTACCCGGGTGACCAGGTCGGCGAAGCTCGTGCCGGCGGGCGCCTGCACCCGCAGTGTCACCACGTTCATGAAGAGCCCGATCAGCCCTCGGAGTTCCGCCCGGTCGCGTCCGGACACCGAGGTGCCCACCAGGATGTCCCGGTCCCCACAGTGTCGGCTCAGGGTGGCCACCCACGCGGCCGACAGAACCATCGCCGGCGACACCCGGTGTCGACGGGCGAACTCCTGCAGCGCGGTGACGTCGGCATCGGTGAGCGACGCCTGCGCCGCGTGCGCCGACAGCGTCGGTCGACTCGGGCGCGGGGCCGCGCCCGGCATCGTGAAAACGGCAGGGGCGTCGTGCAGGCGCTCGCGCCAGTAGGCGAGGTCCTTTGTCCAGGAGCCGTCCGTCGCAGCTGTCCGTTCCTGCGCCACGTGCTGTTGGTAGGTGGTCGGCAGATCCGCCGGCTGCCACCGGCCGCCGTCGTGCAGCCCGGCATACGCGTCGGAGAGCTCGTCGAGGAGCACGCCCATGCCCGCCCCGTCCGTGAGGATGTGGTGCAGGACGATGAGAAGGACGTGGTGGTCGTCGCCGATCGGGTAGAGGGTGATCCGCATCAGCGGTAGCTCTGAGAGGTCGAACCGCACGGCTCTTTCTTCTTCGGCCCGGCCCTCCCACTGGTCGAGCGACGCCACCGGGACCACGCGTAGCACAGGTGGCGCGCTGTCGTGCACCGTCACGAAGGGACGGCCGTCGCGTTCGTGGAAGGTGGTGCGCAGTTGCGCGTGCCGCTCCACGACGGCTTCGGCGGCGCGGCTGAGCACCGCCGGGTCGAGCGGCCCCCGAATCTCGTAAGCCATGGTGAGGTGATGCATCACCGTGTCCGGCAGCAGCTGCTCCAGGAGCCAGATCCGCTCCTGCCCGAACGACGGCTCGCTGGTCGACCTCACGAGTCCTGCCTTCCCGCGTCGGCCGGTCCCGCGGCCAACGCTTCCCGTACCCGCGCGGCGAGGGCCGCCACGGTCGGCTGCTCGAACAGGTAACTGGCGGGCACACCGACCCCGTACGTCTTGCGCACGTGCGCGATCACCCGCATCACCTGCAGTGAGTTGCCGCCAGTTCGGAAGAAGTCGTTGTGGATGCCCACCTGGTCGCGATTGAGCAGCTGCCCCCAGAACCCGGCCAGGTTCCGCTCCAGGTCGTCGCGGGGCGAACCGTCGGCACGGGACTCGACAGTGACCGCCGGCAGAGCGTTGAGGTCCACCTTGTGGTTCGGCGTCTGCGGCAGGGCGTCCAGCGTCACGACCGCTGCCGGCACCATGTAATCGGGCAGCAGCTGACGGAGATAGTTGATCAGCTCTTCGTCGAGCACCTATTCACCCCTTCCGGTGCGAGGATCGGTGGAATTCGCGCCGGCGGCCGGATCGACAGCCACGATCCGCACCTCCGTCGTGTAGCCAGCGCCGTGACCGTCGGTCAGCCAGGTCTGGCCGACGTCCGGCAGCATCTCGGAGACGGTGAAAGTGGTCTGCCGCGCCTCGGCCGTCCGCCGTACCGCCTTGGCGAACAGATTCACCAACACCAGGCTGGTGAAGTCGACGAAGACCGGCTTGTCCTCGACCGGTACCTTGTAGAACGCTCTCTCCGGCAGGCCCAGCTCGGCGCGCCAGGCGCGAGCCGCCAGGAAGCGGTCCGGCTCCTTCTTGATGGACGCCCATCGTAGGTCGGTGGCGTCCAGCGTCCACGACTCGCGCGCGAGCACGAGCCGATCGATGGCGATGCGGGGCCGGTGCGCAGCGGTTGGCAGCGGCTTGAACCCGTTCACCGTGGCGGCCGAGAGCAGCTCGCCCACCACTTCGAGCAGGTCGAAGCGCCGGACACCGTCGCGGGTACGGACCGCCAATCGGCCGTCGGTGCGCTCCACCACGAGGCGTGCCGCCGGCAGCGGCTTTCCCGGGGTGCCGCCGGCGTCCGGGTGCAGCGACCAGTACGTGTACCGGGGCGACAGCAACGCCGACGGCGGGTAGGTGCGGGAGTTCGTTGCCTGCCAGTGCTTCGGCGAGGACAGGTAGATTCGGCGGTCGCCGTGGTCCGCCTCGTCCGCCCGGAACAGCCAGGACGGATCCTCGTGCTGCTCGACGAAGAGGCGGCTCTCGACGGTGTTCGATGCCAGGTGCAGCTCGCCGAGGACGAGCAGGAACTCGCCGCGGGCCACCGCCTCGGGCCCGTCGGCGGCGATCATCAGGTCCGGAGCGTGGTGGACGGCAGCCGCCCAGGCCGGCTCCGGGGCCGCGAAAAGCTCGGCGACCCGATCCTCGATGTCCTCGGCGCGCACCCGGTGAGAGGGCGTGTCGACGGAGGGCGCCAGGATCTCCTGCCACCGGCGTTGAAGTTCCGCGGCGACCCTCGCCACCGGTCGTGGCAGCTCCCGGAGAGAGAAGGCCAACTGCGGGGTGGCGGCCGCGACGACCGCCGCCAGCGACGGCGGGGTGTCGCCCGTGCGCGCGCGCACCGCCTCGTACGCGTCGTCGAAGATCGTGCGGTACTCGCGCGTCACCTCGGCGACGAACCAGCGCGCGCTCTGCAGCAGCAGCGCCAGCGGTGGGGCCAGCGCGTCGAGGACCGTGGCGCCGAGGCGGACGTCCACGTCGCGCACGGTGTCCTCGTAGAGGATGGTGCGTCCGGCGTAGGTCTGCCCCGGCCGCCGGGCCGCCTGCACCCCGGCGATCTCTTCGAACACCCCGGCGGCGTGTTCCAGCGCGACCACGAGCTTCGCCTCGTCGCCGGCCACCGCGGCGACCGCGTCCCGGGCGTCCAGAAGGCGGCCCACGCGATCCAGGACCTCCCTGCGCACCACCGGGTCGCCCACCCGGTCGAGCCGCTCGATCAGCTCCCGCTCGGGGTGGGCGGAGACCGCTACCTCCAGGCCGAGGTGCAGGAGCCCGCGCTCCCGCAGTGTGACGAGCTGGTCGAAGACGTCCTGCTCGGTGCGGAACTCGGGGTGGCCCGACCAGAGGAAATCGTCGGCGATCTCCCGGGCGGTCCTCACGCCGTCGCAAAGGTCGATGAGCTCGGCCTCCGCCTCGGTCAGCTGAACCGGCGGCCGGCTGCTGCGGTGCAGCGTCCGACCGACGAGGTCGAACGAGCTGACCCGGCGGGGCGGCAGCCACGGCAACAGCTGCGGGTCCTGCTCCAAGGCATGCGCGACGGCGTCCACCGCCCAGACCTCGAAGTAGGTGGTGCGTCGGGCGAGGAGATCGGGGCCGGGCGTGACGTGTGTCGCCGCGTCGTCGGCGGACCAGTGCGCCCAGCCGACCGGACCGAAGAAGCCGATGGTGTCGTTCTTGACGCAGTAGCGCTGCCAGTAGCTGGCGATCGTCGACTCGTGATTGCGGCCCCGGACGTTGCGCGGTTCCCCGGCGGCGGCCTTGTCGACACAGTCGGCGATGAGTGCCCGGTTCTGCCAGGCCACCGCCTCGCGGAACGCCGGGTCGCGGGCGATGTGGCGGATCTGCTCCGACAGTTGGGCCGTCGCGCGCTCATAGGCGGCCTGGTAGTCCTCGCGGCTGCCCTCGCCCGTCGCGGACCGGTCGGCCGCCGACGCCAGCTCGACGTTGCTGAGGCGGTCGACCTCGGCCGCCGGGAAGCCGGCGCTTCGCAGCACCGACTGCTTCCAGATCGACCAGTCGCTGCCGCCGAGGCGGAGCAGGTGCTCGCCCGTCACCGCCGGCACCCCCGACCCTGCCGCCGTGTCATCGGCCCGCTCCCAGTCGGCGCAGTTCCTCGATGAAGCTGCCGAGGGTGGGATAGTCGAAGATGGCGCCGATGCTCAGGTCCACACCGAAGCGGTCCCGGACCTGTGACATCAGCTCCACGGCGATCAGCGAGTCGCCGCCCAGCGCGAAGAAGTCCTGGTCGTCGCCGAGGTCGACGACGCCGGTCGCCGCCGTCCACAGTTCGCGGACCTGGTCGGCCAGCTCGGACGGTGCCGGTGGTGGCTCGGCGATCGTCGGTGGCGGTGGCGGTGGCGGTGGCGGCTCGGCGATGGCGGACGCCTGTGCGGGCGTCGCCGTCGGGATGGCGACCGCTGGCGTCGACGGGCCGTGCCGGCCGGTCGCCGGTGTGGGTGGCCGAGGAACCGGCACCGGCCGCCGTGCCCGCGTTTCCTCCCGCGCCGCCGTCGTCCACAGGTCCGCGGACGACGGCTCGGGACGACCGTCGCGGAACCGGCGGACCGCCACCTGTCGGGGTGTGCGCGCCGCCAACAGGGTCATCAACAGGTCGACACCGATCTCGGGCGGAATGCCCACGCTCTCGGCGGCGCCGTCGGCCCCCCGAGGTGACACCAGGGCGGCCGGATCGGTGGCGCGGCGCATGGTGAAGCCCCGCACCTCGACCAGCACGGTGCCGTCCTCGTCGAGGACGTCGAGGTCCGCCATGATGCTGTTGGCCGTGGCGTCCGGCCGGCGGCGAATGTGACTGAGGATGCGACCCGGCAACCGGCCGTGCACCACCACCGAGCGGTACATGAAGGGGACGTGGATGTCGTCCTTGTCCAGGTCCCGTACCGACGTGGTGGCGGCGTCCATCAACGTCGGGTGGACCGCGTGTCGAAGGGCCTCGTCCTGGTATTCCTCGGGCAGCGCCAGGACGAGCAGTTGGCTGTCACCGGCCGGGTGGGCCTGGACCTGCTGATAGGTGCGCCAGCGCGGGCCCAGCGTGAAGGCCTGCCGGTCGGTGCCGAACGGTGGCAGGGGGCGGTGCTCGGTCAACGTGGCGCGCAGTTCCGCCAGGTCGATGTGGCGCGGTGCCGGAGCGTCCGCGTCAGGCCGCCACGCGGCGACCCGCCCTCGTACGTGGGTCTGCACGTCGGTGGGGGAGGACGTGGTCAGCGGTGCCGAGGAGACCGCGAAGGACCAGTTCTCACCGTCCGGGTGGAAGGCCACCTCCACCCGCCGCGGCGAGGTCAGCTCCAGCATCCGCTGGAACACGACGTCGTTCAGCTGGACCGGCTCGTCCGCCCCGTCCAGGATCTCGGCCCGGAAGGCGTCGACGACCAGGTCGAGGTGTCGGGTGCCCGGCACCACCGGCACGTCGCCCAGCCGGTGTTCGTCGGTCACCGGGTCGTTCTCCGCGCTCAGCACCGTCTGCCACGGGCGAGCCGGAGCCTTTCCCGCGGCGGAGAGGAGCATTCCGCCCGCAGCCATGCCCACGCTTTGCCACGCCGGCCAGTCGATGCTCAGCAGGCGATCCGCGACGAGAGGCGTGTCGCGCACGAAGGTGTCCAGATAGGCGTTGGCCGCGGCGTAGTCGGCACCCCCCGACTGACCTCCCAGCGCGGCCCTGCTGGAGAAGCAGACGAAGAAGTCCAGCCGTTGGCGTTTGGCGAAGACCGACTCGAGACTGAGCGCACCGGCCATCTTGGGCGCGAACGTCGCCTCGCTGTCCGCCGCGTCGGTGAACTGGACCGTGCCGGAGCCGATCCGGCCGGCCAGATGCAGGACGCCATTGACGGGCCCCCACCGGCTGGTCACCTCGTCGACCAGGTGACCCAGTGCGGGGGCGTCCGCGACGTCGCAGCCGTGGGCCTCCACCGTCGCGCCGAGCGCGCCGAGTTCGTCGACCACCTCGCCCGGCACCGACCCGCTGCGCCCCACCAGGACGAGAACCGGCTGCTGACCGGTCCTCGCGAGCCCGCGGGCCACCTCGATGCCGATCCCTCCACCGCCGCCGGTGATCAGGTACACGCCGTTACGCCGGACCGTCGGTGACGTACCGGAGACCACCTCGAGCCGCCGCTCGGCGGGCACCCACCTGAATTCGCCGCGCAGTGCGACGACCGGCGATCCGTCCTGGTCCGCCAGCTCCGCGGCGAGATCGTCGTCGGCTACCCGCTCGCCGAGGTCGATCAGTCGGATGGTGAGTCGCCGGTCCTCCTCCGCGATCGTCGCGGCCAAGGGCGGCAGCAGGGCGTGCTCCGGGCGTACGCCCTCGGCGCCGCTGATGTCGACGGCCTGGCGGGTCAGTACGACGATCCGAGCCCCGTCGGCCACACCGGAGACCCGGGACACCAGCCGCGCCACCTCGTGCAGCTGTCGGAAGGGGCGCTGGAGCGCGGCGACATCGGTGCGTTCGGCAGCCGTACCGGAAAGACCCCACGCGTGCACCAGCATGAGCGGCTGCCGGCCGGCAGCCGCGACGTCCCGCAGCAGGTCACCCAGCTCAGCCTGACGTCGGACGGGCAGGTGGAAGGAGCGCTCGGTCGAGCCGGACTCCCGGGTGGCCGGGACGGGCACCATCCTGATCCCGGCCCGTTGCAGGGCAATGGCCAGATCGCGTGCCCGGTCCTCCTCGGCCAGCAACAGCGCGTACGGCGCGGTGTCGGGGCTGCCGTCCGCTCGGTGGGGCGCCGGTATCCAGCAGGGCACCGAAAACGGGGACTCGTCCGCGGGGGTGTCGCCGGTCAACTGCTCCTCCGTCGGGTCGTCTGTGTCGGGTGCCGCCACGCTGTGATCCCTCTCGGACGTCGGTGGGTTGTCGGGCGCGGGGGACGTTCCCTCCACCGCAGCGGTCGCGGACGGGTCCGCCCAGAACCGCTCCCGCTGGTACGGGTAGACCGGCAGCGGCGTACGGACGACCTGTTCTCCGTGACCCACCGCGTTCCAGTCCACGTCGTGCCCGTCGGTCCAGACGGCAGCGAGGGAACGCAGAACCGCACTCTGGTCCTCGCCGGGGTTCGGGCGCCGGGGCGGCAGGGACGCCACAGCCAGGTGGCCCCCGTCGGCCAGGGCGTGGTGCGACCGGCTCAACGACCTGAGGGTCTGGCCCGGCCCCACCTCGATCAGCATGTGCGGCCCCTGGGTGAGCAGATGCTCCAGCGCGGGTCCGAAGAGCACCGGATCGACGAGCTGATCGGCCCAGAACGTCGGGTCCGTCGCCTGTTGCGCGGTCATCGTCGCGCCAGTGGCGGCGGAGACGATGGGGATACGCGGCGCGCGCAGCGCGACGTCGCCGAAAGCGGAGCGGAACTCGTCGGCAGCCTCCCGCATGGCCTCCGTGTGGAAGGCGTGCGCGGTGCGGATCGGCCGACTGCGCAGGCCGCGTTCCCGCAACGTGCCGGCAAGGCCTTCCAGCGCGTCGCGCGGACCGGCCAGCACGGTCTGTCGGGGCCCGTTCACCGCCGCGATCCCGACCTCCACCGACAGCAGGTCGGCCAGGTCGTCGGAGTTGGCGGCGACCGCGAGCATGCCACCCGCCGGCATCCGGTTCATCGCCCGCGCACGGATCGCCACCAGCGCGACGGCGTCGGAGAGACTGACGACCTCGGCGACCGCCGCCGCGGTGAGCTCGCCGATGCTGTGGCCCAGGAGGCGGTGCGGCACGACGCCCCAGGAGCGCCACAGCTGCGCCAGGGCGTACTCCACCGCGAACAGCAGCGGCTGCGCGACGATGGTGGCCGCCAACTGGGTGTCGTCGCCCGTACGCCAGGCGTGCGCGACGTCCGTGCCGGCCGCCGAGAACAGGTGCAGCGTCTCGTCGAGCGCCTCGGCGAAGCGTGGCTCCTGCTGATACAGGTCCTGCACCATGCCGGCGTGCTGAGCGCCCTGCCCCGGAAAGAGGAAGGCCAGTTCCCGCCGGTCTCCGGAGCCCCGGACCACGGAGTTGACGTCGCCCGCGGCGAGGCCGGTGACCGCCTCCGCGGCGTTTTCGGCCAGCAGGGCGGCCCGATGCGGATAGTCGCGGCGGCCGTGTTGAAGCGTCAAGACGGTCGCCGCGAAGGTCCGCTCACCGTGGTCGGCCAGATGGCTTCTGAGCCGTTCCTGGTAGGTGTCCCGGGCGGTGGTCGTCGCTGCTGACCAGACCAGCAGGCGAGGCCGGGCGACGGCGGGCTCGGCCACCCGTAGGGGCGCTTCCTGCAGCACCGCGTGGGCGTTGGTCCCGCCGATGCCGAGGGAACTGACGGCGGCCAGCCGGGGCCGGTCGGAGCGGCGCGGCCAGGGGGTGGGTTCGCTCGGCAGGTGGAAGGGCGAGCCGTCGAGCTCGAGCTTGGGGTTGACGGCGCTCACGTTGATGGTGGGCGCGATCCGCTCCCGCTCCAGGCTGAGCACGGCGCGGATGAACGAGGTGACGCCCGACGCGTGCCCCAGGTGACCGACGTTGGCCTTGACGGAGCCGAGGGCCACGGTGCCGTCACCCGGGTGCCCCAGTCGGCGGTACGCGGCCAGCAGGGCCGCGACCTCGATCGGGTCGCCGAGCATCGTCCCGGTGGCATGCGCCTCGACCAGCCCCACGTGGTTCACGTCCGCTCCGGCCATCATCATGGCCTCCAGCACCACGTTGGTCTGGCCGGTCACGCCGGGGGCGGTGAAGCCGACCTTCCGGGCGCCGTCGTTGTTGACGGCGGTGGCCCGCACGACGGCCCGGACCGCGTCACCGTCGGTGAGCGCCTGGGAGAGCTTCTTGAGCACCACGACACCCACGCCGCTACCGAAGATCGTGCCGCTGGCGGCGGCGTCGAACGGCCGGCAGTGCCCGTCCCGGCTGAACGGTCCGTCCATCGCCCACCGGTACCCGTGGGTCACCGGCATCTCGACCTCGACGCCGCCGGCGAGAGCGATCTCGCACTCCCCGTTGCGGATGGCGGCCACCGCCTGATGGATGGCGACCAGCGAGCTGGAGCACGCGGTCTGCACACTCATCGCCGGCCCGGTGAAATCCAGCTTGTACGACACCATGGTGGCCAGCGAGCCAAGGTTGTTCCAGGTGCCGACCGCGAGTCCGGTGATGCCCGTGGGCGTCCCCGGCTTCGGGCGCAGGTAGAGGTCGACGTACCGGTTGGTGCCGGCGGCGCCGAAGACCCCCACGTCGGTCACGGAGTCCGGGTCGTAGCCCGCGTTCTCCACGGCGGCGTGCGCCGTCTCCAGGAACAGCCGCAACTGCGGGTCGCTGGTGCGGGCCTCCCGCGCGGTCATCCCGAACAGCGCCGCGTCGAACATGTCCAGCTGCGCGGCTTCGGCGACCGCCCGCACGTACGTCGGATCGTCCAGGGTGGAGCGGGGAACTCCGGCAGCCAGCAGCTCGTCCTCCGACGGGAAGCGGACAGACTCCCGACCCGCGATGAGGTTCTGCCAGAGCTGCTCCACGTCGTCGGCGCCCGGGAACCGCCCGGCCATGCCGATCACCGCGATGGGCTCGAGTTCATCGGTCATCCCCCGACCTCCCTTTCCGGTCCTGGTTCAACTGGGTTCGGACGGCCCGGCGTCGGTCACCGGCACTCCCGAGCCCGGCCGCGGAACGCAGGGGCACCACCGGCCCGGCAGCTGCGTCCGCTCCGGCGAGCAGCGCGCTGACCTGGCGAACGGTCGGATGTGCGAAGAACGCCGTTGCCGGAGGCGGATTGGGCATCGCATCGGCCAGCAGCGCGTGCACCTGCAGCAGCCTCATCGAGGTGAGACCGGCTTCGAAGAAGTGCTCGTCGAGACCGATCTGCCGGCCGATGACCCCGGCGATGAGATCGCCCAGCCAGCGTTGGGTGTCGGTGGCTGGGACGTCCCGGCCACGCTGCCGCACCGCCGTGTCGCCGGTGTCCGTGGGTGATAGTTCGGTGGGGTGGAACACCACCTTGTGATTGGCGCTGGTGGCGAGGCGGTGCCGGATGTCGATCCGGGCAGGCATGGCGTGCCTCGGCAGCAGCGACAGCAGGTGCGATCGCAGCGCCTGCGGGTCGATCGTGGCTTCGGGCCGGGGGACGACCTGCAGGGCCAGGACCGGTCCGGCCGCGGTGGCGATGGTCCCGGCGACGGCCTGTGCCACCGGACCCGCGCGCAGCGCGGCGCTCTCCACCTCGGCCAGGTCCAGGCGGTGACCGTCGACGTCGACCTGGCGGTCCCGCCGGCCGACGAACTGGACCCCGCCGTCCGGGTCGACGCGGCCGACATCGCCGGTCCGGAAGGCTGGTCGACCGTCCGGGCCGGTGACGAAGCGGTCCGCAGGTCGACCGTCGTCCAGGTATCCCTCGGCGAGCAGGGGACCCGTCACCACGATCTCGCCCGGCTCACCTGTTCCGACGTCCCGGTCGTCGTCCGCCAGGACCAGCAGCTCGTTGCCCGCCACGCCGCGCCCGTGCGGCAGCACCTCGTCGTCGGCCCACCGTGACAGCGCCTCCTCGGCGGACTCGCCGTGACCAATCACCTGGTGGCAGGCGGCCAGCTGCGGCGTCTCGGTGGTGCCGTAGCCGTTGACCACGGCGGCCGGGGTCAGCTTCCGCAGCCGCCGGACCAGCCCGGCGGTCAGTGGTGCGCCCCCACTGAGGACGAGCCGCAGCATGTCCAACCGGACCTGGGGCGCGGAGTGGTGCGCCGCGACGAGCATCTCCAACAGCCCGGGGGTGCCGTGCAGCACGGTGACCCGCTGATCGGCGAGGAAGCGCAGCAGTGCGGCCGGGTCGGCGAGCACCGCCTCCGGGGGTACCGCGACGCTCGCCCCGGCGTGCAGTGCGACGAGCAGATCGCGCAGCACCGGGTCGTGACCGATCCCGCCGACGAGCGCGAACCGGTCCGCGGCGGTCGGCCGGAACGTCGCTCCGTACCAGGCAAGCGCCGCGCTCAACGGCTGCGGACCGACCACCACGCCGGCTGGGCGTCCGCCACTGCCCGAGGTGAACAGAATGTGACTCGCGCCGGGCAGCGTCCGCGGCTCCGGCACGCCGCTGCGGAGCGCGGGCGCCGCTCGCGGCTCCGACGGTACGTCGATCACGGCAGCAGGCTGGAGCTGTTGCTGCTGTTCGGCCAGGCGAGCTTCGGGTAGGGCCGCGTCGACCAACGCGAGCACCGCCCCCGCGCGCCAGCCGGCGAGCAGCGCCGTGGCCAGACCGGCGCTGCGGCGGCCCCGGATCTCCACCACCTGCCCCGGCGTGACACCGGCGGCGCTCAGCCGGGCACGAAGGTCCTCGACGGCGGCGTCGAGCACGCCGTAGCTCAGTGGACCCTCGACCGTGTGCAGCGCGGTGTCGTCACCGCTGCCGCGCAGGGCCCGCGCCGACGACCAGGCGTCGGCACCTGCGATGGCCGGTGCCGGGTCGGCCAACGGCGAGTGCGCCCGCCGGTCCGCGCTGACCAGGGAGACCGCCCGCGGCGACGCGTGGGCGTCGATCAGCATCTGGTCGAGGACGAGCAGGCACTGATCGAGCAGCTCCCGGGCCACACCTGTCCGGACCCGGTCCTCGGCGCGGACCAGCTCGAGGCGGAACCCGTCGGCGTCGCGGTGCAGGTAGAGGTTGAGGTCGAACAGCGCACCCGTTCCCGGCGCCGGCTGCGCCCGCACCTCGACATCCGGAAGTCGGGGCAGCTCAGCGCTCTGCGTGAGGTCGTTGAACCAGACCTGGAACAACGGATTGCCGAAAGGACGTACGGGCAGGTTCAGCTCGGCGAGCAGGGCGTCGAAGGTCGGGGTGGCGTGAGTGATGGCGCCGACGTGGCGGTCGCGGACATGACGCAGGACGTCGAGCAGATCGGAGCGACCACCGGTCTCCAACACCAGCGGGACGGTCTCGATCAGGAAGCCGACCACCTGGTGCTCCGTCTCCGTGCGGCGCCGACTGGCCGGCATACCGATCACCACCTGCTCCGTCGCGCTCCAGCGCGTCAGGACCACGGCCAGGCAACCCAGCAGGAGCACCGCCGGAGTGAATCCGTGTGTACGCAGGAACCGATCCACCCGGCTCGTCCGCTCGGCACCCAGCGCCACCTCCTGCTTCGCGCCGCGTAACGAGGGGGCCATCGGCTGAGCGACCGGCAACTTTGGCGTGTCCCGCACCTCGGCCAGCAGGTCCTGCCAGTAACGCAGGTCGGCTCGCCAGGCGGTGCCGCCTACCATCCGGTTTTCGGCCTCGGCGTACTCGGCGAAGCTGGGGGCGGGATCGAAGGTGGGTGCCTTTTCGGCCGAGCGGGCCGCGTACGCGGTGGCAAGGTCGGCCACGACGATGTCCGCCGTGGCCTGGTCGGAGATGATGTGATGCATCGAGAGCACCAAGCACGCGTCCGTGGTGTCGGCCGAGCGCAGCAACCCCGCCCGCAGCATGGGCGCTTCGTCCATCGGGATCGTGACCGCCGCGACCCGGCGTACGAACTCCCCGACCGCCGGGTCGGTGAGCACACCGTCGGCCTCCTCGACCGCCAACTCCGGCCGCGCACCGTCGTCGTACCGCAACTCCGGCGCGTCGGTGACCCACGCGCGCAGCGCGTCGTGGCGCCCTCCGACGTCACGAAGAGCGGCGCGCAGCGCGTCGATCTGAAGATGGCCGCGCAGGCGCAGCGCCGTCACCACGTTGTAGGCGGCCGACTCGGGGTGCAGCCGGCTCAGCACCCACAGCCGGCGCTGGCTGGGGGCCAGCGGCGAGCGGTCGTGGGCGCGGCGCTGCTCCGCGGGGGCCGGCGCCGGCGCGGGAACGGCCCGTGCTCGCACCTCAGCCAGAGACGCGTTGTCACGCATCAACAGGGCCAGCGGAATCTCCTGGCCCAGCCGCTCCCGCGCCGCAGCCACGAACCGGAGGGCGGCGAGGGACTGCCCACCCAGGGTGAGGAAACCCTCGGCCTCGTCCTCCTCGCTCTCCGGTGGCCCGGCTGCCTCCCACCAGAGGTCGTCGAGCGACACGCTGCCGGGCGATCCATGGGGGCGGTCCGCCATCGGTAGTACTCCGTCCGTTGAAAGCGCGTGCGAGCGCGTGCGGTGGCGTCGCTGGTGTGAGGTCTCGGCCGGCCTCGTCCGCACCCTCGGTGCGTCCGGTCCGTCGTGTCTGACGCCGGCCTGAGAAATGTTGCTGATTTCTCGAAAGCACAGCCTCTCGCCAATTGCCGCAGCGGCGAATATCGCCGGTCGATGTGTCCGCCCTGGGGTTGCTGCGGCGCTTTCCGCACCCGTCGACCGGGTCGGCCGATGAGCCAGTCATTCGTGCGGACCTGCTCCCGCGTACCGAGGTGGGTCAGGTCCTGTGAGCAGCACGAGGATCGGGTGACGGACAGCAAACGAGAGTAAGCGTGCCCACCCGTCGCACGCCACGATGGACCCGTCGGTGTCGACCGCGGAAGGTGGATGGATGCCAATTGGTTCCGGCATTGGGAGCGTCGACCCGCGACTCGAGCGGAATAGTCAACCGGCCAGCACTCATGCAGATGACTGCTCCGAGCCAGGAGTTACCACAGCATGAAGTTCAGTCTCTTCTACTTCGCGGATGCGGCCCCGAGACGGGACGCGGGTCTCTACCGTCTCCTCATCGACGGGGCACGGTTCGCCGATGAGCACGGGTTCGAGGCGGTGTGGACGCCGGAGCGGCACTTCCACGCTTTCGGTGGCCCGTATGCGAACCCGTCGGTGACCGGTGCCGCCGTCGCTGCGGTCACCAAGCGTGTGAAGGTCCGCGCCGGCAGCGTGGTGGCACCGTTGCACCATCCGCTGCGGATAGCAGAAGAGTGGTCGATGGTCGACAATCTGTCGGGCGGACGGGCCGGCGTCGCCTTCGCTCCCGGGTGGAACCCGGTCGACTTCGCCTTCCGCCCGGAGGCGTTCGCGGAGCGCGCGCGGGTGGTGGCAGAAACCGTGGGTCAGGTCCGCTCGTTCTGGGCCGGCGAGCCGGCAAATGTGGTGGACGGGAAGGGGCAGACCCGGCAGGTGCAGCTGTACCCGCGGCCGGTGCAGGACGAACTGCCGATCTGGATCACGAGCGGTGGCAGCCCACAGACCTTCGAGGTCGCCGGACACCTCGGCGCGGGTGTCCTGACCCACCTGTTCGGTCAGGACATTGAGGAGCTGGCGCAGAAGATCGAGGTCTACCGACAGGCCGCGGAGGCCATGTCCGCCCAGCCGAACGTGGTCGTCATGCTGCACACCCTGCTCGGGACCTCTCGTGAGGAGGTGCGTTCGCTGGTTGAGGCTCCGATGAAGGAATACCTACGGAGTTCGTTGGATCTCATGTCGCACATGCCGGCCGACGACGACCTCGATCCCGTCACGGTCGAGGCGGTGGTGAACGAGTTGCTCGAGCAGGCATTCGAGCGCTACCTCGCCGACACCGGTCTGTTCGGCACCGTGCAGGACGGATGGAAGCGGGTCGAGGAGTTGCGCGCGGCCGGCGTCGACGAGATCGCGTGTCTCATCGACTTCGGACTGCCCGACTCGACGGTCATGGAAGGGCTGCGCCATCTCCGGGACCTGAAGCAGTCATGCGACGGCTGATCCGGGCGGTTCCGACGAGCGGCACGAGGGCGGCATAGCTTGCGACTGCCAACGACGGGGGTCCGCACGGCACGACCCCTCCGCCTAGTCCTGGCCGCACAGGCATCGTCCACCTACGGCAGCTTCCTCAACATGGTGGCGCTGGGGCTGTTCACCCTGGACGTCACAGGTTCCACGGTGCAGACGGGGCTCTTCATGGCCGTCCGCCTGGCTGCCGGCGTCCTCATGGCGCCGATTGCCGGAGTGCTCGTGGGCCGTTACAGCCGGACCGGCCTGATGGTCACTGCCGACCTGCTCTCGGCCTGCGTCCTCGTGCTGTTGGTCCTGGTTCCGATGGAGGCCAAGCCGGCGGTGCTCTACGGGCTCGCCGTCGTGCTCGGCGCCGGTCAGGCCCAGTGGGGGGTCGCGCTGCGCAGCGGGCTTCCGGAACTGGTCGAGCCCGAAGGGCTCGCCCGGGCCAACGCGCATCTCGTCACGGTCCGTTCGACGGCCATGCTGCTCGGTTTCGGAACCTCGGGCCTGCTGGTCACTCTGCTCGGCTACCACGCCGCGTTCCTGGTCGACGCAGCGTCCTACGTCGTCTCCGCGCTGCTGCTGACCAGGGTGGGTAGCTGGCGTCCGGCGATCGCGCCGGCTCGGGAGCGGCCGGCGGGCCGCCCGCGTGGCCCACGTCTCTCGCAGGCGCTGTCCGGGATCGCCCCCGTGGTGCTGGCGATGATCGCGGTACGGGCAGCCGACGCTTTCGGCTCCGCTTCGCACAACGTGGGGTTGCCGGTGTACGCGAGTCTGACCCGACCCGACGCACCCGCCTCGCTTGCCGCTCTGTTCACCACGGCGTGGGCGGTCGGCAGCCTGGTCGTCGGCCGCTGGTTCGCGTGGCGGGCCAGGCGACGGAACGCCGAACCTACCTCCCCGGTGGCTTTCGGGGTCGCCACCTGCGCGATGTCGGTGCTGTTCGTCATCGCCTTCACCGGTCCGCCGCTGTGGCTCCTGGCCGTGGTGGTGGTCATGGCCGGGATGGCGGACGGCTATGCCGAGATCAGCTACACGATGCGCCTGCAGAACGTCGAGCCGTCCCGGCGGGCCCAGCTGTTCGGCCTGGCCGCAGCGGTCCAGAACGCCGGATTCGGCCTCGGCATGATCGTCGGCGCATTCGCCCTCGGGCAGCTTCCCCCCTTGCCGGTGGTCGCTGCGGCGCACGGGCTGGCGCTCGTCGCCGCCGTGGTGTTCGTCATCACCCACGTCCGCTCCCGGCAGCGCCGGCCGCACCGACCCTTTGTGCAGAAAGTCGAGGTTGCTCCGTGAACTCAGCATCGCCCGACCGGCGCACCGCCATCAGCTACGGGGGCGACGTGCCGACCGATGCCACTCACTCCCGCACCCTCCGGGCCGCGCTCATCCGGGCGGCCCGGGACTTCCCCGACTGCGGTATCAGGGTGGTGGACGCGGACGGACGCGAGCAGTTCCTCGACTACCCAAGCCTGTTGGTCAGGGGAGAGGCCACATTGGCCGGTCTACGGGCACACGGGCTGCAATCCGGCTCGTACGTCATCCTGCGGATCACGTCTGGCGCCGAGTTCTGGCCCGTCTTCGTCGGCTGCGTGCTGGGGGGCATGGTCCCGCTCACCGTGGGAGCTCTCAGCGGTTACGACTCGGACGCACCGAGTGTCGGTGCCCTCCTGCACGCGTGGCGCAAGCTGGGGGAGCCGGTCGTCGTGGGCGGCTCGGATGACCTCGAGGTGCTCGCTCGCCTGGCGGTGCGGGACCGGGTGGTGGCGGTGCCCGAGCTGACCACCGTCGGGGGTGATCGCCGGCAGGGGCGGATCTCCGGCGAGGCGGGACAGGACGATGCCGACCCCGATCCCGCGGCGGTGGCACTCCTGCAGCTGTCCTCCGGCAGCACCGGCACGCCCAAGATCATGCCACTGACGCACCGGGCGCTCGCCGAGAATGCCATCGGCGCACGGGAGATGCTCGACATCGGCCCGAGTGACGTGCTGCTCAACTGGCTGCCGTTGGACCACTCCGCAGGCCTGCTGCTCTACCACGTCGCCGGCGTCTTCCTCGGCGCCACCTCTGTCAACGTCGCCACCGAGCTGGTGCTCGCCGACCCACTGCGCTGGCTGGAGCTGATGCGGCGGCACCGGGTGACGCACAGCTGGGCGCCGAACTTCGGACTGCGGCTGGTGGCCGAAGCGTTCGCCCGTACGCCCGACCGGCAGTGGGACCTTCGCGGGGTGCGATGCATGGTCAGCGGTGGGGAGCAGTGCCTGCCCGAGACGATCGAGGCGTTCCTGGCCGCCAGCGGGGTGCCGGCGGCCGCTGTGCGCCCAGCCTGGGGCATGTCCGAAACCACCACGGGGATCACGTACGCCTCCTACGGAGCGCCCGGTTCCCGGCACCGCCTCCGTACGGCCAGTTTGGATGGAGACCTGGAATGGGCAACCGGGGAGGACGCCTCGGAGACCGTCACCGAGTATCTGTCCGTCGGGCGCCCGGCCCCAGGGGCCACCGTGCGGATCGTCGACCAGAGCGGGGCGGTACTCCCCGAGGGCCGCATCGGTCGCCTTCAGCTCGCGTCAGCCCGGGTCATTCGCGGATACCTTGCTGATCCAGAGGCGTCCCGGCTCGCCTTCCCGGACGGAGACGACTGGCTGGACACGGGCGACCTCGCGTTCATGCGCGATGGGGAGATCGCGATCACCGGACGGGCCAAGGACCTGATCATCCTCAACGGGCAAAACCTTCCCTGCTACGAGGTTGAGCGGGTGGTCGGCGGGGTGAACGGGGTACGCGACGGGCTGGTCGCCGCGGTCGGCGTACCGAACTCTCGGACCGGCACGGAATCGCTGGTGATCTTCTACGTCTCCGACGGGGACGTACCCGTCGCGCGGGTGGCCCGGGCCGTCACCGCCGTGGTCGCCCGGAGCTGGCAGGTCACGCCGGCTCAGGTCCTCGCGGTACCGGCAGAGGGGTTCCCACGGACGTCGGGCGGGAAGATCCAGCGTGCGGCTCTGCGCCGGCGTTACCTGGCGGGGGAGTTTCCGACGCCGGACCACGACGGGGGCGCGGGCTCCACCGTCGACGGCGCGGTTGCCCCGGTCGATGGCCAGCCGGCCGCGTACGGCCGCGCGGAGGTGCACGCACTGGTGGCCGACATCCTCGCCGACCTGACCGGCGGACTGGTCGATCCCGCCGTGCCGTTCTACGAGCTCGGGGTCGGATCGGTCGAGATGGTCCAGCTCCGGTCGCATCTGGAACGGGTGCTGGGCCGCCGAGTCTCCGCACCCACGCTCTTCGCCCACCCCACGGTCGAGGCACTCAGCGCCCACCTCGCCGCCCCCGCCTCCAACTCACCGTCACCGGAGCCGATCGGGACGCCGCCGCGGGATCGACGCATCGCGGTGATCGGCATGGCTGCCCGATTTCCGGGTGCCGACACCGTGGAGCGGTACTGGGCAAACCTGCTCGCCGGGGTGGAGAGCATCCGGTCCTTCACCCCGGATGAGCTGCTGGCGGCGGGAATTCCGCCGGAGACCGCTACCGCGCCCGACTTCGTCGCTGCGAGCGGGACCCTGGACGACATCACCGGCTTCGACGCGGGATTCTTCGGCATCACCGGCCGGGAGGCCCAGATGCTGGACCCGCAGCACCGATTGTTCCTCGAGACCTGCCACCACGCGCTGGAGGACGCGGGGCACCCGGGCGACGGCCCGGGCCGTCGCACTGCGGTCTATGCGGGCAGCGGGATGAACCTCTACCCGCACCACACCTATCTGCGGCACCAACTCGGGGAGTTTGCCGGGTCCGCCGATCCGGTGGCCTCCATCGGCGCAGCGCTCGGCAATCAGCCCGACTTCCTGGCCACCCGGGTCGCCTACCGCCTCGGGCTGACCGGGCCGGCGATCAACGTGCAGACCGCCTGCTCGACCTCCCTGGTCGCTGTGCACCTGGCGGTGCGGGCCCTGCTCGACGGGGAGGCGGAGCTGGCGATCGCCGGGGCCGCGGCGCTGCACGTACCGCAGGTGACCGGCTACCAGTCCACCCCCGGATCCATCCTGTCGGCCCGCGGGCGGTGCCGGCCGTTCGACGCCGACGCCGACGGAACGGTCGGCGGCAACGGTGTTGCCGCGGTGATCCTCAAACCGCTCGACCGCGCCCTCGCTGACGGGGACCGCATCCATGCGGTGATCCTCGGTTCGGCTGTCAACAACGACGGTGCCGGCAAGGTCGGCTTCACCGCACCAGGCGTGTCGGGCCAGATCGACGTCGCCCGACGGGCGCTCGGTGCCGCAGCGGTGCCGGCCGAGTCGATCGGCTACGTCGAGGCGCACGGCACCGGCACCGCACTCGGCGACCCGGTGGAGCACCACGCCCTCGCCGAGGTGTACGCGGGCGGCCGACCGTTCCTCGGATCGGTCAAGGCCAACATCGGTCACCTGGATTGCTGCGCCGGCATGGCCGGGCTGCTCAAGGTGATCATGAGCGTCCGCGACGCCCAGCTCCCTCCGCAGATCAACTTCACCCGGCCGAACCCGGCGATCGACCTGTCCGGTGGGCCCTTCACTATCGCGACCAGCCGCACGGACTGGCCGGAGGCCTCCCACCCGCGCCGGGCGGCGGTGAGCGCACTCGGGGTGGGCGGCACTAACGCCCACCTGCTCGTGGAGCAGCCGCCCGAGGCGGCGCCCGTTCTGGCCGGTGAGACCCGGGTTCATCCGGCGCCGGGACTGCTGCCGCTCTCCGCGGCCGACCCCGTGGCGCTGCGGGAACTCGCTGTCCGGTACCGCGATCGGCTGCGTTCCCAGCCGGGGCTGCCGCTGCCGGATGTGATCTCGACGGCAGGCCGGGGTCGCCGTCATCTGCGACACCGTCTGGTTGCTCGCGGCAGCTCCACGGCCGCGCTGGCCGACGCTCTGGACGGGTACGTGAGCGGCGGCAGCGTCGGCAGGGTGCTGGCCGGGCAGGTCGGCTCGGTCGCGCCTGGCACGTTCGCGCTGGCCTTCCCGGGCCAGGGGGACCTGCCCAGGGTCGTCCTCGATCTCGCCGAGCGCTTTCCGGTGGTGCGAGAGGTGCTCGATGAGGGGGCCGAGGCGTACCGGCGGGTGGTCGGTGGCGACCTTGTCGCCCGGCTGCGGGAGCGGCCGGTTGTCGGCACCCATCCGACCGAGGTGGCACAGCCGGCCCTGGTCATCACCGGCGTGGCGCTGACGGAACTGTGGCGGTCGTGGGGGGTGGACCCTGGGTACCTCCTCGGGCACAGCGTGGGGGAGTACGCCGCCCTGGTCGTCGCGGGCGCACTGTCGCTGACCGACGCGGTCACGCTCACCGCTCACCGTGGTCGCCTCATGCAGCAGGACCTGCCGCGTGGCGCGATGCTGGCGGTGCTGGCGGACGCCGATGTCATCGAGGAGCTACTCACCGGATGCGAGGTGGAGGTCGCCGCCCGCAATGGTCCGAACCAGTACGTGGTCTCCGGGCCACCCGGGGCGGTGGAGGCGCTGGCCGGCCGTGCCGAACGACTCGCGGTGGTGACCCGCCGGCTCTCGGTGGACCGCGCGTTCCACTCGGCGGCGGTGGAGCCGGTGCTCGACCGGTTCCGGCGGGTGGTCGAGGAGGTGACGGTGCGACCGACCCGGCTGCCGTTGGTCAGCACCGTGGACGGGCAGCTGCGGCGGCCGGGCTGGTTGCTCGACGGCGACTACCTGTGCCGCCAGGCCCGCCAGCCCGTCGCGTACGACACCGCGGTGCGGACCCTCCTCGAGCAGGGCGTCGGGACGGTCGTGGAGGCGGGGCCGGACGGTGTGCTGACCGGGATCGCCCGGGGCTCCGGGTCGGAGCTGCGATGGGTGCC
The DNA here is from genome assembly GCF_003857055.1 of Micromonospora inaquosa. Lineage (GTDB taxonomy): Bacteria > Actinomycetota > Actinomycetes > Mycobacteriales > Micromonosporaceae > Micromonospora > Micromonospora inaquosa. The sequence goes on along the minus strand of NZ_QGSZ01000224.1, from coordinate 7,489 downwards.
ATCCCAGCGGAAGGAGCTGGAGCCGGTCGACGGACTCTGGCAGGCCGTTGCCGAGCTGCACGTCGCGGGCGTCGGGCTGGACTGGGCTGCGATCACCGCCGACTGTGGCGGTCGGCGGACGTCGTTGCCGGCCTACCCTTTCCAGCGGCGGCGGTTCTGGGCCGAGACGCGGATACCGGTGACGCTTCCCGCAGATGCGGATGTGACCTCGTCCGTGGCCGCCGCTGCGCCGGCGGAGGGCATCGGGTCCCCGCCGCTGGCCGCCGCGTCGGCTGCGCCAGCGCTGGAAGAGCTGTCCGACCAGGCTGTGGACTCGGCGCTGACGCGGGTTCTGGCCCTGACCGCGGAGCGGCTGGGCGTGGGCGCGGACGAGATCGACCCGGACGAGACGTTCTTGCAAGCCGGTGCCGACTCGCTGCTCCTGATGACCATGTCTCGGGAGATCAACAATGCCTTCGGCGTCCGGATGCCGGTACGCGACCTGTTCGGTGCCATCGGCACGCCCCGCCTGCTCGCCGAGGCGGTGGTCGGCGGTGCCTCGGCGGCGGCGACCTCGGCGGCCCAGTCGAGTCCGCCCACCCCGTCGACCTCGCGGGTGACGGTGCCGGGACCGGCGGCGGAGCCGGCGACAGCAGCGCCGCTGCTGCCCGCACCGCTGCTGCCCGCACCGCTGCCTGTGTCACCGGTCGACGGCACCCGGGAGGTGTCGGCCGATCTCGTCGCTGTGGTGCACGGCCAGCTCGAACTGATGCGGGAACAGCTGGCTCTGCTCGGGAGTGCGGTCCCGGCCCCGTCAGCCCCATCGTTCCAAACCGTGCCACCGCCGCAGCCTGTTCCGGTCCCGCGGCCGGCGGTCCACCCGCGGCGGGTGCCTGACGCACGGGACGTCGAGGCGGCCGACACCGTCGACTTCAGCCTCTATTTCTTCGGCGACTACGCAGACCAGGACCGGGACGACTCGTACGAGGTCATCCTGGACGCGGCCGAGTTCGCCGACACCCACGACTTCCACGCCGTGTGGTTGCCGGAGCGGCACTTCCACTCGTTCGGCGGGATCTTTCCCAATCCCTCGGTGCTCGCCGCAGCTCTCGCGGTGCGGACCCACCGGCTGCGGCTCAACGCCGGGTCGGTGGTGCTGCCGCTGCACCATCCCATCCGGGTCGCCGAGGAATGGTCCATGGTGGACCGCCTCTCCAGAGGTCGGGTCGGCATCGGCTGTGCATCCGGCTGGCACGCCAACGACTTCGTGTTCTTTCCGGAGAACTACCCACGCCACAAGCAGGTGATGTACGAGAACCTGGACACCGTCCGGCGGCTGTGGCGCGGCGAGGCCGTCCGGGCCCGCTCCGGCAGCGGTGACGACATCGACGTTCGGCTATTCCCCCGCCCCGTGCAGGCCGAGCCGCCGATCTTCACGGCCATCGTCGGAAACCCGGACAGCTACCGCGAGGCCGCCCGCCGCGATCTGGGTGTGGTGACCAATCTGATGACGCAGGACGTCGCGCAGCTGGCAGAGAACATCGCGCTGTACCGCCGCACCCGCGCCGAGCACGGGCTCGACCCCGATGCCGGACGGGTCGTGGTGTTGATGCACACGTACCTCGACGAGAACGCCGAGCAGGCCCGCGCGACGGCGTTCGAGCCGTTCTGCGCGTACCTACGCTCGTCATTCAGCCTGCTCGGACAGGTGGTCAACAGCCTCGGGATGAACATCGACCTCGCTGACACCCCCGACGACGACGTACGGTTCGTGCTCTCCCGAGCCTACGAGCGGTACTGCGACCAGCGGGCGCTCATCGGCTCGCCGGAGAGCTGCCGGCCTGTGCTGGACCAGATCCTCGAGGCCGGTGCCGACGAGGTCGCCTGCTTCGTCGACTTCGGCCTGCCGGCGCAGGCGGTCCGCAACGGGCTGCCGGTCATCGACACGCTACGCCGGTCGACCCGCCGCCAGGTTTCCCGGACCAGGGCTGACGTCGTCGACATCGCACCACTCTCCCCGGGTCAGCGGCGGCTGTGGCTGGCGGAACAGATCCATCCCGGCACCTCGGCCTACACCGAGGGTGCGGCGGTACGGCTGCAGGGCGCGCTGGACCCGGTTGCGCTCCGCGGCGCCGTGCAGGACGTCGTGGACCGGCACGCCCCGCTGCGGACCACCTACCGGGAGATCGACGGGGAGCCCCGCCAGATCATCCATCCGCGACTGGAGGTCGACATCCCCGTACACGACCACCAGGGAGCCGACGAGGAGACAGTCGTAGGGGCGGCGATGGCCGCGGTGAGCGTACGGCTGTTCGACCTCCTCGACGGCCCGGTGTTCGCATTCGAGCTTCTGCGCCTCTCCCCGACGCACCACGTACTGGTGATGTCGTTCCACCACCTGGCCACCGACGGCGGCTCGTACTCTGTGCTGACCCGAGAGGTGTCGGCGTGCTACCAGGCCCGGGTCGCCGACCGTAAGCCGCACCTGCCCCCGCTGTCGGTGAGCTACCCGGAACTCACGCGGGCTCGTGCCGTCGCCGATGAGCCTGACAAGCATCTCGACTACTGGCTCAACCAGCTCGACCCGCTGCCGCCCACCCTGGTCCTGCCGTCCGACCGGCAGCGGCCAGCCGTCCCGTCGGCCGCCGGCGAGAGCCTCTTCGTGGACCTCCCCCCCGACCTGAGCGACCGGATCCGGCGATTCAGCAGGGCAGAGGGAGTTACCGCCTTCAGCACGCTGCTCAGCGCGTTCGCTGTGATGCTGTTCCGATTCAGCGGTCAGCCCGACCTGGTCGTGGGCACCGGCACGAGCGGACGGGACGAGAGCTCGGAGAACCTGGTCGGGTTCTTCGTCAACACCCTGCCGCTGCGACTGGACCTCAGCGGCGACCCCACGTTCCGGGAGCTGGTCGCCCGGATCCAGGCCAGCGCGGTCGACGGGTACGACCACGTCGTCCCGTTCGACGTCCTTGCCCACGCACTCGCCCTGGACCGGCAGGCCGGTCACCATCCGCTCTTCGACGTTGTCGTCGAGTACGAGAGCGGCGAGGAACTCTTCGCGTTCGACCTGCCCGGGGTCACGGCCACGCCCCTCAGAATCGGTCTGGACAAGGCCCCGGTCGATCTCATCATCTACCTTTCCCACCGGGACAGCGTGCACTGCCACGTGGAGTACCGGACCGAGGTGTTCGACCGCACCACTGTGCAGCGGTTCCTCGACTACTTCGGACGGGTGCTCGACGCGGCGACCCGGCGGCCGGGGGATCACCTGTCCCGCCTGGCGACAACTCTGGACGCGCCCGCCGATCAGCTTCGTGGGCCACGCGGCGAACCGCTCGCCGATCGGTTGCACGACCCGTTCGTCCGGCAGGCGTCCCGCGCGCCCGACGCCGTCGCGGTGGTCTGCGGGCAGACCCGGTGGACCTACGGCGAGCTGCACCGGCGGGCCGAGCTGTTGGCCCGACGAATCGCCGGCACCGGGGTGGGACCGGACGACATCGTGGCGGTGCTCCTGCCACGCCGGCCCGAGTTGATCGCCGCGCAGCTCGGCGTCCTGATGGCCGGTGCCGGGTTCCTCCCGCTCGACCCGGCGCTGCCGATCGCCCGCGTCAACGCCCTGCTGGCGGACAGCGGCGCGCGGCTGCTGCTCACCACCGCCGAGATCGAGCACCCGACCGATGTGGCGTACGTCCTCGTGGAAGCGCCGGTGGATCCCACCCTGCCGCTGCCCGACCGGGTGCCCTCACCGGAGCACGTCGCCTGGTGCGTGTACACCTCGGGCTCGACCGGCCGACCGAAGGGAGTCCTGGTACCGCACGAGGCCGCCGTGGACGCGGTGTCCTGGCATGTGCGGGCACTCGCGCTCACCTCGGCGGACACCGTGGCGCACGGCCTGGGGCTGGGTTTCGACGCGAACCTCGCCGAGATCCACCCGGCGCTCGCCGCCGGCGCCACCGTGCACCTCGTCCCCGCAGAGGTCCGGTCCGATCCGGCTGCCCTGTTAGACGAGTGGTCCCGCCACGGCGTCACCGTCGCACTACTGCCGGCACCCCTGGCCGAACTCGTCTTCGCGCTACCAGCCCGGCCGTCCGCCACCCTCCGGACGCTGGTCGTCGGGGGCAGCCAGTTGCGGCGCCGCCCACCCGCCGGTTTCCCCGCGGAGGTGATCAACGCATACGGGCCGACCGAGTGCAGCATCGTGACCACGGCCGGCCCGGTGTCGCCGGACGGGTCCGGGCCGATCGACATCGGCACCCCGGTGGACAATCACAGGCTGCACGTCCTGGACGTGGCCGGCCTGCCGGTGCCGACGGGGGCGGTCGGGGAGTTGTGCGTGAGCGGCACCGGGGTTGCCCGGGGTTACCTGGGGCGACCGGCCGACACCGCGGCCGTCTTCGTGGCGGACCGGCACCAGCCTGGTGACCGGATGTACCGCACCGGGGACCTCGTCCGGGTGCGCGGGAACGGCACCCTGGAGTTCGTCGGCAGGGTGGACGAGCAGGTCAAGATTGCCGGACATCGGGTGGAGCCGGGCGAGGCGGCCGCCGAGCTGGCACTGCTCCCCGGCGTACGGCAGGCGGCGGTGATCGCACGCCACGACAGGGGCGACGATGCCTACCTGGCCGCGTACGTGGTGACCGATGATGACGACGGGTCGGCCGAGACCCGGACCGCGCGGCTCGCCGCCCGGCTGGCCGAACGCCTCCCCGACCACCTGATGCCGACGGCCTGGGTGCTGCTCGACGCCCTGCCCACCACCGAAGCCGGCAAGGTGGACACCACCCGACTGCCGGCGCCAGCCGCCGCGCCCGGCGACGAGCGGCCCCGCACGAGCCGGGAACAGCTCGTCCACGACGCCTGGTGCGCCGAGCTGGCGTTGCCCCAGATGTCGGTGGACGTCCCTTTCACCGCGGCCGGTGGCCGCTCGCTCGCCGCCGTACGTCTGGCCAACCGCCTGACCGCGCTCGCCGAGGTCAAGGTGAGCGTGCACGAGGTGCTGCGCAGCCGCGGCATCCGGGATATGGCGGCGGCCCTGTCGCCGGCGGGTGGCGACGCAGTCCTGGACCGGGCGCCAGCGACGTACCAGCAGGAGCTGATGTGGCGCCGCCAGCGCCGGGCACCCAACCCGGCCGCCGTGCACATGGCGGTACGGATGGACCTCACCGGCCGGCTCGACCTGCCCGCTCTCGAACGTGCGGTCGACGGGCTCGTCGCGAGGCACGAGGCCCTGCGGACCCGACTGGTGGATCGTGACGGCGAGTTGACCCAGGAGGTCCTGGCTGCGGGCAAGGTGATGCTGCCCGTGGCCGACCTTCCTGCCGACCAGGTCGACGACTGGTGTGTACGGGTCGGGCGGGAGGCATTCCCCGACGAGGCCGGCCCCTGGCTCCGCACCCGACTCGCCCGGGTCGACGACGAAACCTGGGTGCTGATGCTCGTCGTGCACCACCTGCACGGCGACGGGTGGTCCATGCTCCAGCTTCTCCACGAGCTGGGGCTCGGGTACGCCGCGGCACAGCGCGGGAGCCGAACAGTCCCAGCGCCTTCCGCCCCCACCTACCTGGAGTACGCGCGCCGGCAGCGTGCCACGCAGGTGGAACCCGCGGTGCTCGCGTACTGGCGACGCCAGCTCGCCGGCGCTCCCCGGACGTTGTCGCTGCCTACGGACCGACCACGGCCGGCCCGCCTGTCCGGCCGCGGTGAGGAGTTCACCTTCGACATCCCCGCGGACCTGACCGCGCTGCTGACAGCCTTCGCGGCCAACAGCGGCAGCACAATCTTCCCGGTCCTGGCGGCGGCCTACGCCTCCCTGATGCGCGAACTGACCGGCAGCGGCGACATCGTGCTCGCGTGCCCCTACGCCCACCGCGATGATCAGAGCTACGAGTCGGTGGTCGGTCTGTTCACCAGCCCTCTGCTGTTGCGGCCACCGCTCGAGACCGCGGCGTCCTTTACGGAACTGGTGGCCGGCACCGAGCAGGCGTTCCTCGACGCGATCCGACACCAGCCAGCACCCCTGCCCGCGATCTATGCGGCGGTTGATCCCGTGTGGCACACCGGATCGCCGCCGGTAGCCACCATGCTGTTCGGAATGAACCCGGGGATGCCGCAGGTCGAGCTGCCCGGCCTCCTCGTGCAGGTGTCGGACCAGGAACTCGGTTGCGCACGGCGAGACCTGGCGGTGGTCGTCACGCCTCTCGCCGACGGCTTGCGTGGCGTGGTCGAGTATTCCACCGAACTGTTCGACCAGTCGACGATCGAAACGTGGAGTAGGAGGTTCCTGGATCTCCTCGCTGAGATTGTTGGTGCGGCCAGGTGAATCGTCAGATGACGCCCGAGGCCGGGCGCGCGGGCGCACGGCCGACTCTTCAACACCGGAGGCGGGTGGGGCGGCCACCGCGGACGCCTCCGCGAAACGGTGCGCATCGTGGTCGTCCATTGTCGATCCCGGAACGTGTTCGACACGCTTGGGCGACAGGTACACGGAAGGATCGAGGTAGAGGTGGCCTCCCTGTTCGCGATCAGCGACCTCCACGTCTCGTACGCCGAGAACAGGCAGGTCGCCGATGACTTACGACCCGAGTCGGACGAGGACTGGCTCGTCGTGGCCGGCGACGTCGGCGAGATCTTCGGTGACGTCGAGGCGATCCTGCGGCAACTGCGCCGCCGGTTCCACACCGTGATCTGGACCCCGGGCAACCACGAGCTGTGGACGCACGCCTCCGACCCCGTACAGCTGCGCGGCGTGGCGCGCTACGAGGCGCTCGTGCGCATGTGTCGCGACAACGGCGTGCTCACCCCCGAGGACGCCTACCCGGTGTGGCGGGGAACGGGCGGGCCGGTGACGGTGGCTCCACTCTTCCAGCTCTACGACTACACGTTCCGGGCGCCGGGGATGACGAAGAAGGAGTCGCTGCGGCGAGCGTACGACGTCGGCGTCGTGTGCACCGACGAGAGAATGCTGCACCCGGACCCGTACCCGGACCGGGAATCCTGGTGCCACGCCCGACTGGCGCAGACCGAGCGGCGCCTCGCCGCCGTCGACCCCATGCTGCCCACGGTGCTGGTCAGCCACTGGCCGCTGGTGCGGGCGCCTACCGAGGTGATGTGGTACCCGGAGTTCGCGCAGTGGTGCGGCACCGTCGCCACCGCGGACTGGCACCTGCGCTTTCGTGCCGCCGTGGCCGTGTACGGGCACCTGCACATCCCCCGCACCACCTACTACGATGGCGTGCGCTTCGAGGAGGTGTCGCTGGGCTACCCCCGGGAGTGGCGGCGGCGCGGTGACACGCCCCCGCCGATGCGGCGGATCTTCGGGGGATCGCGGTGATCGCGCGGCTCCTGCCGTTCGGCCGCAAGAGGTCGCCCAGTTCGTCTGGCTCGCTAGTAGTGCTTTGTTAGGTTCTGTGGCGTTTGTTGCGGTGTAACGGCTTCACGGGTTGGTGGCAGGTGAGGCAGGCGCCGGTCCAGGTCGCGAGGAGTCGTTGCAGCTCGCGGATGACCGCGTAGA